>CAYWSR010000077.1:0-18840 GCA_964460385.1 uncultured Occallatibacter sp. | reverse complement strand
GGGTCATATCCCACGGGGCGACAAACTGGCCTTTCTTGATGTTGACGGCGCGGCCAGTCTTTCCCGCGGCGACTAACAGGTCGGTCTGGCGGCACAGGAAGGCGGGAATCTGTAGAACGTCGGCTGCCTCTGCAGCGACGTCGCAATGGGCGGGCTCGTGGACGTCGGTGAGGATGGGGAGGCCGGTGTCTTTGGCGAGCCGGCCGAGGATCGCAATGCCCTCTTTGAGGCCAGGGCCGCGGAAGCTTTTGACGCTGGTGCGGTTCGCCTTGTCGTAGCTGGCCTTGAAGATGTAGGGGATGCCGAGGTCGCCGGTGATGTGCAGGATGGTCTCGGCCATGCGCCGGACATGGGCTTCGGACTCAATGACACATGGACCGGCGATGAGGAACAGCTGGCCCGATCCGACGTGGACCGGGCCGATTTCAAAGGAGTTCGTCACGAAGGCGATTCTATCGCGCCAGGGGCGCGAAGAGGCTGTCTAGACGGTCACGCGATCGCTGGCGTGGCTGCGGGACCACTCCCAGAAGGCGCGTTCGAGGGTGTGGAGGGTAGTGTCTCCGGGCAAATTGGTTTGGCGTTGGACGACTCCGCACTCGGCGAGATGGCGGAAGAAGCCCAGGTACTTCTCATAGAAGTCGACGTCGTGCCGGGAATGACCGAGAGCCTCAAGAGAGCGGTAATCCAGGACGGCATAGCGGTCGGGGTGGATGGTGGAGAGAATGGCAGTCGCAATGGGCAGGTCGATGCCACGCAGGCCAGTCAGCGCATTGACCGCATCCCGAACAGGGGTTTCGGGGGCGGCGGCAAGCGAGAGCGCCTTCCTGAGGTTTTCATTGCTGTTGCCGATCAGATAATGGACTACGCGCTCAGACTTCCAGCGAACGATGGTCTCCAGATTGGGCAGCGAGTAGTCGCCTTCGCGAATCGCCTGCCCGGCCTCGAAGGCTGCCTTCTCAAGCTGCCGTTCACGTTCACTTGCTTCCTGCCAATACTTGTCCGCCAATTGTTGAAGATCTGCTTCTGCGGGTTGTAGTTCGAAGTACGCCATGGTGGTCGATCTCCCTTTCACAAAAACCAGCAAAAGATAGGCCCGGCGTTGGAGGATTGTCAACATCACTTTGGACGGTCGGTCCTGGAGTCCGACAAGCTCACGCGAAATGCCATTTCTTATAGTAAAATGACATGATGAATGCCATTGTGGAGATCGACAAGGCGGGACGGATCGTGATTCCCAAGAAGATGCGGGATGCGATGGGGTTGCAGGCGGGATCGCGATTGCGGGTGGAGCGCGCCGGTGATCGTCTGGTGATGGAGCCGCCCGTGGAGGAAGCGCGCCTGGAGATGCGGGACGGCCTGCTGGTGCTGGTCGGCGGCGGCAAGCGCACGGTTGAC
Organism: uncultured Occallatibacter sp.; assembly: GCA_964460385.1. Lineage (GTDB taxonomy): Bacteria > Acidobacteriota > Terriglobia > Terriglobales > Acidobacteriaceae > Telmatobacter. Next base: position 17,445 of record CAYWSR010000077.1, on the reverse strand, counting down.
GACGTGAATCAGGAGATTCAGGAGCAGAGAGAACGCAGGATGCGGTTTGTCGCGGGACTCTCCGACGAGCCATGAGCGGGCGGGTGAGAGTCTTTCTTGACACGTCTGTATTGATCGCGGCGAACGATATCGATCATGAGAGGCACGCTGAAAGCCGGCCTCTTCTGGTAGCCGCTACTCGGGAAAACTGCGCCTGCGCTGCGCACAGCCTGGCGGAGACGTACGCCAACCTCTCGATTGTGAAGGGAGATAGACAACAAAGGCCAGAGACCGCGCTTCGGCTGGTGGAGCAGATTGCGGGCAGAATGATGGTGGTTGCGCTCGATCCTGAAGAGTACATAACAGCAATTCGGGATGCAGCAAAACTAAGAATAGCCGGAGGCACGATCTACGATGCGCTGTTGGTGAAGTGTGCGCGGAAGGTGGGCGCGCAGCGGATTTACACGTGGAATGTGCTGCATTTCAAGCTGGTGGCGCCGGATCTGGCGGAGCGGATTTTTACGCCGTGAGGGACAGGACGCTGGCCCTGCCTATCGCGATATTCTCTTAAGCTGAGTTCTTAGATTCGCCGAGGCGCTGCTTGATTTTGGCTGCCATCCAAGATGCTTCATTTATAGCCACCAGATATACCAGAACGATCCCTAAGAGATCCCACAGCGACATCCTGCGGCCCTCGTGTGTCGCCCATCCGGGCAAGACTGTTTGTAAGCGAATCCACAGGTAAGCCGCGAGGCTGATCAACATCAGGACGAAAACCTGGCGGATCAAAAGCGCCGCGATGTAGCGGGGAACCTGAAGGTTTCCAAAGAAATCATCTGCATCCTTGAATGCCAATCCACAGGTGCAACAGAGCATAAAGACGACGTAGGACAAAGTAATCGCGAGTTGCCAGCTCCAGGAATGGCCCTTAAACGGGAAGTACAGTAGACAGAAAACGACTCCTGCTATGAGGTGTGCCAACGCCCAATCCACCATGAGGACGGCTCAGCGTCATCTGATGACTTCTCTTCGCTCCGGGGAATGTTCTCTAGCTCGTCAAGGTCGTCGAACATGGACTTGCCTGCCATCGGCGTCGCCTACAGGATCGCTCGCTCTTTCACTGTTTTTTTTTCTTCTGCTGTTTCCAAGCGGTTTTTGTAGCTGGCGATGATGAACTCGCGGAAGAGCGGATGGGGCTCGAGGGGCTTGGATTTGAACTCGGGGTGGAACTGGCAGCCGAGAAAGTAGGGGTGGCCGGGAATCTCGACAATCTCGACATAGGTGGCGTCGGGTGTGGTGCCGCTCAGCCGCAGGCCACCGCCGGTGAGAAGGGCTTCGTACTCGCGGTTGAACTCGTAGCGGTGGCGGTGGCGCTCGCTGATCTCGGTGACTCCGCCGTAGGCTGTTGAGGCGAGGGATTCGGGCTGGAGGACGCAGGTCCATGCACCGAGGCGCATGGTGCCGCCCATCTCTTCAACCCCGAGCAGTTCGCGGAGCTTGTAGATGACCCGGTGGGGGGTGGCGGGGTCGAATTCGGAAGAATTTGCGTCTTTGAGGCCGCAGACGTTGCGGGCAAATTCGATGCAGGCGGTCTGCATGCCGAGACAAATGCCGAAGTAGGGGACCTGCTTCTCGCGGGCGTAACGGATGGCATTCAGCATGCCCTCGATGCCGCGCTTGCCGAAGCCACCGGGGACGAGGATGCCGTCGAAGCCTTCGAGCTGGGCCTCGTAGTCTCGGTCGCCGGGAGTCTTCGATTCCAAGCCCTCGGCTTCGATCCAAGTAACGTTCAGCTTTAGATTCTGAGAGATGGCGCCGTGGGTAAGGGCTTCTTTCAAGGATTTATAGCTGTCTTCGTATTCGACGTACTTGCCGACGATGGCGATGTGGACTTCGTCTTTGGGGTGGTAGCAGCGGTCGACGAGGGACTGCCAATCGGCGAGGTTCGCTTCCGGCGCTTCCTTGTGCAAGTACTTGAGAATGAGATCGTCGACACCTTCGCGCGCGAAGCCGAGAGGGACTTCGTAGATGGAGGGAACGTCTTTGGCGGCCACAACGGCGCGCTCTTCCACATTGCAAAAGGCGGCTATCTTCTGCTTCATCTCGCGGCTGAGGTTGCGGTCGCAGCGGCAGAGCAGGACATCGGCCTGGATGCCGATGGAGAGCAGTTCCTTGACCGAATGTTGGGTGGGCTTTGTCTTGAGCTCCTGCGCTGCAGCGATCCAGGGGACGAGGGTGAGGTGTACAAAAACGGTGTTCTCGCGTCCAAGTTCTTGACGCATCTGGCGGATCGCTTCGAGAAACGGGAGGGACTCGATGTCGCCGACGGTGCCGCCGATTTCGACAATGGTGACGTCAGCGCCGTTCGACGAGACCTTGCGCATGGCGTTTTTGATCTCGTTGGTTACATGGGGGATCACCTGGACAGTTTTTCCGAGGTAATCGCCGCGACGTTCTTTGAGGATGATCTGCTCGTAGATGCGGCCAGTGGTGAGGTTGTTGTCGCGGGATAGCGGGGCATGGGTGAAGCGCTCGTAGTGGCCGAGATCGAGGTCGGTTTCGGCGCCGTCGTCGGTGACAAAGACTTCGCCGTGCTGGAATGGGGACATGGTGCCGGGGTCGACGTTGAGGTAGGGGTCGAACTTCATCATGTTGACGCGGAGACCGCGGCTTTCGAGCAGGCAGCCGATCGAAGCAGCGGCCAGGCCCTTGCCTAAACTGGACACAACTCCGCCCGTCACAAAGACATACTTTGCCGACATCGGTGCAACCTCATTTTTGGATTGTTGGGATTGGACGTACCTGGTGGGCACAATCAAGTATGGCAGAAGTGCAGGCTGAAAAGGAACAGAAAACTGCGGCAATCCGGTGACGCGCGTGAGGCGTATCACAATGAGTTGGAATTCATCGATTTGAGCGCGAAAATTGAAGCCGGGAAGTGTTGCGCAGGACGGAATGTCAGGATTGAACGGGAACTGAGACAGTGGAAATCTCGAGCGAAATCAGAGCAAGTGTGCTCTGGATAGCTTCGTAGACGGGTCGCCGCTCTCTGCTCCACCCCAACGACGAAGACCCGTCATTGGGGCCCAGTTCTCCACCCGATGGACGAAGACCTGCTTGTCGAGACCTTGTATGTTGGTCAGGTCGACTTGAATGCTGCGGTTTCGGAAGAAACCTACTCTTGTTTCACTGAAGGCCGGGATGACGCTCATGGGTAACAGAATTGAGGTGAGGCAGACGGATATTACGTCCGTGGCTGCCGACGCGATCGTGAATGCGGCGAATAGCTCTCTGCTTGGTGGGGGCGGCGTGGACGGGGCCATCCATCGTGCAGCGGGTCCGGAGTTGCTGGCCGAGTGCAGGCAACTGGGCGGTTGCAAGACGGGGCAGGCGAAGATCACGAAGGGATACAGGCTGCCGGTGCTGCATGTGATTCATACAGTGGGGCCGGTGTGGAATGGCGGCGACCACAACGAGCCGAAGTTGTTGGCGAACTGCTACAGGAGCTGCTTTGCGCTGGCGCGGGAGCACGGTGTGAGAACGATTGCATTCCCGGCGATCAGTTGCGGAATCTATCACTTTCCGGTGGAGAGGGCGGTGGAGATTGCGGTGCGGGAGACGCTGGCGGAGCTGAGCACGAACCCGGCGATGGAGAAGGTGATCTTCTCGTGCTTTGGGGACTCAGTGTTTCAGGCCTACCAAAGCGCGCTGGTATGGGCGAAGGCAAGTTAACTGAGATTGAAGAGAAAAGATGAAAGGCAGGCTCGCGCCTGCCTTTCATCCTGCTGGGTTCTGATGGCCGGGGGTAAACGGCCGGCCAGAAGCCGGGTCTACTTCAGCTGCACCTTGATGAGAACGTCGTCGTCGAGTTGGATGTCCCGCTTGAAACCCTCCAGCGGGGTGGTCCAATCAGCGTCCTTGTGGGTTCCAAGAGCAACGCCTTCCAGGGTGCTGCCGATGGGGATGTTGGTTTCATCCATGGCTCCGGCTTTGCCGAGGCCAGCGTTGGGATCGAGTCCACCGCCGCCGCCGCCAGAGGGGTCTCCGCTACCATAACCGCCGCGGCCCATGACGGAGCCTGCTCCGAGGCCCGACTTGGGGGCAAGACTTGGGCCGATTGCGACCACCATGCCATGGATTGGAACCAGCTGGCCGCCCTTGAGCTCGGCGTTGTCGATGCGGAAGGCAAGGACGGAGTTCCCGTTGTTTTCCGCCTTGGACTTGACGACACTGACCTTGGCGATGAGGGTGGAGCCCTTGGGGATCTCAGTGCCGTCGGTGAGCTTGACGGGCTTCAGAGTCTTGGCATCGATAACATCCCCGGTCTTGAGGTTCTTGGTGGAGACCAGCTTAGTGAACTTGGCAACGATGACCGGCGTATTGGCAGCGGCGGGCGCTGCAGCCTGCGGCAGGCCCGGCACGGGTGAAGCGGCAAGGGCGAGGGCGGCGACTGCCGAAAAAAAAGACAGATTGCGGGTACGTAAGCTCATGAATCTCCTTTTCAGATCGAATTGCGGAATTCGGAGGCAGTCAGAGACCGCGAAAAAGTCCGCAACCATTCTCGGCGTAGGGCAGGGAGGCGTCAACCTCACGGCCTGCCGACATGAGGCTTTACGGTGAGACGCAGCTAAAAGTTCAATGTAACTTTTGCGGTAAGCGCCCGCGGGGTTACATAGTGGGTTCCGCTGAAGGTGGAAAGGAAGTTGTAAAGGGCGTACTTGTTGGTCACGTTGATAGCGGTCAGGTCGAGATCGACCTTATACCGTTCCTTGTGGAAGATATTGTTCTTTCCGATCGAGGCGTCGAAGAGGTTGCGGGGAGAAATGCGCTGGGGGTTGTGGTCGTTGTCCCCCGTGCCTGGCGCCGGGATGCTAATCAGGTTCGAGGTGAACGCCGAAGCCGGGCAGATCGAGGGCAACGCTTGTGTGGGCGTAGCCTTTACTCCGTTGCAGGCGAAGCCCGCCTGGAACTCCTGGTCCGCGGTGAGGGGCAGGTAAGTCGTCTGGCCAGTAACCGGGTTGACGGTGCCGGGAAGGTTCGTATCAACCATGGCAATCGCTGGCTGGCCGTTGAGGGTGGTGGAGCTGTTGGCGCAAGGCGTGTTGGGGTCGGCCAGGCCGTAGCAGGGAGTGGAGCCGGCAACCTGACCTGAGTCGTAGCGCCAGTTGAAGCCTCCCCAAAGACCGCCAAGCCCCTTTGATCCAGGAACCGTGTATTGGAGGTGGGAGTCCTGGTTGAACTTCTCGTCGTGGTCAATGCGGAAGGGAAGGCCGGTTTGGCCAACAGTGGCGCCGGCTCCCGCGACCTGGGGCGGATAGAAGCGGGCAGCGACCGAGGACATGACCACGTAGGCGCTCACGTTGTGGAACTCGGGAATCTCGACGTGAAGGGCGTAGCCCGGGATCTTGGAGTTGTGCCAGTCGATGGGGAAGGTAATGGGGGTATTGCCCAGCACGCTGAAGTCGAAGGCGTTATGGGTGTACTTCCAGATGTATTCACCGCTAACAACGGCACGCTTGCCGAATGCCTGCTGGAATCCGGCATGGAATTCGTTACGGAAGCCGGGGGCCTCGGCGGTGGAAACGCCCGAGGTGCAGTTGAGTAGAGGTGCGAGAACGGCGTTGGAGCAGCCTTCGCTGGAGAGGATCAGGTTTTCGTTGAAAGGGGTTTCAAGGGTTCGAGCGTAGCTGACGCGCAGGACAGTGCCCGAAGGCTTGATGTTATACGCAATACCAACACGGGGCTGCGTCTGGTTGGCGTCCGTAAGCCCGTTATACACGTCCTCGCGAAGGCCCAGATTGAAAAGCCAATTCTTCACCTTGATCTGATCCTCGATGAACAGGCCGAGTTCCTTCACGTCAGTATGGCCGGTGTAGAGGTAATAGCTGCCGCCGCGCGTCAGATCGTAGGGGGCGAGGACGGCTTTGTAGTTGGGATTGACGAGGGAGTCGACGCCGTCGCAGCCAGTGGGACCGGAGTAGCCGGCGAGTGGATTGCCGTTCACGTCCATGCAAGGAGCATTGTAGGTGGCATCAACAACGCCGAGGCTGTCGTTTTCGTTGAGGAAGGTCTGGCCGTACTGGGCTCCAGCCTTGAATGTATGTATCCGTTTGGCGTAAGAGAAGTCGGAGTGAACAGCGGCGTTGGTGAGGGTACGCTCCTGGGCGATCGATGAGGTTTGGAGAGTCGGAGGGCCGAGGTCAGCGAGAGGATTCTCACTGGGGAAGTATTGGTAGTTGTCGCGGCGGACAAATGCGCCAAAATTGAGGACGGCGTTGTCGTTGATGATGCGTGTGAAGGTCGGAGAGATATTAATGGTGCCGATCTTGGAGTGCTGGTCCGCGTCTCCGATCGTGGCAAAGACAGGGCTGCTTGTTGCGCCGCCGGAAACGACGTTGACAATGTTCAGATTGTCGTATGAGTTGGGTGTCTGGAACCAGGAGCGGCTGTAGTTGAAATCGAGGTGGACAGAGTTGGATTGATTGAACGAGTAGTCGACTCGATCGAAGGTGTTCTGCTCGTTTCCCTTGTCGTGGAAGACGGCGAACTCAGGAGGATCAAGGAAACGGCCGGTGTTGAGGCCGTCGGCTTCAACGAAGTTGCCCCAGTTCTTGCCGCCAAATGCAAGATCGAAGCTGGCTGTCGCGGATCCGAAGGCACCGTACGAGGTGTTGATGCTGCCGGTCGGACGCGAAAGACCCAAGCCCGAGCGTGTAGTGGCAACAATGACCAGGCTGGTTTTTCCGCCGTATTCGGCTGGGGGCGCACCGCTGATGACTTCGATGGACTGAATTGAGTTGGACGGGATCTGGTTGGAGAAGACCTTGCTCTGCTGGTCGGTGATCGACTGGCCATCGACAGAAAATGAATTCGACGCGTGGTCGCCGAGCCCGTGGAAGAGGCCGTTGGAGTCGGCAGAAACGCCCGGAGTCGTTGCCTGAACGAGCGAGCTCAACGACGATGACTCGCTCTCCATGGGCACCTTGATGAAGAGATCGCGGTCTACATCGGTGTGGAAGGTCGGGTCTGTCTCCAGGAGTTCGCCCTGCGCTTCCACGGTGACGGTGGAATCGGCGGCGGCGACCTGCAGGGCCAGCTTGAGAGTCACGCCTACCATAGAGCGGATCTCGAAGGTCTGTCTCAGGACGCCGAATCCGTTGGCGGTGACGGCCAGCTTGTAGGGGTTGAAAGGAACATTCGTGAACGCAAAGTGACCCTGGTCGTCCGTGATTGTGCTTCGGGTGAGTCCGCTGGCTGAATTGCTCAGGTTTACCGTCGCGCCGGGAACGACTGCGCCGGACGGATCGCTGACGGTGCCGGTGACTGAGCCGGCATTTTGCGCCTGCGCGCTTAACGCCGCAATAAACAAAACTCCAAGGGGAAGAATACGAAAGAACGTGCCGCGAATTGACGGCATGGGAAGGCCTCCAAATGATGGCTGAAAGGTCCAATGATTCACGCCGCGTCCAAACAGCGGCATCTTCAGTGGATTGGGTTTACTTGGATTCCGGCGTTCCAGCCTAGCGGAAATGCGCCTCAGTCCACCCGTTTTTCAGAAGGGGCGGAAGGGACATATCGAAGAGGCGGAGCCGGAGAATCGGAAGTTATCCCTAAAGGCCAGTCGGCGGAGGACGGATGTGGAGCGTGGGATGCCAGTACCGCACAGCCCTGCGCTCTTCCACCGGAAGAGATTGCCTCCCGATTTGGACCAGCACCACAACAGCAGCGGCCACTGTTACCGGCGCGGCTGAGTGCATCATGATGCAGAGTGGGCAGTGGTCCGCGTCGCTTTCGGATGCGTGCAGGTGCGTAACTTGCGCCACAGCCAGTAACGCAAGCAGAATCAGGCACACAAGGGTCACAGCCGGCAGCGCGTTGACTCCAGCGCGGCGTTTTGTGCCCCAATTTGTACTCAATCCTGGCAACGCGTTTCCTCTCCTTATCTGAGGATACACAGAATTGGACTTCTGGGCCGCAGTTTTGGTTGCATTCATTCGGGCTGCAGGCCAAAGGCGGAACAGCAAACGACGGGCCGCACGGCTCGTCTAAACTGGTGCGCATGGGGAAAAACCCAGTCAAATGAGTTCGTTGCTTCATCTACGTCGGCTTTTGCCGGCCTTTGTGGCCGCTATCGCTCTTCTTGCGGCGGCTAGCCCGCTCATTGCGCAGAAGCCGCTCGCGGTTAAACCCGACGTCCCCGGCATGGCCAGCAACCATCGCCTCATCCTCAAAGACGGGACCTACCAGATTGTTCGCAAGTATGAGGTGGTCGGAGACCGCGTCCGCTACATCTCCATCGAGCGAGGTGGCGAATGGGAGGAGCTGCCTGCCGATCTGGTGGATTGGGAGGCGACACGGAAGTGGGAGCGCGACCACGCCAGCCAGCCCGCAGAGGACGTCTCGCCGGCCATGAAGGAGGCGGAAAGCATCGACAAGGAAGAGGCCGCGGAACGCGAGGAGCTCAGAGTGAGCCGTCCCGAAGTGTCAAAGGGGCTGGAGCTGCCGGACGAGGATGGGGTGTTTGCGCTGGACACCTATCAGGGAACGCCGGAGCTGGTGGAGCTGCTGCCGAGCGAGATGACCGCCAACGCGAAGACCAAACACGGGCTGAGCACGCTGAACCCGCTGGCGGGGTCGAAGGCGATGCTCGAGCTGGAGGGGGCGCATGCGAAGGTTCACCTGCACGTGAACGATCCGGCGATCTACCTTTCGCTGAACGTAAGCAACGACACGGAGCCGGTGCTTTCGCATCCGCTGACGGTGAATACGGGAGGCGCGAAGGAGATCGCGGGGCGCAAGCACGGGGCGCATTCGCCAAGCTCGGGATTCGCCATTGTGCGGGTGGATGAGCGGAACACGGTGCGGATTGTCGGGGCCATTCACATGAGCCCAACCGGAACAGTGACGCAGGACGAGGATGTGATTCCGGCCAAGGCCGAAGTGCTGCCGGGCAAGCACTGGATGAAGATCACGCCGGCGCAGACGCTGACGATTGGAGAGTATGCGCTGGTGGAGATCATCTCTCCCTCGGACATCAACCAGTCGGTGTGGGATTTTCAGGTGGATCCGCGGCAAGGGGACAACCCGGGCTCGCTGGGACCGCTGCTGAAGTGAGACGGGGAGGGCAAGCCCTCAGAACGCATCTGGGGCTTTTGCTTTAGAGAACCGCTGGCGGCGCTTCTCCCACTCGTCGGAGCTGAAGAAGCGGGGGCCGACTTCAATGAGGCGAGGAATCATGTTGAAGACGGCAATGCGGCTCCAGGGACGGCCGTCGCGCTGGCGGAAGCCCTTCTCGTTCAGATCGCTGACGATGGCTGAGTAGCTGAAGTCCTGGACCAGCAGTTCCATCATAAGCATCAGGATCTGGTGCTCGGCGGGATGGACTTCGAGGCGCCGGCAGTCGTCGGAGACGCGGAGGCCGTAGGGGATGTCCTCGTCGAATGCGCCCTCGGATGGGGTTTCAGAGTCGGGCAGCTCACGCCGCCACTCGATGGAAACCATTTGCCAGCCCGCGGCGGTCCGCTGCTGGATGACATCGGGACTGAAGGGAACGGAAACTACGTCGCGAACCCGCTCGAAATATGCCATCGATGTCCTCCTGAGGTGGTGCTTGTGGCAAGGCAGGGAGCAATTCAGGGGCCAGAGTTCGGCGATCTCCGCGCCCCTCAAGAGCCTCATGCAGAAGGGGATGGCTGCGTTCGATTCATTCTGGGCAGAGGCCACGGTGTCCACTTTCGCAAGTGGGTGTACGGTTCTGGACAGCGACGGTTGTTTCGCTTTCTGCTATGGATGGGGTGTGATCGCAAGGATGGTAATAACAGAGACCCGCTTCTTGCCCTTGAATTCGTCCGGGCCGTAGTGCCAGAAGATTCGATACGCGCCAGGGGTGTTGTTTTGCGCGTAGGCCTCGAAGACCTTTTCGCCGTGAGCCCCTGAGAGCGAAGTGAACTCGTGCGTCTGAAGGCCGGGATGGTGCGGATCGATTTCCAAGTACCCAAGAGCCTTGCGAACCTGCTTCAGGAGCGCGGACCTCGATGGTGTCTTTTCCAGAGCAGTCATTTGCGCGTCTGCCGCCTGCGTGAAGACGATCTTCCGCACCATTCAAAAGCCTCTTTCTATCTATGTCTTGACTTCTACCCATCTTTGTTTCCTATCTATAATCGTAAGCCTATTCTTCGGCGTATTTGGCGAACGAGCCGCGATCGATAATCTTGCGTTCGGCCGACTCCCGGAGTCCCTGCTTCACGCTGGCGAGCGCCTCGGCGCTTTCGTAGAGCCACATCTCAGAGGCGGGGACTGCCTTTACCGGGTCGAGGATCAGCTGGCCCAAAGAATTGCGATAGATGTTGTAGGCCGTGGCTCCGCGAAGCGCCTCTCCCAGCGAGAGGCGCTTTTTCGCGTCGGGCTGGGCGAATTCCGAGACGAGTTCGAATTCGGAGTTTCGGATGATCGTGGGGGTTGCCATAGTGGGATGTTACTCCGAGTAGGAATTCAAGTCAAGTGGGATATGCCCACTTTGATCCCAATGCCATTACCACTCCCACCTCAAGCCAGGCGACCGCCCGCTACTCCCGCACGCTGATGCCGAGGGCTTTCATCTTACGGTAGAGGTGGCTGCGCTCTAGGCCGAGCAGCTCGGCGGCGTGGCTGATGTTGTTGCGCGCTTCTTCAATCTTTTTTAGGATGTACTCGCGCTCGTAGGCATCGCGGGCCTGCTGGAGGGTAGAGAAATCCTCGCTGGAGCGGGAGCCGGATTTGTGGACGAGCGGCGGCAGGTGCTTGCGTTCGATGCGGAGAACGCGGGGATTAAGAATGAGCACCCGCTCGATGACGTTTTTGAGCTCTCTGACGTTTCCCGGCCACTGATATTGAGCGAGCGCTTCAAGGGCTTCTTCGCCGATCTCGACGCGGGGGCGGCCGTACTGCATTCCGAACTCGGCGAGGAATTCGCGGGCGAGCAGCGGGATGTCCTGTTTGCGCTCACGGAGCGGCGGCACGACAAATGGGACGACGTTGAGGCGGTAGAAGAGGTCTTCGCGGAAGTTGCCTTTGGCGATCTCCTCTTCGAGATCCTTGTTGGTGGAGGCGATGAGGCGAGCGTCGACGCGCAGGGGCTGAGTGCCGCCGACGGGAGTGAAGAGCTGATCGTCGAGGGCGCTCAGGACCTTGGCCTGTGTTTTGAGGCTCATGTCGCCGACTTCGTCGAGGAAAAGCGTGCCGCCATCCGCGCGCTCGAGTGTGCCGCGCTGCTCGGTGGGCCCGCCGGGTTGCGCTCCGTGGCGATAGCCGAAGAGTTCGGCTTCGATGTGAGCTTCAGGAATGGCGGCGCAGTTGAGCTCGACGAAGACGCGGTCGCGGCGAAGGCTCTCAGCATGAATGGCGCGGGCAATGAGCTCTTTGCCGGTACCGGACTCGCCGTAGATGAGGACGCGGCCGTTGGTGGGAGCCATGAGCCGGATCTGCTGGCGGAGGGCCTTGGCAGGGACGCTTTCGCCGGTGAGCACGGAGCTGACGCTGAACTGGCGCTTGAATTCGAGGTTCTCGGTGCGGAGACGGCGGGCCTCGATGGCGTTCTTGAGTACGATAAGGGTGCGGTCAATAGAGAGGGGCTTTTCGAGAAAGTCGTAGGCGCCGAGCTTGGTGGCTTTGACGGCGGCCTCGATGGTGCCGTGGCCGCTGATGATGACGACCTCAGGACGCATCTCCGTGGCGAGGCCGTGGATGTCGGCGAGGACGTCGAGTCCGTCGCGGTCGGGGAGCCAGATGTCGAGTAAAACCACGTCGTAGGGCGCGTCCTGGACAAGGACGAGCGCTTCAGCCGCGGTGGCAGCAGTGGCAACAGCGTAGCCTTCCTCGTTCAGAATTTCTTCGAGCGAGGAGCGAATCTCTGCTTCGTCATCGACCACAAGAATGTGGTTCATGAGGGAAGGCCCTTCATCGCAGCAGAGGCCGATGTTTCGAGTGCGGCAGCGCCATTGCCTTCAAGAACCGGCTGAGCGCTGGCTTCCATGAGCGGGAGGCGAATGAGAAAGCGGGCGCCTTTGGGGGTGTTGCCCTCTGCGCGGAGCGAGCCGCCGTGCTCCTGGACGATTTTAGCGGCGATGGAGAGGCCGAGACCGGTGCCGCGGTGTTTGGTGGAGTAGAAGGGCAGGAAGAGGCGTTCACGAATCTCGTCGGTGAGGCCGTGGCCAGTGTCGCTGACGGTGACCTCAACGGCTGCTCCGCCTTCCGTGACTGTGCTGTGGATGCCGAGAACGCGGAGCAGGCTGCCCTGCATGGCTTCGGCGGCGTTGTCGATGAGATTGGCGAGGGCGCGCCGGATAGCCTCAGGGTCGGCGATGACCATGGGCAGCGCGGGCTCCAGATCCCATTGCACGGTGATTCCCTGGAGACGGCCGGCGAAGAGAGCAAGGGCTTCTTCAGCGACTTTGTTCAGGTCGCAGGCGCGCGGCTCGAGTGCTGGGAACTGGGCGAGTGCGGAGAACTGGTCAACCAGGGTGCGGAGGGTGCCGACGCAGCCGAGAATCACCGCGCTGCACTTGCGAATGATCTGCGGGGAATCGGCGATGCCGCGATCGAGGTGGCGGGCGATGCGCTCGGCGGACAGGGCGATGGGGGTGAGAGGATTCTTGATTTCGTGAGCGACGCGCTGGGCAACTTCCTTCCAGGCAAGCTGGCGCTGAGCGCGGAGAAGCTCGGTCATGTCTTCGACGACGAGGACAGTGCCGGCGAGCCCATGTGCGAGTTCAAGGCGGGCACTGGTGACGGCGAGATGGATGGTGCGCCCGCGCCAGGGGAGTTCAATCTCAGTGGATGCTGCGCCCATGCGCTGTCCCCGGCGGATGACGCCGGTGAGATCGTCCGTGGAGTCGGCTGGCAGGAGCGCGTCGATGCGCAGGCCGGTGAGGTTCTCGTTGTCGCGGCGGCCCATGAGCAAGGCGAAGGCGCGGTTGCATTGGAGAATGCTCCCGGCACTATCGAGAGTGACGACGCCGGAAGGAATGGTTTCAACGATGGTCTCGAGTTCTCGGCGGCGCTCTTCGATTGCCTGGTTCGCGGCGGTGAGTTGCGCAGAGGAGCTTTCCGCAAGGTAGCGGCTCGTTTCAAGGTCCGCGGCCATGTGGTTGAAGGAGCGGACGAGGTCGCCCATTTCGCCGGTAGCGATGGGGCCGATGCGTTGCTCATACTTGCCGGCAGCGATCTCGTCCATGGCGTCGGCAATCGCCTCGACAGGGCGCGTGATCTGTTTGGAAAGAAAAAGAGCAAGCCAGACGCTGGAAAAGAAGACGAAGACGGTGATGAGAAGGAGCAGGAGGACGAAGGTGTCTCGGATGCGGTGGCGGGTGCGGAAGAGTCGCCAATACTCCTCAGCGCCATTCTGAATTCGAATGGTGGTCTGGCTCAGGCCTCGGGGCATAGGCAGACCGACAACGACGGCGTCGCCCGTGGGCGTGACGGCCATGGCAATGGCGTACTCATCGTTCCCGATTCTCAAAATCGGTTCATCGTTGCGCTGCGCGGCCCCCAGTATGTTGGCTGTGAGTGGGCCGCGGAGTGGAACCTCCACTGCGTGCTCCGCATCGTCGGCTTTGATGGGAAGCCAGGAGACAGGGCTCGCCTGACTGGACTCAGGCGGTGTCTGGAAGGAGGAGAGTACCTTGAGGTCCTTGCTATAGACCACTGCAAATCCCCCTGCGAGCGTGATGCGGTGAGCAACGAGTACGTCCTGGAGGTCGGAAGGAGCTTTATCGGTGGCTCCGGAGGCGGCGATGGAGGCTGCTTCGACGCGAGCATTACTTGTGACGTACTGGGCCAGCTCAAGGACGACACGCGTAGAGTCTTCGTGAAGTTCGGAAGTGTTGGGCGAAAACCAGCGGTCGATGGCGCGGTTGAGAACCATGAAGCTAAACAGGAACATAAAGACCGCCGGCATGAGCGCGATGATGATGGCGCCCAGAACCATGCGGGAGCGGAGGCGGGAACCGAGAGCGCTGCTGCTCTGGCTGGCGTAGATGCGGAGGATGTTCCTAAGCAGGAGCATCGAGAGGACCATAAGGAGAAGAAAGACAAGCACGGTGAGTGCCGTGAAGGCCAGGGTTTCTCCCGAAGTCTCTGGATTGAGAAAGCCGACATGCGAGGTGTTGAAGGCCTGAAGCGCGCCGAGAATGGCGACAATAAGCAGTACCCCGCCGCCCAACAGGGCGATGGAACGCCGCTTTGGATCCGCGAGGAAAGACATGGGGCGATTATAGTGCGGATGTGGCCGCATTCGCGGGTCAAAGCGCGAAAGGGATCAGGGCCGGAGATGCCCCGACTCAGCGCCAAACCACGAACTTTAGCCAGCCTTCCCAAACGTCGCCCCAGGCGTGGGTCATGATGTTCACGCGCAGATTTCCGCGCCAGGCGGCGAGTGCGCCGTAGAGAGCGCCGAGCACGCTGATGACCGCGACGTTCCGCCAGCCCTGGTAGGCGTGGAAGAGGCCGAAGACCAACCCCTGGGCGAGCACGGCTAGTACGATGCTTCCGGTGAGGGCATGGAACTGCCGTTGAAGGAAGCCGCGAAAGGCAAGTTCCTCGCAGATGCCGGCGGTGATTGAGACGCCGATCCAGACCACGATCTCGAGCAAGCTCTGCGGCAGGAGGCTGTCGACGGTTTTCGCGGCGCTCGAACCTTGCGCGCCGAGCGCAAGCAGCCAGTGAACACCGTACGCCGTCGCCTCCCATAGGACCCAGAACGGGAGCGCAATAGTAAGGTCCGCGACTAAGTCTTTCCTGGAAGTCCAGCGACCGCCGGAAAGGGTTCGCAAATTGCCGCCGTTGTGATGCACCGCAGACCAGCAGAAATAGAGCAGGGCCCAATCCATGAGACCAACGGTGAGATAAATCGGAATGGCCTGACTGTGGCTGGCAAGCTGGCCTGGAGCAGCGCCACCAACTCCTCCCGCCGGCGCATGCTGGGCTAAGAAACCCATGGCCACCACGCCTGTGCCAATAAGCAGGAATCCAACCAGCCATCGCCAGGATGCAATCCATTGTGGTCTTTGGCGGAGGTCCGGAGTCGTTGTTGCGATCACGTCATTTGCATGCATGTTTCTTCTCCTTGCGAGGCTCGTTTTCGCTCCGCTGGTTGTCGGCGATTTTGTGCAATTCCTCAAGCGTCTCTTGTGCCCAGCGCAGGTGCGCCTTCAATTCCATCTGCCCAAAGCGCGCCGCCATCTTCCAATAGGGCGCGCCGGGATAGTGCTGGTTTTGCGCGATCTCGTCGCGCTCCACGCGCATCAACTCGCGCAGGACCCCGGACTCGGATTCGATCATGCGCTCGACCCAGCCAATCAGAATCTCCGTAGGAATCCGATCGCCGAAGAACAGCTTGAGCAGGAATTCGTTCCGTGGAATCTCAGGCTGCGGCTGGACTTCGAGCCACTTGACCAGGCGTTCGCGGCCTTTCTCTGTGATGGAGTAGATGTGCCGGTCCGGCTTGCCCTTTTGCCGCTCGGTCTTCGCGGTGACGAAGCCTTCGGCCGCAAGCCTCTTGAGGTTGGGATAGATCTGGCCGTAGCTCTCGTTCCAGATGTGGCCGACCGATGCGCGAATGGTCAGTCCGAGGTCGTAGCCGGACATCGGCTCGATAGCCAGGAGGCCGAGGAGGATTTCCATGCTGGAACTTGAGCGTCTTGCCATCATTCTAATAGATATATGACTAATAGATATATATGTCAAATGCGAGACGCCGGCTTGTGCCCTCCGTTCCGGTTCCGGGGACTTAATGCGGCGTAGTGGGCCTTATATCTGCGAGCAGGTCAGAGGGCTCAGGATCACGTTGGTGATGTTGTTGACGATCTGGTCGAATGCGTAGCGGGGATCGGCGGAGAGCTTCTTCCAAACCGGATCGTCGCGGAAGACGTCCCACTTGGCTTCAAGTTCGGTCATGTCGGCGAAGCTGAGCATGTAAGTGAGGTGGGGCAGGCGGGAGCCGATGAGGCCGTCGCCGAAGAAAACGGGGTGAAAGCCTGCCTTGAGGAAGATGTCGAACTCGCCGGCGTGGAACATCTCGACTTTGCGGACGTGTTCGCCGTTGCTTGGGCTCTCGTAAGTGCGGAGCTGGAAGATGCGCTTTGCCTTGGTGGCGGCGGAGGGCGGAGGAGTGAGCCTGGGCCAGCCTTCAAAAGCCTTCAGAAGCCAGCATTCGATGCGGATAAATGCGGGCGCGGCATTGGTGGCGTTCCAGAAGGGCTCGGCGGTGCGGAGGAATTCGGAATCCTTGGCGAGGCGCAGATCGAGTTCGGCAAGATCGGCTAGGTTGGCGGATGGAATGATGAGAAGATAGGAGGGAGTTTCCGGGCCGATGTCGAGCTTGAGCGCGCCGACGGGCCCCATGCCGAGGCGGCCGAGGGCGGGAATGAGCGCGTCGGAGAAGTAGCTTTCAGTGAGTTTGAGCTGCGGGCCGTTCAAAAGGCTGTAGCGGCGGAGCTGGTAGTAGTCGCGGGAAGGGGCGGGGGCAGTTTCCGCAGTGAGTTTTCCGGCAATGCCTACGGTTGAAGCTGCAAGCGATGCCGCAAGAAACTGACGTCTCTTCATGGTCCCCTCCGAGTGCAAGGCAATTCTACGGGAGCGGGCGTGCGCGGCAAGTTCCGAGTTCTGAGAGCGCCGCGGCGGTAGTACTCGATCGTCGGAGGGATGGCGGTTCATGCGCTACCATATGGCCAGCAGACGAGGCCGCCATGTTTGTTGTTGTCTGGCAATTTGAGATTGCAGAGGAGAAGGTGTCGGCCTTTGAGGCTGCCTACGGACCGGAGGGCGTCTGGGCGAAGCTTTTTCGCGGATCGGCGAGCTACATAGGGACCGAGTTGCTCAAGGATGCGTACGTTCCGGGCGGGTATATGACGATTGACCGCTGGGAGAGCGAAGAGGCGTTTCGAGCTTTCCGGAAGAACAACGATACTGCCTATGAGGAGCTGGATCGGGCCTGTGATGCGCTGACTAGCCTGGAGACGCGCATTGGGGCGTATACTGTGTAACCGAGCGGGAAAGAGCAGCAAACCGCGCGGAACTGAGGAGATTAGCCGCAGGAAGAGTTTAAAAATCAATCACTTGCGGACGAACCATAAGTTTCACCTTTTCTTCGCTCTTTTTCCTGTCTTTGATTCTCCAGCCCTGCTACAATCCCATCGAAATGCAAATCTGTCCAGCGTGCAGAAGTGTTACCAAATGTGGTGATTCTTGAAAACACGCGGATGGAGCGCATGTTTAAGGAGCGCCATCCAATGGCTATCGCCGACGAACGCACGAAAGCTGTAGAACTAGCACTGGCACAGATTGAAAAGCAGTTTGGCAAAGGGTCGATCGTTCGCCTGGGATCGAAGGAGGCGTTGCTTCCGATTTCGGTGATATCGACGGGATCGATCAGTTTTGACGCAGCGTTGGGGGTGGGGGGTGTACCCCGGGGACGAGTGACCGAGGTCTTCG
>CAYWSR010000076.1:0-19108 GCA_964460385.1 uncultured Occallatibacter sp. | reverse complement strand
ATTCCACCTCGCCAAGCACCGACCTCAACGTGGTCTGCGCAAACTGCGAAGTCTGGTAGACGTAGTTGGCCACTTTGATCGCCGCTGCGTTCGGATCGACCACATACAGCGTCACCACCGCATTCACCTTGATCGTAACG
Organism: uncultured Occallatibacter sp.; assembly: GCA_964460385.1. Classification (GTDB taxonomy): domain Bacteria; phylum Acidobacteriota; class Terriglobia; order Terriglobales; family Acidobacteriaceae; genus Telmatobacter. Next base: position 18,968 of record CAYWSR010000076.1, on the reverse strand, counting down.
TTGTCGCGCGTGATCACATCCTGCGGTGGAACCTCAAGCACATCCTGGCGCAGCGAGATCCGAACCATCTGTTGAATCGGCCGGAAAACAAAGATGAGGCCGGGCCCCTTGGCTCCCCCGCCAACACGGCCCAGCGTAAAGACAACGGCGCGCTCATACTCGCGCAGAATCTTGATCGAGTTCAGTAGGTAAAGAACGACAATTCCAATTGCAACCAGCCCAGGCACTAACATGATTCGTACCCCCATTCACTGCGGATTGTACTCCAGCCGTGCGAGCCCGTATTTCCGCGCTCCCGTCTATCCATGCCTAGCTCCGTTCCACTCTCAGCAGATACGCTTCGTGGCCCGTCACGCGCAGCCGCGCGCCCTTCTCCACGCTCTCCCCGGCCGTCGCACGCCAGATCTCCCCCTCCACCAGCACATGTCCTTCCGGCGTCAGTTCCTCCATCGCCGTTGCCCGCGCGCCCACCAGCGCATCCGCCCCGATCCGCGCCTTCATCCGCCGCGCTTTCAGAGCCAGCCTCACCAGCATCACCGTGATCGCGCCAAACGCCAGGCTCACCCCCATCGCCACCGCCGGGCTTATCTCCAGCTCCGGCACCGGCGCGGCCACCAGCGTTAGCATTCCAAATGCAAGGCACACAATCCCGGCGATTGCCAGCGCCCCGTGCCCGCCAACCTTCGCCTCCAGCACCATCAGTCCCAGCGCCGCCACCAGCAGCAGTACCGCGGTAAACCGGATCGGCAAAAGCCCCAGCCCAAAGACCGCCAGCAACACCAACAGTGTGCCCAGCGCCCCTGGAACCACCGTCCCCGGCGTATTGAACTCCAGATAAATCAGCAGTGCCCCGCCAATCCCGAGCAGAATCGCAATGTCCGGATCCACAAGCCAGCTCAGCAACTCTTCCCGCATGGTAGGCTTCACCTCCACCATGCGCGCCCCGCTGGTATGCAGCGTTGCCTTCGCTCCATCCATGCGCGTCACCGTCCTCCCATCAAGAGCCGCCAGCAGTTGCCCCTCGCTCGGCTCGATCAGGTCGATCAAATGCTGATCCAGCGCCTCTTCTGCCGTGTAGGAGTGCGACGAATGCACCGCGGCCTCCGCCGCCTCTGCATTCCGTCCGCGCTTGGCGGTAAACGACCGCAAAAACGCCTCAGTGTCATTTTCAATCTTCTGGCTCATCACCGCGTCGGGCTGGCCGCCGAGTTCCATCACAGGATGCGCCGCTCCCGCATTTGTCCCCGGCGCCATGGCTGCCACATCCGCGGCTTCCAGCAGGAAGAACCCCGCCGACCCAGCCCTCGCTCCCGACGGTGCCACATACACCACCACGGGAACCCGCGAGCTCAGCATCGCTCCCACCATCTCCCGGGTCGAATCCAGCAATCCTCCCGGCGTGTTCAGCTCCACAATCAGCACTTCCGCCCCGTCCGTCTTCGCCTGATCGATCGCCCGCTTCAACTCCCCCGCGCTCACCGGTTGAATTGTGTCCCTCAGCACCAGCTTTTCTACAACCGGTTTTCCTGGCGCCGGCTGCTCAGCTCGCGCCCAGAATCCTCGCCCCAGCGCACCGCCCACTCCAATCGCGCCACACCCCAGCGCAACTACCGCCCCCAGACTCGCCCAACTGCCTCTGCGCTGTCTCACCGGCTGCCTCCTTGCATCTTTCCTTGCCACTTACTTCTTCCCTGCCAGCCGCGCCTCCACCCGTTCCTCCAACTCCACCGCCTTGCGGTTTTTCGGATCCATGCTCAACGCCGCGCTCGCCTCATTCTTCGCCCGGCTAAGCTCCCCGGCTTCCAGGTCCATCCTTCCCAGCACAAGATACGCCTCAAGCACAGGCCTCTGCGCCAGCGCGGCCCGCGCCTCCTGGCGCGCGCCCTCTGCGTCGCCCGTTCGCTCCTTCACCTCTGCCAGCCCGGCGTGCGCCGCTGCATCGTTCAAGGAAAGCGCCAAGGCCGAACGGTACAGCCGCTCCGCTTCACTCAGCAGCCCGCGATCCAGATAGCCATTCCCCTGCTCCACCAGCTCTTTCGCCCGTTCCTCCGGCTTCATCGCCGCCATGCGCGCCGCGGCCATCTGGTCCATCACCGTCACCGCCTGCCTGAACGCCGCCGCGTCAAAACTCCTCGCAATCCGCTCCAACGGATCGGGCCTCCCCGTCACATCCGCACTCGGCGCTGTGCGTTCATGACCCCACGTCTGGTCCAGCGCCAGCGTCTCGCTGTCGTTCGGCCTCAGCCGCTCATACTGCCCCAGTTCCGCCAGAGCCTCGGCCGTCGCCCCATGCCGCTTCAGGCTCACCGCCAGATTGAACCGATAATCCGCATTGTTCGGGTCCGCTGTCACCGCCTGCCGGAACAGCGTCGTCCCATCGTGCCCCTGCCGGCTCGCGGCAACGCCCTCGTCGTTCACGACCTCGGCCAGCGGCAACACCCGCGCTACTCCGGCAAACGCCTGTTCCGCCTGCGCGTAATCGCCCTGAAATACCAGCGCCAGCCCGCGAAAGAAACCCGCCTCCAGTTCATCCGCCGACCCCGCACCTATGTGTGCGAACGCCTTGGCCGCCTGCTCGTACTGCTGCCCGTTGTACTCCTCCCGCCCCAGCGCCATCCACGCCTGCCCGTACTCCGGGCTCAGCGTCACTGCCTGGTTCAGATGCCGCAGCCGCTCCGCTTGGTCCGGCTCTGTAATCCCGCGGATGTACTGCTCAAACGCTGTCAATTGAAGCCCCCGCCCCGCCGCCAAAAAACTCTCTTCCGGCGCACTGAAACTCGCATCCATTTGACGCGTCAACTTCCATGCCAGCGAGTCGAAGACCTGCATCATCTCACGCATCTCGCCCCGCGCCTGCACCTCATCGCTCATCCGCAGATTCTGCACGTCCACCACCCGTGCCTCGGCCACAATACCCGTGCCGTCCGTCACGTAACTGCCCACAATGATCGAATCCGCGTCCAGCGTCTCAGCCAGCTTCAAAGAACTCGCCCTCGACGGATGGAACCCTTGCGGTAATCCCAGATGATCGAGCGCATACATGCGGTCCGCCCGGCTCATCGGCGCAAATCCAGCTTGCCGAAACCGGCTGCTCAAAATCTCCGCCGCCGCCTCCCGCATCCACTCCAGATTCGGCTGCCCTGTCCGATTGTCAAACGGCAGCACCAGCAGAATCCGCCCCTTATCCGCTGCTGCCCCGTCGCCTTGCGCCCCTGCGCCCATCGCGCCTGCCACGAGCGCTGCCGCCGCGCAAACCGCCGCCAGCACTCTTATCCGACTCAATCTACTTGCGCAATTCCTTGAGAAAACCACAGCCTGATTATAGGTGTTACCGCAACGCGCGTCCCCAGTCCCCATTTGCGTTGAACCACGCCCTATTCGCCCAACCCCCTTGAAAGCGACCCGCCCCGCACCACCGGCCCCGCATCGACCTTCGCGTCAATCGCCCGATTAAACCGAATCAACCCCACCCACTCACCCTGGTCCTCTTTCTTCCAAACCAGCGTTCCGCCCAACTGCCGCGCAATCAGCTCCGGCGCAAGATCGTGATGGAGCCCAAAATACCGCTCTTCCATCCACCCTGACGTAAGCCATGGCAGCGGACTCTTCGGCTCCGCCTTCGTCGAAAACACCAAGGCTGTCGAATACTCCTCCGGCTCCTGCGCTGCTCGCGCAATTTGCGCCTCGCTGAAGTCCTCCAGCTGGTACACCGCAAACGGCTCCTTCAGGTAGCCAAGCTCCGGCTTTGTCAGCTCATCCGACATCGGCCAAGCCGTCAACACCGTGCTCCCCGCGAACTGCTTCTTCAACTGCCCGATCCCCGCCAGATGCAGCCGCACCACGTGCGCGTACGCCAGATTATCCTCCGGCGCAAACCCATACGGCGGATTCACAAACAGTCCCGCCACAAACGCCGCCGCCGACAACACCGCCATCCCCTGCCAAAACGGAACCCGCCGACAAAACGTTGTCACCGCTCCCAGCAGCACCAGCGGATACATCGGCAGCAAATATCGCGTCAGCAAAGCACCGCCCAGCACACTGAACAGCACCGCATTCACCGCAAGCAACGCAAGGATCCTCTGCGTCGCGGCCTTGCCAATCCGCGCCCGCTCGTTCCCCTCCGCGTCCGGCCTCGGCTGCAGCAGCAGCCACGCCGCCACCATCGTCCCTACGGGCACAAACAGGTTCATATGGGCCGTCAGGTGCAGCACGCGATGCCCCAGCGCCGCTGCAATCCGCACAAGATCAAGATTCGCCTGCGCGTTGTACCGCAGATACTCCGGATTTCCGAACAAAAACCCCGCCTCTGCGTAGTGCCACCCGTACCAGCAGCACAACGGCAGCACGCACCCCACAAACAGCGCCGCCTCCCGCCATTGCGGGTGCCCCACCCTCGCCGCTGTCATCCTGAGCGAAGCGTACTTCAGCGGAGCCGAAGGACCTGCTTCTTGTAACGTCTTGCGGCTAGGGTGGGAGTCAACTCCGGCTTCTCCCTTGGCGCGAACCCGTATCGCTTCCACTCCATCCACCAGCGCCAGTGTCAGCGGCACGGCGATTGCCGTCTCCTTGCACAAAGCAGCCGCTGCAAACCACGCCGCTGCTGCCCATGGCCTGCGCCCGCGCTCCGGCAGCGCATATACCAGTCCCCAGAGCGTGCACGCCGCCGCAAAGATATCCGCATGTGCCAGCGAACTCTGCGCAAACCAGATTGGGTAAAGCCCTGTCAGCACCACCGTCCAGAAAGCCACCGCCGCCACGCCCACCAGCCGCATCGCCAGCCGCCACACCGCCAGCAACCCCAGCGATGCCACCATTAGCACCGCCTCGCGCGTCACCTCTGGATAAAACCCCGAGATTCTCCACCGTAGCGCGAGATAGATGCTCGGCAGCGGCGGATGCGCATTAGTCAATGTCGTCTGTGGAATCAGCGAGCCGGTGCGGAAGAAATCCCACGCCGCCGGAATGTAATACCCCGCCTCATCCCAGTAGTAGGGCAGTCGCAGCAGCGTAAAGTGGGTCGCATACAACGCCGCAAACACCACCGGAAAAATCATCCACACCGGCAGCGGCGCATCCCGTCGAGGTCCGATCAGCCTGAGTAATTTCAACCTCTCTCCCCACTCCTACGCGCCGCCCGGCTCTCGTGCCATTCCGTCCCTGACGAGTGAATAATCAACCCTATAGAGTTAGACACCGGCAGGGAACGGTCTGTTCCTCAGTCCCTCAGTCCCTGCACCCGAGACCCTAGACCCCGTACTCTGTCCTTAGTTCACCGGCCCCGACGGAAAGTTGTGCCCATGCGGCTCAAGGTTCAGCGTCCCAAAGGCCTGCTCATACTGGGCAATGTTCTGCCCCAGCACGTTGAACAATGCCTTGGCCTGCTGCGGACTCATGATGATCGCACTGTGGTTGCGTACCGTCACCGTTTCCGGGCTCTCGCTCGAAGCCAGTCCGAACACCAGTTGAAAATCCCAAACGCTCACTCGTACCTGCACACTGTTGGCATACGCTTCGCGGAAGTCCGGCGACTGGGCCATGGTCAATTGCGGTTGTTTCTCTGTTGGATTCATCGTTCCCCCAGCTTACTCCGGCGCCCGCGCCCAACTCCAGCCGCCCCAGGAAGAAAAAGGAGCATGGAGCGCTCTCGCTCCATGCTCCAATTCACTCGTTCACTTCTTCACTCTTTCACTGGTTCACCCGGTCCCGGCCCGCACCAGCCCTGATACCGCCCGCGGAACTTCTCCCGCTCCTCCGGCGTCATCTTGTCCCATTTCCGCTGCTTCCACCGCTCCCGCCCGCCGCCTTTACCGCCGCTCATCCCATGGCCGCCAAACAGAATTCTCGTCAGGAGCAACAGCCCCAGCGCCTGCCAGAACGTCACCGTGTGCCACCCAAACAGCGGCGGTAGCAGCCAGTTCCACAGGTGCATCACCACCTCGCCGCACAGCCACGCAAACAGCACAATCGCCGGCGGGGCCAATAGCGCAACCCACAATCCCTTTTTCTTCATCGTCTCCTCCTCAACTCCTTAAAAACTCTTCGTGAACCCTTAGTGGAGCTTCGCAAGCCGCCTGCGCAACTGAATCACCGCAAGCCGCTTCCGCGAAAGCAGCGTGTTCACGTTCACGCCAGTCTCTTCGGCAATCTCCTTGAAGCTCAGCCCCTCGATCTCATGCGCCACAAAAACAGCTCTTTGCTCATCGGGCAACGAGCCAATCGCGCGCTCCAGCTCGTCCAGCAGCGCCCGCCGCATCGCCATCGCCTCCGGCCCATCCTCCGGCGAAGGCAGAACCTCCTCCAGCAGTCGCGGCTCGCCCGTCTCGTCCACGCCACCCGCATCCGTCCAGCTCTCTGGCCTCTGCTTCCTGAATAGGTCCGTAATCCGGTTCCGCGCCACCCTGAACAGCCATCCCGTCACAAACTCGATCGGCACCAGCATCCGGTTTGCGCGCACCAGCTCAAACAGCACATCCTGCAACACGTCTTCAACGTCGGCCGCATCGGCCACCCGCCTGCGAATGAAGCTGCGCAGCCGCCCGCCCTCGCGCGCCAAAGCTTCTTCGATGCGTTCGTCCTGCTCCATCATCGCCGCCATTGTCGCCTGCGCGCTCATCTGCTTTACCAGACGGATCACGGGCACAATTATTGTAGGGATTTTGTGGCCGGTGCGCGGCTTATCCGCTGGGTCCGCGGAATGAGACCCAGCACGCAGTCACGCGGCAATTGCCCCTCTTAGGAATGCCGTAGTAACCTATCTGCTCCCACGGCGCGGGCGGAGCTAAAGCAAAATGCTCGAATCCGAGGCCAGCGGGACTTCTCCAAAGAGGAAATGCCACGTGAAAACAACCAAATCCCGTCGAGACTTCCTGCTTCAAGGGCTGACTTTGGGGGCATTCACGACAGCCATGGCACACGCTCGGCCAAACCAGATCCTCTCCGGCTCCGGTCTTCTCGTTTCAGCGGCGGGCGCCGGCGATGCGACCGCCCCAGCACCTCCCACGATCGATATCGACACCACGATGAGCACGCCCATTCAACCTGGCTTCTCAGGTGTGAACACAGATCTCACCGTACCCATCGAGTACTGGGACTATCGCTTCAACGCCCTCGCCTCTCAAATGAATTACGGCTGGCTGCGTTTCCCCGGTGGCACCAGCGGCGATATCTATGATTGGCAAACCGGCCAGGAGAAAAAGGCTTGGCTCAAGAAATTCCAGGACCTCGGTCACGATCCATTCAACTCAGACTTGATTTCGTTTGTGGAAGGAAGAGGCGGCACCCGGCTCATCGACGCCTCGAACCGCGCCAACCAGTTGGGCGCAACCCTCATCATTTGCGTCAACGGATTCGTTGACTCCGTCAACTCAATTGGCCTTGAGGCGCAATACGTCAAAGACAACAAAATCCGAGTGGCCGCGTGGGAGCTGTGCAACGAGCCGTATCTCTTCCCCGGCTTCTTCAGCGACGCAACCGCCTATCTCGACAGCATGAAACCGTATCATCGTGCCATTAAGCAGGTGGATCCAAACGCGATCATTTCCATCTTCGTGACCGACCAGGCGAAACCCGGCGCCGCCATTGACCCCTGGAATCAGGCAGTTGCCGCTTACCCCGACAAGTATTGGGACGCGATTTCCTTTCACCACTATCCACCGCAGAGCAGAGGCGACTTCGATCATTGGATGAAAGAAGAATGCGCGGTGCTGGCCTCAAGAACAACATCGGTGGTCGTGGAGCTCATCGGCAATATCGGACCACGCGGCGTCAAAATCCTGAACACCGAATTCGATCCCTCCATCCCGAACAACTCAAAAGGAGGAAGTTCCATCACCGATGGCACGGTTTGGGGCGGCATTTACTCAGCCGAATACATCATGCGTATGTCCAAGATGCCCCCCGTCCTCCACGTTGGACCGGCACAGATTGCCCAGTTTGCCGGCGTTTCCAGCGATGAGAAAATGGCGACTGCAGTGGAGAATGATGTCGTGGCAGCCGCCAGCGCAAGCGCCCCCATCGACACCATGGCGCTCCCTTTCGGCTTCTACATTACGGCGCAGGCCTTGGGATTGGCCGTGCTCAATGGCGTAATCAACCATGCCGTACAGGTAAACAAGACAACCGTTCACGGCGGCGCGTCAGTGCCTGCCTCGGGCCTCGGATTGATTCCCGCCATTTACGCTATGAGCTACTCCAACGCCCAGGGCGGACTGTCGGTTGTCATCACAAACAAGGGCTCATCGGCGCAGCAAGTCACGATTCACGTCGACAATACGAAGCCCGATGGACCGATTCCTCTTCAGTTCATCAGCGGCGTCACCAACGGCGTCCCCGATGCATCTGTGAAGAATTCTTTCGGCGCCCAGAACGTCTCGATTCAAACCGCAACGTCCGGAAATCCCATCACTGTGCCGCCCTTTAGTGTGGTGCGTGCCGACATTGTTTCCGTTTTTCCGCCGGCAGTTCCTTAATCGCTTTCACTGCGCCCCGGCTCCAAACAGTCGCAGGCAGATCGGGCCCGCTGAAGACTAAGAACTGTGAACTGGGGACTGTCATTTGGTGCGGAAGGCGGGACTTGAACCCGCAAGCCTCGCGGCGCCAGCTCCTAAGGCTGGTGTGTTTGCCATTTCACCACTTCCGCACTCTTGAACCAGCACCGGCATTGCACCGGTGCACGCACAGCTCAATCCACAAGCCGCACCCTTCAAGTCTAGGGGCAAAGCAAACCCTGTGCAATCCCCGCCCCCGCGAGTTGGAGAATCTCCCTGACGACCCTAGACCCTAGACCCGAGCCCCCAGGCCCCAGACCCTAAGCCAGTACCTGCTCCACCGTCACAACATCCACCAGCCCTTTGCCCCCGTAGATCGCAGCAAGCACCTTCTCCGCCGCATACTTCCGCCGCAGTTCCGCCACCTTCTCCGTCCCCGCCCGATACGCCGGCAAATACATCCTGCCCAGCAGCGGATGCCGTCCCCACGCCCCGCTCAGCTTGTCCGCCCGCTCGGTCGACACCAGAAAATCCCTCCGCAGCGTCTGGCCCACCTCGGCCTGTGCCCGCCCCTCGCCCCACGTCATATACGAAGACTGGTTCTTCGCATCGTCCTGCAGCAGCGCCAACAGCACGCCTATCTGTGCGTCCTCATCGGGCAGCGCCTCAACTTCCGTCACCCCATACGCCATCAGGATCGCGTTGTTCGCAATCCCCTCAAACAGCGTCGCCGCTCGCGTATTCATCGTCAGCACGCTCGCCTCAAACCCCGCCTTGCCGCGCACAAACTCGTTCTGCAAGTAGGCAAACGTCGTCACGTGCCCCGGCACAACCTCGTGGCTCACGAGCTGTTCAAACTCCGGATACGACATCTGCAGCGAAGCATTGATCTCGTACGTAGCCTCGTACTCCGGGCTTCCATCCTCTTTCCGCGCCCGCCCGATGTAGTTCATCGATCCCGAGAACCACGCATCGCGAATCGGCAGAAACTCAATGTTCGCCCGCGGCACTTCCGCCAGCTCCTTCGGTAGATACGGCATCAGGTTCTTTCCGCTCAGCGCATCAAACTTGGCTATCACCGCCGCGCCAAGCCCGCGCACCGACGCCATGGGAATCCCACGGCTCTTCCGCCACACATCCACCGACCCCAGCAGCCCGCCGCCGCCCCAAATCTCCGGGGCATAGCCGGCCCTGCCCAGCAACTCCGCCACGCGCTCGCGCTTCTCGGCCGGCTCGCTCGGCTCCGGCGCCTTCCCGGTCGACGCCACCACCGCCCGCTCATACGGAACCTTCTCGCCCTGGTCCGCAGTCTCCATTGCCAAATCGAACATCACCTCAAGGCTCACCGCCAGCCCCTCAAGATAAGCCCCGCGCAGCCCGCCCAACTTCGCGGCCTCGCCCCGCAATCCCACAATCGCCCCCGGCAAATCCACAGCCCGCAAGTACTCGTCGAGCGACTCTCGATCCCGCTCCTTCGCCGCAACGCCTCCGCAGGCACGCAGCCGCGCCGCTGCGCCATGCGTGTAGGCCAAAGGCAGCGCCTCATCCGAAAACCACGAGTCCGCAATAAACCTGCCCGTCCCCGAGGCGCACATCACGTCCCCGCCCCATAGCGTGTCAATCCCCAGCACCGCATCCGCAACGTACCGCCCAATCTGATCCATCACTGCACCTTCTCTTTCTCTTTGCGCGTCGCGCTCCACCACACATACCCGCACAGCCCCACAAACATTACCGCCGAAACGGTCTGCGACACCGGCTCATTCCCATAGAACGGCGTCGTCACCCATCCCTCGCTGAAGTGCGGAATCAGCCGCATCGCCGCGCCCAGCACGCCGCCCAGCGCTCCGCCCGCCATCAGCCCCGAGGCCACCACCACGCCCCGTTCGCGAATTCTTCGTCCATCCGCTCCGCCCATCTTCTCGGATTTCCTGTTCAAAAAGTGCGACAGAAACCCGCCCACCAGCGCCGGTGCATTCAGTTCCAGCGGCAAATACATCCCCAGCGCAAACACCAGCGACGGCTGCCCCAGCATCTCCAGCACCAGCGTCACCATCGCCCCCGCGGCAAACAACAGATACGCAATCGGCTGATGGCTCATGAACCCTTCCACCAGCGCCTTCATGATCGAGGCCTGCGGGCTCGCCAACACCGGCCGCACATCCCCAGCTATTGCCTCGCCAAACTGAAACGTATGCGCCAGCATCCCGATCGTCAGCCCCACCGCGATCGCCGACGCCACAACTCCTAGAAACTTCACCTTCTCCTGCGCTGCCGGCGTCGACCCCAGCCAGTACCCAACCTTCAGATCTGTAATCGTTTGCCCCGAAACCGATAGCGCGGTGCACACCATCCCCGCAATCGCCATCACAAAGAACATGCCCGTCGTTCCCGAAAGCCCAAACCGCAGCAGCACCGTCGACGACAGAATGATCGTCAACATCGTCATCCCACTCACCGGATTCCGCGCCGTCGTTGCAATCGCGTTCGCCGCCACCGACGTAAAGAAAAACGAAAACAGCAACACCAGCCCCAGCCCCGCCAACAGTGCACCCCAGCCCGCGTGCTGACTCCCCAGGAATCCCCCCACCGCCAGCGCCCCGACCACCACGTTCAACAGAATCGCCATCATCGGAATATCGCGATCCGTCCGCTCCGTCGTCGCCACTTCTCCGTGCCTGAACGTCTTCAGCGCAATCCCAAATGACCCCGCCACCACGCGCAACGACTTGATAATCCCCACAATCCCCGCCGTCGCAATCGCTCCCACGCCTATAAACCGCACATAGCTTCGATAAATCTCCGTCGCTGTCATTTTGTCGATCGGGATCGTGGCCGGATACACCGCCGTCCCCAGGTGGCTGCCCACAAACCAGATCAGCGGGACCAGCACAAGATTCGACAGCACCCCGCCCGCGCACAGGATCAGCGAGCTGCGCAGCCCCATCACGTACCCGAGCCCCAGAATAAATCCGATCGCATCGAACCGCAGCACCATCCGCGCCCGATCCGCGAGCCCATGCACCACCGGCAAAAACTTGAAGTCCACATACTCCTTCCACACCTGGAAGGTCGTCACAAACAGGTCGTACACCCCCGAAATGAACGTCGCCTGCAAGAGCAGCATGGCCTGAGATCCGCCCTTTTCGCCCGTCACCAGCACCTCGGTGATTGCGGTCGCCTCCGGATAGGGCAACTTCCCGTGCATCTCGCGCACAAAATACCTCCGCAGCGGAATCAGGAACAGAACCCCAAGCACTCCGCCAGCCAGGCAAATGAAGATCGTCTGCACCGGATGCGGATCGAGATTCAAAATGTAGAGCGCAGGCAGCGTGAAGATAGCCCCCGCCACCACCGCGCCTGCCGCCCCGCCAATCGCCGTGATGATCACGTTTTCCAGCAGGCTCGATCGTCGCTTGTACACCCGCGCCAGCCCAATCGCCAGAATCGAGATTGGGATCGCCGCCTCCATCACCTGGCCTACCTTCAGCCCCGAATACGCCGAGGCCACGGTGAACACCACGCAGAAAAATACGCCCCACCCAACCGACCGCCACGTCAGCTCCGGCGGCGTCTGCTCGGCCGGCACAACCGGCGAATAGCTCTCCCCCGCCGCAAGGGTCTGGTAGGCGTTCTCAGGCAGCGACTTCGTCTCGTTCTCGTTCATTTGCCGTTTCTCTCCGTTTACAGCAAGTTACAGCGGGTGCCCCATCCTTGGCACGTTTTTGTTTCTTGTGCCAGGGGTGGGAGTTGACACACTCTGCTGCCAAAACCCCTCCGCCCGCGCTTTACACTACCAATGAGGCACCCGCAATGCCGGACTCGCGCACCCCAGGGCGCTGTTCGTGCATCTTGCACCTTAGGAACGAATGACGCCAACTCAACAATTGGAAGCAGCTCGCCAGAAGGCCTTTCAGGAAACCCTCCTGAGCGCCAAGAACACCATGGTCTTCAGCGAGATTCTCAAGCTTGCCCTGGACAGCTTTCGCGCCGGAAAAGCCCGCTTCGCCCTCACCGCCCTGGGCATGGTCATCGGCACAGCCTCCGTTATCCTCGTCATTACCATCGGCCTCACCGGCAAGCAGTACATCCTCCAGCAGCTCCAGAAGATCGAAACCAACTCCATCGAGCTCGAATACTCAGGCGGCCACACCACCGTCGCCGAACAAACCCTCTATAACGACTATCTGACCCACGACGACGAAATGGCCGTCCTCGCCCAACTCCCTGGCGTCATGTACTCCTCGCCCGTGCTGGTCATGCACGACCGCATCAGCTTCGGCGGAGGCGTCGTCAAAGACACGCTCGTCCTGGGCGTCAGCCCGCAGTACCAGCAGATTCGCAACCTGCTCGTACCGGATGGCCGCTTCTTCGATCAGAGTGACAACGACGCCGACATGAAATGCGCCGTCGTCACCGAACACTTTGCTCGCGAGCGATACGGCTCCGACGACGCCGCCGTCGGCCAAACTTTCGAGATCAGCGGCATTCCCTTCACCATCATCGGCGTCTTCAAAGAGAGCTTCGACGACATGGGCAACTCCGAGATTGCCGACCAGACCATCCTCATCCCCTTCTCCGTCGCCCGCTATTTCACAGGCACTGAGGAGGTCAAGCAGATCTACTTCTCCATGCGCAACATCAACGAGGTCACCGACGGAGCCAAGGAGATCCAGCGCATCATCCAGGACCGCCACCGAGCCGACTCCGTCTACAAGACCCAAACCCTCACCGAATATCTCACCATCGCCGGGCACATTGCGGATGCCCTCACCGTGGTCCTCTTTCTCGTCGCCGCCGTCACCCTGGCCGTGGGAGGCGTCGGCATCATGAACATCATGCTCGCCAACGTCCGCGCCCGCGTCCGCGAAATCGGCATTCGCAAGGCCCTCGGCGCAACCCGCCGCGAGATTCGCCTGCAATTCCTGCTCGAGGCCATTCTCATCTCGCTCTCCGGCGGCCTCGTAGGCTCCGCCATCGGCCTCGCCATCCCCCTCTCCATCCGTTTCTTCACCGACTACGACCTGCCCATTTGGCCAGGATCGGTCGTCATCGCTCTCTCCACGGCCGTCGCAGTCGGCGTCATCTTCGGTACCGTCCCCGCTACCCGTGCTGCCCAACTTGACCCCGTCGAAGCCCTCAAATACGAGTGATTCCGCCTAAGCCTGCGATTCCATCTGATCCAGGGAATCCGGCTAACATGGAGCAACACTATGCCCGACCCAGAAGCAACTCCCCCGCAACCCGACCCACTGAAGCCCGCGCCCGACCCTCCTGACCTCGAAGAAGCTTCCTCTGGCCCCAGCCTCACGCTGCTCTACTCGCTCATCGGCCTCGCCCTTTTAGTCGCCATCGGGTTCGCGCTGCTCATCGTCGCCCCATTCCACCACCGCCACTCGAAACGGCCCTCAGGGAACCAAGCCGCGATCATTTGGTCACTTTGCGAGGGGCAACTCTTCCCTTGCCGTGTTCAGACGGTCTGCCAGAAGTGCAGCCAGATTGGCGCACTGATTGCGGATGTCGGGTAGTGCGATGCTCTCCCAAAACGCGCCGCGAGTCAGTGGCCCAATCGCAAACAAACGCCCTGAAACCGATCCTCTTGCATCAATCACCGCGCAATTCTCGTCCAGATCGAGCCCGATCCCCAGCGGGCCGGAACGAATCTGCCCTGTCGCATAGAGCGAGACAATCGCCGGGTTGGCTGAGTAGCGTGGGTCGTCGGGCAGCCCCGTACACTCCAGAATCGAAGCCACTGTGATGGTTTCCGTTCTATGCTCACCGCGCAAAAAGAGTGAAGCCGTTATCTTGGTCCCTTCGCGCTTTGCATCCACAATGTGCGCAGCCACGATCCGCAACCTCCCCTCCGCAATAAGGTTCTCGATCAAATCTGCAATCTGCGGCGCCATGCGATGTCGGCAGACATTCCACCAGGGACGTGCATGCCGGAGAAATCGGCTGCGCTGATCGAGGGTCATCCTCTTCCAAAGTTCCTGGGTGTAGGGCCGCAGGGAATCGATCGTGCTCCTCCAGTCCCTGCCCTCACTCGTTGCAACGCGAGCCATCTCCCGGACCCAATGCACCAGAGAGGATATTGGTGCGCCAAATGGAATATCTGCGTATTCAAGCCTGCGTGCCTTCACCATCTGATGTGTGTGGGGCAGCAATCCTCGGCGAGAAACCGCAATGATTTGCCCCCGATGGCCGCGACGGTAAAGAGAGAGCACTGCATCCACCATCGTGAGGCCGGTGCCGATCATCAGCACCGTGGCGTCGTTTTCGATTCGATCCAGCACCCCCGCCGCCCAGGGGTTCTCTCCACGCTCTGTAAGCAAAGGAGGCCGCAATTCGTTTCCCGTGGCCAGCACGCAGTAGTCCAACGTCAGGTTGTCTCCAGAGGCTAACGTCAGCGCGAAGCCGTTGGCGACCGGCGAAACGTTCATGCATTCGTCCTGGACAATCCTCAGTTGTTGGGAATTAGGAACATCCTGCAACAATCCGCTCAGGTATTCGCCATACACGCCGCGGGGGACAAAACAGAATCGGGTCGGACAACCGATTCCAAGCCGGGGCCCATGACATCGAAGCCATTCATAGAAGTGATCCGGCTGGTCGGCATAGGCACTCATGTTGCCTGTCCGGACGTTAAGAAGATGATTGGGGTCCCACGTGGAGAAGGCTAGACCCCGGCCGATTTCCTTCCTCTTTTCAATCAGGATGATCTCGATATGGGGGCCGACTCGCCGAAGGAGACAAGCTGCAAGCACCGCCCCGCTTGCTCCGCCGCCTATAATGCCGATTCGTGAAGTGAAGACTTGGGGCTTGTCCATTGACCTCACCTATCTGTCAGGTTGCCAAGATCAGAGCCATGTCTTTCCCGCAGACTGCACCCCCGGGAAGGAGAACCTTGCATAGAGTTTCTCACAACTTCAAAAGGGGAATAAACCTCTCGCCTTCCTGCATCGCTTGATCCCGCCAAAACGTTGTGCTACATTCTCGATATGAAGTCATTTACCCCGATGAATGCCTGTATCTGTTGCTGCGGCACCATGTGTTGCGTGCGCATGCATACTGGCGTGAGGAAATGGCTGAGCTAGCCAACTAGCAAAACCGCTGATTCCAAAGTACCCACCGCCAGAGTTTGAACTGGCAGGTGGGTTTTCTATTTTGGGGCTGAAATCAGGCGATTGCAAAAAGTACATCGCTGAAGTAAACAAGATGTTTTCATAAGCGCCGGTGGCGAAGCGGCTAACGCGCAGGTCTGCAAAACCTGTATTCGCGGGTTCAATCCCCGCCCGGCGCTCCAAAAAATCTGACCGAATCGAGGAATCGTATGCCAAATACCCAAACAGCCGTAGCCCGGCGCAGCCTTTCACCGGATATCTTCGCGGTCGCGCTAGCTCTGCTTGCAGCATTGCTGGTGCGCCTCAATCTGCTTCCACCCATCAAGTGGTGAGCCATCTCATTCAAGCGAAAGACTCAATTCTTCAACCCAGGAGATCTGAATGGCCACCGCCGCCATAGCTAGACCCAGAGCCGAATCGTTTGGCCAACGGACGATTGCCCTTGTTCCCGGAATGCTGCTGCTCGTCGCGGTGGGATACGCGGGCAAAGTGATCGAACAGTCGATCGCAGCCTACACCAAGGCCCATCACGTGACCTTTCCCAACATTGAATACGTGCTTTGGGCGATCGTCATCGGTCTCGTCCTCTCCAACACCGTGGGCGTCCCGCGTGTCTTCGCACCTGGTGTCGCCACCTACGAGTTCTGGCTCAAGGCTGGCATAGTCGTGCTGGGGTCGCGATTCCTGCTCGGAGACGTGCTTCACCTGGGCGGCATCTCGCTGGCTCTGGTCGCCATCGCGCTCACGCTCTCGCTCACTTTCATGCATCTGCTGGGCCGCGCATTCAAACTCAAACCAAAGCTCACTTCGCTGCTCGCGATTGGTTCGTCCATCTGCGGAGTCTCGGCGATTATCGCGGCCAAGCCCTCGATCGACGCCGACGATGAAGACGCATCCTACGCCATCGCTGCGATTCTTGCGCTGGGCGCCATCTCGCTCTTTACATTTCCGCTCATCGGCCACGCGCTCCACCTCAGCGATAAGGCCTACGGTCTGTGGGCCGGCCTCGCCGTGGACAATACCGCCGAAGCCACCGCTGCCGGCGCGCTCTACTCCGATGCCGCAGGCAAGGTGGCCGTGCT
The DNA here is from genome assembly GCA_964460385.1 of uncultured Occallatibacter sp. GTDB lineage: Bacteria > Acidobacteriota > Terriglobia > Terriglobales > Acidobacteriaceae > Telmatobacter. Next base: position 2,276 of record CAYWSR010000076.1, on the reverse strand, counting down.
CGCCAAGACCTCGCGCAATGCGCTCATCGGCTTTATCGTGCTGGGCTATGCCATCTACTGGTCCGGGCGCGGGCAGGCCGGCAAGGTAGGCAACAAGGCCGCGTTTCTCTGGACCAAGTTCCCCAAGTTCGTGCTCGGATTCCTGCTCATCTCGCTGCTGGCCACAGTTGGCTTCTTTGCCAAGCCGCAGCTCACAAGCCTCGCCAACCTCTCGCGCTGGGCCTTCCTTTTGACCTTCGCGAGCGTAGGCCTTCGCACCAACCTGCGCGAACTGGGCAAGCAGGGCTGGAAGCCCTTCGCTGTCGGCGCGATCGGCGAAGTCTTTATTGCGTTGCTGACTCTGGGCCTCGTCTACGGAGCTGACCACTACCTGACACTGTGAACCTCTCGATACCTCATTGGAAGTGCTGAGATATTCTGCGTACGCCAGAGATCGGAGCCTTCCCATGTCCATGCAAGGCGGAAAAGCCGCGGCATTCAAAGCCCTCCACCAGCGCCCAGAGACCTTCGTCATCGCCAACCCATGGGACGCGGGTACCGCACGCATCCTCACCGCACTCGGCTTTCAGGCGCTTTCCACCACCAGCGCCGGCCTGGCCTTCACCCTTGGCCGTCGCGACGCCGCCGGCTGTGTCACCCGCGATGAAGCTCTCGCCAACGCCCGCTCCATCGTCGACGCCACCGCTCTACCCGTTGCCGCCGATCTCGAGAATGGCTACGGCCACAGCCCGGAAGCAGCCGCAGAGACCATCCACCTCGCCGCCGAATCCGGCCTCGTCGGAGGCTCCATCGAAGACGCAACAGGCGACCCCGCCAATCCCATCTACGGCTTCGACCACGCCGTCGAACGCATCCACGCCGCCACGGCCTCGGCTCGCGCGTTGCCGTTTCCATTCATGCTCGTCGCCCGCGCCGAAAACTTCCTCCACGGCCGTCCCGACCTCGACGACACCATCCGCCGCCTTCAGGCCTTCGAGGCTGTCGGCGCCGAAGTCCTCTACGCGCCAGGAATCACGCGAGCCGAAGACATTCGCACCCTCTGCGCCTCGGTCTCAAAGCCCGTCAACATCCTGATGGGGATCAAGGGAGTGCCGCCGATCTCCGTTACGGAATTCGGCTCTCTCGGCGTCCGCCGCATCAGTATCGGTTCCGGTTTCGCCCGCGCCGCCCTCACCGCCTTCCTCCACGCCTCCCGCGAAGTTCGCGACCACGGCACCTTCACCTTCACCGAAGAAACTCTCTACATGTCCGAACTTGTCGATTTATTTGAGCCACACGGGTAAACGCGCGCATAGGGCCCTCAGGATTTAGGCCGGACCCGCGAAGTCCACGTTTTTCGTCTCCACCGTGCCTGCCGTGCGTCCCGGCGCCGACTGGTAACTCCAGTAGAGGTTCGTGTGCGCAACCACCTGTTCTGGCGGCGGCGCTCCCAATGCTGAGTAATCATCCGTGGTATGGGCGTCGCTGACAAGGGTTACGTCGTAACCTCTCACGAATGCGCCGTGGATCGTTGCGCGGATACAGGCGTCGGTCTGTGCGCCGGTAACGACGAGCCGGCCAACACCAAGCTCCGAAAGAACGCTCTCAAGGGTGGTCGCCTCGAAGGCGTCTCCGTAGTGTTTCTCGATGAGCGGCTCGGCGCTGCGCGGAGTTAGCTCGGGGACAATCCGCCACCCGTCGCTCCCGCTCAAGATGTTCCTGTCGGAGTGCTGCACCCAAACGACCGGAGCCCCCTCCCGCCGCGCCCTTTCCACAAGGCTGAGGATGTTCGCGACAACTGTGTCGCGTTTATAAGCTCGCTCGACAGCTGCGTTCTGCACGTCCACGACAAGCAGCGCTGAGTTCCGCCGATTCTCAAGTGTGGTCATGGTCAACCCTCGCTCACGCAGAAAGTCTGGATCCGCAGGGAAATTCCAGTGTGGCACAAGAGCCTGGCTGTTGTAATGCGCCCTCGCCACCAGTCGCGTCTGGGCGTCGAGTAGGAGTTTTGGGACTCGCTAGCCCCGCTCTGCCCGCTCAACAATCAGTACCGGTATTCCATCCACCACCGGATATCGCCGCGCGCACGCTCCGCACACCAGCATCTCCGCCCCAGGACGCACTTCGTCCCGCAACTCGCCCCAGCACGCCGGGCACACCACTCCCTCCGGCGCAGCGCCGCTCCAGTCAAATGTCCTTTTTGTGCCGCTCGAAACCACGCCCAAATCGCCCGCGCCCGCACCCGATTCGCTTTTCATCGACCGCTACTGCACCGTCGCGCCGGTTGAAGCGCCTGC
>CAYWSR010000075.1:0-19188 GCA_964460385.1 uncultured Occallatibacter sp. | reverse complement strand
ATGGCCGCATGGTTCCCGACGACACGCGCAAGGACAACGAAGATCTGCATCCGCCGTTTATGACCTGGCGCGAGCAGGTCGACGGGCACTTCTGGTTCCCGGTATATAGTCGCGGTGAAGGGATTCTGCACTTCAGCGGGGGAAACGGCTACATGGCGAACGACGTGCATATTCGCGACATCATCAAGTACTCGGACTATAAGAGATTTGGATCGACTGTCAGGGTTCTGGAGGGGGCGCGGGAGGTTCCGTCCGGGGACAAGCAGGCGAGCGATGCGCCGAAGAAGTAGCACGATGCTCCCCCAGCGGGACATGCGTCTGTGGGAAGTAAACACGCAGGAACAAGGACAACGGTCTATTTGGCCGGAACGGCACAGGTAAAGTCGGCCGCGCCGCTGGTGTCGCCGCTTCCCTTGAACTTTGCGACCTCGGGGTACGCGCAGAGTGGGCGTGTCATGACCACGTGCTGCGGGTTGGTGTTTTCCGCGAACCTGGCCGCGATCAGCCGCTGTGGCGCAGTGCCCTTCTCTACCCACTCCTCAATCGCCAGGTGCACGTCGTGCACCGCATCATCGGGCAATGCCTTCGCGGGCAACCCAAACTGATCAATGCTGGTTGCCCCCGGCCCTCCGTCGCAGTGCTGCATCCCCGGGATCATGAACAGCCGCACCGAAGCATCCGCCAGCTTTTCGCCCGTCGCCTTGCGCATCGCGCCGTAATACTCGATCGTGCTCAGCGCGGAGATCGCCGGATCGTTCCATCCGTGATACAGGATCAGCTTTCCCCCGCGCGCCAAGAATGGCTTCAGATTCGGATCGGTCGCGTCCAAGGCGTCGTGCGTCTTTGCGATCGCTGCCTTCAGCGCGTCATCGATATCCGCTGTCCGGTAGTCCCAGTCAGCCTTCTCATACACCATGTCGGCGAAGAACCCATAAGCAAACCCAAACATTGCGCTCTTCAGCGGCGCCCCACCCGTAATCCACGGAGCCCATCCGCCGGGTCCGGCTTCAGACCCCGGCAGATACCCCTGAAAAATCAGCTTTCCGCTCGCATCATGCGCTCCCGCATACAGCACCTCGAGCGTTTTCGCCTGTGCGGCGGTCAGGCACTGGTCAGTCTCCGCGCCCGTGCAAATCATGGTGGCCGGTTTGAACCCGCAGTTTTGCGGATCGCCCACCACGCCATCCTTCACTCCATCCGCTGCATCGCACGCATCCAGCACGGCCGCGTCAATCGCCGGCAATTTCCTCGCCGGAATATAATCCTTCGCATCCAGCGTCAACACCTGCGTGTTGTACAAGGCATTGGTGAGCAGGTGCGTCCAGTTATTCGCGGGCGCTCCCGCCACGATGCCGTCATAGTCATCGGGAAACCGTTGCGCCTCCATCAGCGCCTCGCGCCCGCCATCGCTGCAGCTTGCAAAGTAAGTGTGCTTTGCCGGCTCGGCATAATAAGCAGCCACCAGAGCTTTCCCCTTTTCCGTCATCTCGTGGACCGCCCGGTAGCCGTAGTCCTTCACCTTTTCGGGGTGCCCCAGCGCCCAACTTGCATCGATTCCCGATGCCTGGTGTCCGGTATCGGTTGCTCCGCTTGCGTAACCCTGCGTCACCGCGACAGACAATCCCGTGTAGTCGATGCTCCCGGCGAACCCGCCATTTCCCTGGCCGCGAAACCTTCCGTTCCAGCCCTTCACCGGCATCCAGACCTCAATGGGAATGGCCGAGTCGGCGCTGGGCGTGGCCAGAATCGCCACACGGCAGAAGGCCGGCGTTCCTGCGTACACTGCCTTCTGTTCCGCGTCCATTGACGCCCCGCCCGGCCGCGCAAAGGCACCCGCGCTCACAACCTGCGCCGAAACCACCTTCGCCGCAAGCAGCGAAGCTGTTGCAAGCTGCGCGCAGGCAGCGTCGCTCATCGCCTCATGCTGCGCCCAGGCGATGGAGCTGGAAAAGAAACAAATTGTGAAGATTGCCGCGCGCTTCAACACGATTGCCTCCCATTGGCTTAAGACATACCAGGCCAATTGAAGCACGGCGGCTCAGAGAAGAGGAACGGAAAAGTCAAAAACTGAACGGAATGCTGAGGCAGCACCGGATCCCTGCAGATCAATAGAACAGGTATTTGCGCCAGCGGTCGTCGCCGCGGCCGAGCATGCGCATGATCTGGCGGCTGGTGTGGAGCGAGAAGGGGCGCGGGTCGCGCATGAGGATCATGTCGTCGAGCTCATGGAGCATGCGGTTTCCTTTGCGGCGGTTGCATGCGTGGCAGCAGGCTACGAGGTTCTCCCAGGTGGAGTTGCCACCGCGGGAGCGGGGAACAACGTGATCGAGCGTGAGTTCGCCTGAGGGCAGCACAACGCCGCAGTACTGGCAGGTGTTGCGGTCACGCAGCAGGATGTTTTTGCGCGAGAGCGCGCGGGTCTGATGGGGGATGCGGCGGTATTCAAGAAGGCGGATCACCGAAGGCATGGGGATGCGGCTGCGCTGCGCATGGAGCATGAGGCCGTGCTCCTCTTCAGTGCGGGCAATACCCTTGAGCACCAGCACCAGCGCCCGGCGAGCGCCACAGATGTTGATGGGCTCGTAGGACGCATTGAGCACGAGGACCGGCATCTGCAGCATGTGGACAGGCTGAACAGATGCGTAGTCGCCCGCGTAGGCAGCGGCTCTGGCGATGGACTTTTGCTTGCGGGCGTGGATCATTGCTTTTCCCAGCGACATCCTTTATCCCCTCGCAAAAAAAGATGGTTGGTCGTGCGGTGAAGAAGCGTAACTCCCTTGCAAGCTTGTTGAAGCGTGGATCCGATCCGACCCGGAATCGTCGCTGCCGGAAAGGAAATCGGGGCCGGAGAGAAAATCATGAGCAAATGAATTGCCGCGGCGGGCGCGCGCCGGGGTAGCGACCCAAACAGAGGCCGCTCCTGCGTTCAGGAGCGCCTGCGAAGCAGCCCGCGCAGTTGCGCCGGTGGTGAAGATGTCGTCGACGAGCAGGATGTGCTTTGCGCTGACGGCGGCAGGGGTAGAGACCGAAAACGCGCCACGGACGTTGATGCGGCGCTGGCGCGGCGATAGGCCGGCCTGGCTCTCAGTCTCCCGCAGGCGCATGAGAGTGGTTGAAGCCAGAGTGAGCTTCCAGGCGGGGTGGGACTTGCGCAGGAACTTCAAGGCATGGAGTGAAAGCAGCCGTGCCTGGTTGAACCCGCGCCTGGCCAGCTTGGACCGGTGAAGCGGCACCGGAACAACGAGGAGCTCGTGGGGAGCCTCGAGAGCGAGTTTCGCGATGGCCTGCGCGAGCATTTTGCCCAAGGGCCGAGCCGCCGGGAGGAGTTCGTCGTACTTGAGCGCGTGCAGGGCTCCCCTCATTCGCTCCTGGTAAAGTCCGTAGGCAACGGCGCGGACAAAGGGCGGAGGCGCCATGCGGCAGGCTCGGCAAAGCGCGGAGGCTGAAGAGGAGGGGGCGGTCAAAGCGTCGCCACAACGGTCGCAGGAGGGCTCAAGGAGGGCTGGGAACTCAGCCCAGCAAAGATCGCAAATTGGCGCAGAGGAAAGCTGCGGCAGAGGGGAGCCGCAGAGAGAACACCGATCGGGAAGGAGAGCGCAAGTTAAAGCGTCAAGGGGACTTCGAAGCACGCGGGCCACTGCGCGCCAACGGGAAACCTCCGATGGCGGAACTTCGAGGTTGAGTGAACCTGAGTCCAGGCGGAAGACGCACCTCACTTAAGGCTTGGCACGGGGAATCCGCGCCCCCATGCGGGAAGTATACGCGGAAGGGGTCTATGAATCCATGCGATTTCGCGAAAACGCGGTTGAAACCGGCGAAACAGGCAAAGATGCCGGGTGGCCCGTACGCTACACTTTAGGCTTGGGAGGACGCACGATTGGGCCGGATTCGTTCCGTTGTTTCTGTTGTTTTGGGGATCCTTGTGTCCTTCCCTGCCCCGGTCCAGCCGCAAGCCACTTCAAAAAGGCCGGCGACGGAAGCGTCCAGCTCTGGCGAGACGGTTATTGTTGCAACTCCTGTAGAGCGAGCAGGTTCCGGGGTTGGGTCAGTGGGCTCAGGAAGTTCGACGAGCTCGCAGGAGCCGGAAAAGCCCGCGCAATCGCAGGGCAATATGGGCGGGATCGCAGGCGGTCTGGGCGCCAAGCCGGTCTACGACGAGCAGAAGCGCCCCATCACGGCCGGCGGGTTTGTTGACACGGGGCCGGTAATCTTCCAGGACATCACCAAGGAGGCTGGCCTCGCCGGTTGGACCCACAAGATGGGCGTGCCGGAGAAGAAATTCATTGTGGAGACGAACGGGTCGGGCGTTGCCCTGCTGGACTACAACAACGATGGCTGGCTCGACATTTACCTGGTGAACGGCTCAACCCTTGCCGCGCTCGACGGCAAAGAGACCCCGCCCAAGGCCGCGCTCTTTCGCAACAACCACGACGGCACGTTTACCGATGTGGCGGAGCAAGCAGGGGTGACGAATGACCGCTGGGGCTATGGGGTGAGCGTGGCCGACTATGACAACGATGGCTGGCCCGACATCTTTGTCAGCAACTTCGGCAAGAATCGGCTCTACCACAACAACCACAACGGCACGTTTACCGATGTGGCGGAAAAGGCGGGCGTCGCCCTGGGCAACTGGTCGAGCGGGTCGGCGTGGGGAGACGTGACCGGGGATGGGCGGCTCGACCTGTACGTGGCGGGGTATGTGCATTTCGACCGCGACAACCCGCCAATCACCGGAACGAAATCGGTGGGATATGTGAACTGCATGTACCGGGGCGTGGCCGTCAACTGCGGTCCGAGAGGCTTGCAGGGCGAGCCGGATCACCTGTTTCACAACAATGGGGATGGGACGTTTACCGACGTGACGGTGAAAGCCGGCGTGGAAGACAAGGAGCGGTACTTCGGCCTTACGTCGATGATGGTGGCGATCAAAGGCGACGGCAAGCCCGACATCCTGGTGGGCAACGACTCCGAGCCGAATTACCTGTACGTGAACAAAGGCAATGGGACCTTTGAGGACGACAGTTACGCTTCGGGGTTCGCGCTGAACAAGGACGGGCGGGAGATTGCGTCGATGGGCATTGCAGCCGGCGACTATGAAAACAACGGGCAGCTGGATTTTTTCATTACCGACTTTGGCGACGACTACAAGGTTCTGTTCCATAACGACGGGGATCTGAGCTTTACCGACGTGAGCTACAAGGCGGGAGTGGCGCAACCGTCCATTCCGTTTGTCGGGTGGGGCGATGGATTCATCGATTACGACAACGACGGCTGGCTGGACCTGTTCATGACGAACGGACACGTGTACCCCCAGGTGGACCAGCACGATTGGGGAACGAGCTGGGCGGAACGGCCGCTGCTCTTCCATAACGACGAGGGCAAGGGCTTTTCGCTGGTTCCGGCTGTGAATGGGACAGGGCTGGCGGTGGTAACTCCAGGGCGAGGCGCGGCGTTTGGCGACCTGTTCAACGATGGGAAGATCGACGTGGTGATCAACGCGATCGACAGCGTGCCCGTGCTGCTGAGGAATGTGAGCCCGGACCACCATCACTGGGTGGAGATCGGCCTGGTCGGCGGCCCGAAGAGCCCGCGCGACGCCACCTGCGCCACCGTCTATCTGACGGCAAACGGGATGCGCATGCGCCAGGATGTGCTGTCAAGCGGAAGTTACGTCTCGTCCAGCGATCGCCGGCTGCACTTTGGGCTGGGAGATGCAACCGATGGCGGGACGGCGGAGATCCATTGGCCGAGTGGCGCGAAGGAGATGGTGAAGATTCCAGCGTCCGACCGGATCTACACGATCAAGGAAGGCGTGGGGATCACGGGCGCACTGTGCGCAGGAAAGCCCTGTGCCGTGGCGAAGCGTGGGCCCGCGCCGAAGCACGGACCTGTGCCGAAGGCCGCGAAGCAGTAGAGGCCCGGGCCTGGGGCCTCGTAAATTCGCCCTTATTCCGGGGATTAAAACGCCCTGCTCCCTCCGCCCGCTTTCTAGAAAACGCCCGCCATGTACACCTCAGCCGGGTGATGGGCCTCAGACTTGAGCCCGCAGGAAGCGAGCACATTGGGCGAGAGCGTGATCACCGGGCAATGAGAGTGTGCCAGCACCTTGTAGACCACGCCATGCCGGGTGATGGCGGCAAACGCCGAAGCCCCCTGCGCACCAAGAACGATCAGATCCGCCAACTGTGCCCGTCCCTGATAGAGCAACTCCTCAGTGGGATCGCCCGGGACAACGATTGTCTGCACGGTGATCTTGCCTTGCAGTTCAGGAGGAACCAGGCCGAGCAAATCGGCCTCAATCTGGTCGATCGACCGGCCAGCGAGCACTTCTGCGCTCTCCTGCGGCCGAATCACGTGTTGCAGGATGAGCCGGGCTCTGTGCTGAAAGGCAAGTTCGGCGGCAAAGGCAGCGACAACGTAGCTTGCTTCCTGCAGGCTTACGGCACAAAGGATGGTGCGGGTCGCGAATTTCCGGTATTGGCCATCGACAGCCTCGGGGCCGACGATGTAAACGGGCACCGAGGAAGACCGAAGCACTGCCTCGGCCACCGAGCCGACAAGGAGCTTTCCGATGGGGCCGGGCGAGTGCGTACCCATGACCACGCGGTCGATCGGACGTTCGCGCAGGAAGGCGAGGATCTGGTCGGCGGGAAGGCCCGGCCGGACGACGATCTCGCAGCGGATTCCCGCCTGCTTTGCCTCAAGAGCCAGCGGTTCGAGGCTTTTCATTTCTGCTTGGGCAGCGGCAGCGTAGTCGTAGTAGCGGATGCCCGAAGTCTCAGAAGCTGCTACCACAAGCGTGTCGTACGCGTGAAAGAGAATAAGGTCGGCGCCAAACTCACAGGCTTGCGCAAGGGCAAAGGAAAAGGCCCTCTCATTGGCGGGAATCTCGGATGCGAAGAGGATGGTGGAGGGTTTGCTCCAACCTGTCCGAATGGAAGCTGCCATGGGAACCTCCTTATGAGGTGCGGTCAAGACAGTATCAATTTCCCTGACGAGCACGCAGTGCGCCGCCGCACAGGTTAAAGTGATTTGAATCACTCAAATTGCGCTTGAACCACGGTTCCTGAACCGCCTACGTTCATCCGTTCATTAAGAGGGACGCGGCTCCCTGCGAATCGTACTCCTGTGCGGGGATTGTGCGCCTGTTCGGAGCGAGAAGTCCAGCCGTGGGCGAAAAGTGCGAAGGATTTCCGACCTAAAGTGATCCTTATCACAGCCGGGGCCGCAGGGAGGGGTATTTCCTAAGACTGGATTGAGGAGCCGGAGCGAGACAACCTGAGGTGCTTCCCCTGTTTTGGAGCCGCTCAGGTGAATGCGCCGCCGGTTCCTGGAGGAGGCCTCATGCAGCCAATGCAACCGATGCACACGATTCCCGCACGCGGCGGGTTGAACTTTGATGAGACGCCGTTTCTGGCCATCTGGGAGGTCACGCAATCGTGCGATCTTGCCTGCAAGCACTGCCGCGCTGCGGCGCAACCGATTGCGCATCCTGACGAGCTGACCAACGCCGAGGGCAAGGGTCTGATTGACCAGATTGCAGATATGGGCGTGCCGATCTTTGTGTTCACGGGCGGGGATCCGCTGAAGCGGAAGGATGTTTTCGAGCTGATCGAGTATGCCGCGTCGAAGGGCGTGCAAGTGGCACTGACACCGAGTGCGACGCCCCTGCTGACACGCGAGGCGATGCAAAAACTGAAAGACGCCGGATTGGTGCGGCTGGGGATTTCGCTGGACGGGTCGACGCCCGAGATTCACGATGCATTCCGGGGATTGCCCGGGGCATGGGCACGGACCATCCAGGCGATCGAGTGGGCCAATGAGGTGGGGCTGCCCATCCAGGTGCACACCACCATCAGCCGGCACAATGCACATGATCTGGATAACCTCTGCGCGTTGTTTGAGAAGCTGGCCATCGTGATGTGGAATGTTTTCTTCCTGGTTCCCGTGGGGCGCGGTCAGCAGGCGGATCTGCTAAGCGGCGAAGAGTTTGAGAACGTGTTCGGCAAGATCTACGAGCTGTCGCACCGGGTGAGTTTCCAGATCAAGACCACCGAGGCGATGCACTACCGGCGCTACCTGCTGCAGCACAACCTGGAAGAGCGGAAGATGGGTCACGGGCACGGTGGGGCGAGCGGAGGCCCGATGCCGGCGAAGATGGCGGCGGCGCTGGGATATGAGCCGGGCGCTCCGACGGCGGACGCGCAGACGCGGACGGCGAGCTGGGCGACGCGGCGCGTGAACGACGGCAAGGGATTCATGTTTATTTCGCATGTGGGTAATGTTTATCCGAGCGGCTTTTTGCCGATTCACGCGGGGAACATTCGCGAGACGCCGCTGGCCGAGGTCTATCGGGAAGCGCCGATCTTCAAGAGCCTGCGCGACACCAGCAAGCTTGAGGGCAAGTGCGGGGCGTGCGAATACAAGGAGATCTGCGGCGGCTCACGCGCGCGGTCCTATGCCATCACCGGCAATCCCCTGGCGCAGGAGCCCTGCTGCATCTACCAGCCAAAGAACTGGGATCCGGAGCTGGAGCAGAAGGCCGATGCGTTCCGGCATTTGCAGCCGAATGAAGTGCTGGTGAAGCTGTAAGCGGCATTCCTGGAGAGAACGAGGTGCAGTTCCGGCCGCCAGGCTGGGTGGGATTGCAATTCCTGAATTGGCGGTGATGCGTGCGTCACAAAAAGATGCGGCGCGCGCTCAGTTCGTCTCACACTCGGTGATCAGCCTTCCACCGCTTACGGTGAGAGCGTAAGTATAGTTTCCGGCGCCGAGAGGACTCTCCCCAACATAGTCAATTGGAAAAATCTCCAAGGGGCCGGTCGGGGTCAAAGCATACACGTGACCATATCTGTAGGCGCCCTTGATCGTCTGATACTTAGTTCGTTCCCCTCTCCTGATATCGCCAAACGATATGCCGTTGACTGAGACATTCTTGAGGTCCATAGCGGAGCGGTTCTCGACTCGAATACTTGGCGGCCCTTGGATCGGCGCTGTTTTAAGGCATCCGATTGCGGAGGCAGCGACGACAATCGAGAGCGTTGTCAGGCAGATCCTCCTCCTTGAATTCTGCTGCTCCATTCGACCAGTCTCCTTTGGGGGTCGCCCGGTTTTACTCACCAAAACAGATTGGACGTCGCAGAATGCTGAAGGGCTGGTGGCTGCGCGCGTAGATCCGCGAATACTTTGTTGGTGCGGTTCTCGTTGCCCGTTATAAGAAGCGCAGCAGCGAGTCGGGATGGCGCTTCTTGACGCGGGCGAACCAGGCGCAGGGGAAGTAGAGCAACAGGACTACTGCGAGCCACATGGCGCAGACGATGCCGAGGCCCTGGCCGTAAGGCTGCCCATCAGGCGGGTAGTTGAGGAAGAATCCGCCGTGGAAGAGCCAGGCAACGGGCTGGTGGCTGAGGTAGGCGAGCAGTGCTGCGGCCAGGTGAATCACGTACAAGTGCAGGATGTAAAAGAAGAGCGGGACGCGGCCGTAGGTCTCGATGACGCGGCCAAAGCGGCCCCAGAATCCCGCGCCGCCGATGGCGAGCAGGATGAAGATTGGGCCGAGAGTCATCAACAGGTATTGGAGCGAGGGCGGATATTTTTCGACGTCAAAGAAGAGGATGAGGGTTTTGGAGAGGTCGGGGAGCACGTGCCAATTGCCGGGGGTGGAGTGGGCTATCTCGGCGGGCGGGTTGCCGTAGGCGTTGGTGGCGCGGAGCAGGGCGAAGAGAACTAATGAGCCCGCGCCGGCCCAGAGCAGCGTGCGGCGGGATGAAGATGAGTTGGGCTGGAAGAGGGTGCCCATGCTGTAGCCGAGCAGGGTGACTGCACACCACGGAATCAACGGGAACAGGACGAAGAGAGCGAACTCCCCGAAGTGCGCGCGTCCGGAACGGTGCAGCACGAAGAGCAACCATTGGCATGAATGGAAGTCGGTGGGTTTGAGGCTGTCGAAGAGGTCGTGCGTACAGATGATAATCAAGGCGACGGCCATGATGAGCCAGCGCGGCAAACGGACAAACGCCGCAAGCAGGATCATGGACAGGCCCAGACAGCAGATGACGCCGAACATGCCCCAGCCGGGGTGGAACGTCCAGGCGAAGCCAATGACCGTGAACTCCAGCACCACCAGCCAGAGACCGCGGGTGACGAGAAACCGCTGCAATGCGGCGGGGGAATGCCTGGTTCCGTAGAGGTATGCGCCTACGCCGGCTAGGAGGAAGAACGCCGGGGCGCAGAAATGGGTTACCCAACGGACGAGGAAGTAGAGGGCCCAGGTCTGGTCGATGTCCTCCGGCTGGAAGGGGATGTTGCAGATGAAGTCTCGCGTGTGGTCGAGGGCCATGACGACCATGGCGAGGCCGCGAACGAAGTCGATGGAGCCGATGCGATTGGCAGGTTGGAGGTTGGGATTCTGAATGGGAATCTCCCTTTGCAGGGCGGATTTTCTCGAATTGTACCCCGGCTGTGGCGGGGCTGAGAATCAAAACACGACACGCAAATTGCGTAAATATCTACGCAATTTGCGTAAGGGCCCCTTTAGTGCCCGGACGATTCGATATTCACTTTGCCCCTGAACCTGGAGTAGACGAAAACTACGTAACCGATGGCTAGCGCCATGCCAACTGCCCACCAGGCCAGACCCACGGCAAGCGTATGGGGGCCGGAGAGAGCCTTAGCCAGAGTGATGTCGCGGTCCTGCCCCGTGGTGGCGGGAAGCAGCGTGGGGTAGAGCCCCCAGCATGCGCCCGCGAGCAGGAAGAACAGGTAGAAACAGGAAGCGAGGAATGCTTTGAGGGGCTGGGCTGCGCGATTGAAGTACCAGATGGCACCGAGGGATGCAGCCACCCCGGCTGGAATGATGAACGCAACGGGGTGGTCAAAGTAGTTGTTCAGGCTTGAGGGGCGAACGGCCATCGTAGCCCAGAGGCTGACCAGGGTGAGCAACGATACGACCAGACAGAGCGCCGGGACGAGCCGGCGCGCACGATGCTCCAGGTCGCCTGAGACCTTCATCACGAGCCAGAGAGATCCGTGGAGGGTGAGCGCAGCAAGGGCAAGGACTCCGCCGATCACGGTGTACCAGTCGAGGATGCCGGGATGCGGGCCAGGCTGCCAGTTGGTCCAGAGGGGGAGAAAGAAGTAGCCATCCGCCTGGAGCGGAACGCCGCGGAGAACATTGGCCAGCGCTGCGCCGAAGAAGATGATGAGGAGTGTGCTGGAGACGCCGAAGACGCCGTCGAGCAGGTCGCGCCAGACGCCGACGTCAATGTGGTTGCGCAACTCAAGGCTCACGCCGCGCAGGATGAGAAGCCAGAGCACGATCATCAGAGGCAGATAAAAGCCGCTGAAGGCTGACGCATAGAGGAGCGGAAAGGCGAAGTAGAGCGTGCCCCCGCCGGCGAGAAGCCAGACCTCATTGCCGTCCCAAACCGGGCCAATGGAACGGAGCGTGGCCTGGCGCTCAGCCTCGGTTCGCACGAGGAACAAGTGAAGCACTCCGACGCCGAGATCGAAGCCGTCGAGAACGATGTAGCCGACGATCATGATGGCGACGAGCCAGAACCAGATAAAACCCATCATGGAGACTCCTTTCAGCGAGTCAGCGAGTTAGCACGACAGCGAGTTAGCGAGTAAGTAAGCCCGCGCGAAAGCCGAGGATCTCTTCGCAATGGTTCACAACATACAATTCCTCCGTTGGCCTTGGCATCGTCGGATACCCCATTAGTGCGCATCTACAGCAATCGCAGCTTCCGGGGTGGGGCCATGGCTGATTTCGCGATAGATGAGCACGGTGAAGAGCAGCCCGAGCAGCGTGTAGATGCCCATGAATCCAATCAGAGTGAACAGGCCATTGCTGGCTGAGACCGTGTTTGAATAGCCCTCGCTGGTTCGCATGATTCCGTAGATAAGCCAGGGCTGGCGCCCGAGCTCGGCGGTCATCCATCCGGCGGTGTTGGCGATATAAGGCAGAGGAAAGCTGAGCAGCAACGCCCAGAGAACCCATCGTGCTTTGTGGAGTTTTTGCCGCCACAACAGGAATGCAGCGACGAGCATGAGAAGGACGAACCAGGTTCCGAGCCCGGCCATGATGTGGTAGGCGTAGAAGAGCAACGGCAACGCTGTTGGCCACTGGTCGCGCGGAATCTGGTCGAGCCCCTGCACTTCAGCCTTGGTGGTGCCGTAGATGAGGAAGCTCAGCATGTCGTTGACGACGATCGGATTGTCGATCTTGCCTGTTTCCTCGTTGGGCTGGCCCATCAGCACCAGGCCCGCGCCCTCTTCGCTGTGGAAAAGACCCTCCATGGCGGCAATGGCGGCAGGTTGGTTATGGGCCACGTACTTGCCGTGCAGGTCTCCGGTGGGAAAGATGATGGCGATTGACGAGATCAACCCGGCGATGACGCCAACTTTGAGGAAGATACGCGCAAACTCAGTGCGCTTGCCTTCAAGAAGGTAAAACGCGCCGACTGCGCTCATGACAAACGAACCTGTGATCACAGCGCCCGTCATGTTGTGCATGTATTGGAGGAGCGCCCAAGGGTTGAGGAGCAATTGCCAGAAGCTGGTGACCTCAAACTGGCCATTAGGGAGCCGGGAGTAGGCGACGGGGTGCTGCATCCAAGCGTCGGTAACGATGATGAAGAAGCCGGAGACCCAGGAGCCGACGAAGATCATTACGGCCGAAAACCAATGGAGACGCTTGGATATGCGCTTTCCTCCGTAAAGAAAAAGCCCGAGGAACGCCGACTCGAGAAAGAAGCTGAAGACGCCTTCCATGGCCAGCGGCTGGCCGATGACGCCGCCGGAGAGGCGCGAAAAGCGAGCCCAGTTGGTTCCGAATTCGAACTCCATGGGAATGCCCGTGACCACGCCGAAGACGAAGTTGATGCCAAAGATCTTTCCCCAGAAGCGGGCCGCCTGATCCCACAGCTCGTGGCCGGGGCGGAGAGCGGCCGTCTTGAGGACCACGATGAGCAGCGCCAGGCCCATGGTCAGCTGGGGAAAGAGGTAATGGAAGGTGATGGTGAAGGCGAAGTGCAGACGATGGATCAGTTCTGCGGTCATGGAGGGGTCTCCAGAGCGGTGTGCAGCGTAGACCTCCGGGCGGATGGGCCACCGCTGGCCTGTGGCCGGAGGATTGGCGAATCAGTCGAAGGATGACGAATGAAGTGCGGATAGATGATAGCGTGCTGCACCAATTCTAGACCCACGCGTGATTTAAATCACATGCGGTTGAGGAGGCAAGGGCAGAAGATGGGATTGCGAGGCACCCGAAGGTACTAGGGTGTTTCAAGCTCCGGAGAGCCGGTGGAACCGTTGGCGGGACTTTCGTTCCGGTTAGAGGCACATCCCCATACGCTGGCCTGGAAGTACTTTAAGATTAGGTGAGGTCAACCGATGCGAACAGCGATCATTGGCGGGGGAATTGCGGGACTGGCGGCTGCCTATGAGCTGGAGAAGGCGCGCGCGGGCGGAGCGGAGATAGAGTACACGCTCTTTGAGTCGCGAGAGCGGCTGGGGGGATCGCTTTCGTCGGAGATTGTGGGGGGGACGGTTCTGGAGCGGGGGCCGGATTCGTTCCTGACGGAGAAGCCGGCGGGGATAGAGCTCTGCCGGGAACTGGGGCTTGGAGAACAGCTAACGCCTTCAAACGATGCGGACCGGAAGACCTACATCCTGGTGAAGAACCGGATGGTGGCGCTGCCCGATGGACTGATGTTTCTGGTGCCGACGAAGCTGGTGCCGACGGCGTTAACCTCGCTGTTTTCGATCAGGACCAAGATCAAGATGGGGCTGGAGTTGCTGCATCCGCCGCGGCCGACGGGGTTGCCTGACGAGAGTGTGGCGGCGCTGGTGGCAAGGCACTTTGGGACGGAAGCTGTGGACCGGCTGGCAGACCCGCTGCTGAGCGGAATCTATGGCGGAGACGCCGCGCAACTGAGCGCACGAACGGTGCTGCCCAAGCTGGTTGAGATGGAGAGCGAGTACGGTTCGCTGACGCGGGGAATGCTGGCGGCGCACCAGAAGATGGCGGCAAAGGCGAAGGGGGCAGCGCAGAAGAACGGGAATGGTGCAGGGCCGGGAGTTGGGCTGGGCAGTGGGTCGAGCGCGGGACGGCCGGCACGGACGATCTTCACGACGCTGAAGGGTGGGATGCAACAGCTGGTGGATGCGATTGAGGCGAAGCTGAAGCCGGGATCGGTGCGGGTGGGGACAGCGGTGACAGCACTGGATAAGACGGCGACTGGCTGGGCGGTCGAGGCCGGGGGTAATCGCGAGCGCTACGACGCGGTGATTGTAAGCTCGCCGGCGTGGGCTGCCAGTACGCTGCTGAGCGGAGTGGACCAGACATTGAGCAAGGACCTGGCGGGCATTCCCTACTCTTCGTCGATCACGCTGAACCTGGTGTATGAAGAGAAGAAGCTGCCAAAATTGCCGGATGGATTTGGGTTCCTGGTTCCGGCGAGCGAAGGGCGGGCAATGCTGGCGTGCACATTTGTGCACCGGAAGTTCCTGGGACGGACTGCGCCGGGGAAGGCAGTTCTGCGGGCGTTTCTGGGTGGGATGAAGAATGAGGGGCTGCTCTCGGAACCAGATGCGGTCTTGGTGGAGACGGCACGGCGGGAGTTCAAGGAGATCCTGGGCATTACGGCGGAGCCGGAGCACGTGCAGGTCTCGCGCTGGAGGCGGGCGATGGCGCAATATGCCGTGGGCCACCAGGAACGGGTGAAACGCATCCAGGAGCGGGTGGCCGCGCTGCCCGGGCTGAAGCTGGCCGGCAATGCCTATGACGGGATTGGGATTCCGGACTGCATCCGGCTGGGGCGGAAGGCCGCGCAAGAGGTGGTTGCGCTGGGACACACGGCACAAACGGTTGGCTGAACGGGGCGCTGGAACTTTGTAGCCATGAACCTCCTTAGTTTCCCACCCAATCCGCAGAAAAACCGCGGATTGGATGGGGCACGGGAGTCTACAGACAAAATCCGATACCGCTATGAGTCGGACGGCTGGAACTTTGCGCCGGGGTGATTCGTATTCACAGGTAAGGACAGGACCGTTTCGCAAGGCGCGAAGCGTAAACTGATGCCGCAATCAAAACTCTCCGCTGAGACCAGCGAAAGGCAGATATGAAAAAGATCATTCTCGGGATTCTCGCGTTTACCGCTTTGGCCAGTGCTGTTTCGGTCCAAATTCAGGCTCAAGCTCCGGCATCGGCCTCGGCTGCGCCCGCTGCACCGGCTGCGCTCCCAGCTTTGACAGCCGACGAGATCGTCAACAAGAACCTGGACGCTTTGGGCGGCAAAGATGCCATCAGCAAGATCAAGACGTTGTCGACGGATGCCACGATGCAGGTGATGGGCAACGAGGCGCCGAGCAAGATTGTGGTGGTGGACGGCGTGGGCGTGAAATCGGAGTCAGAGTTCAACGGGATGAAGATCATTTCGGTCTACACGGACAAGGGCGGGTGGACGGTGAACCCGATGGCTGGGGCCGCCGATCCAACGCCGATGCCGGACGATCAGTACAACGCGGGCAAGGGCGGAATCTTTGTGGGCGGGCTGCTGTCTGACTATGCGGCCAAAGGCAGCACGATCGCATTGGCGAGCCAAGACGACAAGACCTACACCATCAAGCTGACCACGAAAGAGAAGCAGGAATACTCGTTTGTGATTGATGGAAAAACGTTCCTGGTAAACTCGGAGACAACCACGGCGCAGATGCAGGGCCAGCCGGTAACGCTGACAACCAGCTACTCGGACTATCGGAAGACGGATGGCGGCTTCGTGGTCCCTTATAGCATGGGAATGGATTTTGGCGGTCAGTTCCAGCTGAGCCTGACCGTGAATAAGATCGAGCTGAACAAGACGGTTGATCCGGCGGTCTTCGCGATGCCGAAGGCCGGAAGCTAGAGCGTTCTGTGAGATTTTGAACCCTGTGCGGGCGGGGACGCCCGCACGACAGCCGGCCGGGTGGCCGGCGCTACGTCTCCGACAGTTGAGCATCGGGCCTCGGTTCTGGACAAGAGCCGAGGCCCGAAGTTCGTTCAGGGCTGAATCAGGGGATGATGGGCAGGATCAGGGCGGTGGGGTGGGCGCCGTCGTGGTAGATGGTCTGGGTAGCATTGACGAACTCGCCGCTCTCGGCGGCGGATTTGCCGGTGTTGAGGTTACGGTCGAAGCGGGGGAAGTTGGAAGACGAGATTTCGAGGCGAATCTTGTGGCCCTTGAGGAAGACGTTTGAAGTGGCAGCCATGTCGATGGTGAGTTTGTAGATCTTGCCAGGGACAAGCAGGGTTGAGGTGGTGTTGGAGTCGCGGTAGCTGGCGCGGAGGATTCCCTCGGTCACGTTGCGAGCGAAGCCGTCGGGGTATACGTCGACAAGTTTGGCGGTAAAGTCGGTATCGACGGCAGTGGATGAGGCGTAGAACTCAAAGGTGACGGGGCCGGTGACGTTCACGTCTTGCTGGAGCGGTTCGGTGGAGTAGACGAGGACGTCGGGGCGGGCTTCGACATCTTTTTGATCGCGCGGGCCGGGCGGGAGTTGTGCGGCGTCGCAACAGAGCGGACCGCCGACGGTGGGCACGGGGTTGGCGGGGTCGTAGGTGAAGTGGTCCGCGGAATCGGATCGAGCTTCATACCATTCCCCCTCTCTAATGAGGCGACCAGTGCCTTCGGCGGTGTTCGCTCTGCCGATCGAACGTAGAGAATACTTCGTCGACTTTGCCTCGGGTGGGGGCCAGGCGGAGAAGCTGCGCCACTCGTTCTTGCCCATGACGAAGACTTTGACGGGGTGGGCGGCGTCGGCGAATTGGTTCTGTTTGCCGAGGAACAAGTAGTCGTACCACTCGAGGACCAGTTCGTTTTCGTCGAAGGGAGCGTCGGGGCCGAAGTCGACGTCGCCGACCTTGCGGCCCCAGCCGGAGTGACCACCGATGGCGACGACGAGGCGCTGATTGGCGCGTGCCGCGGGGTTGCCGGCGTGGTCGCGCAGGCCCATGTAGTTGCGCAGAGAGCCCTGGAGGAAGATATCGTACCAGGCAGCGATGGTGAGGGCGGGCACCTGGATGTTGTGGAAGTTCTCTTCGATGGACCACTTGCGCCAGTAGTCGTCGTAAGTGGGGTGGGCGAGCCAGTCGAGAAAGTAGGGTGCGAGCTGGGCGGTGAGAGCGGCGTCGGCTTTCAAGTTGCCGAGGTTGAAGAGCGGGTACTGGCGGAGGGGCAGGACGGAATCGCCGATGAGGGCGTTGGTGGCTGGAGTCAGGTCGCGTGTGTCGTGCTTGCGGAAGGCGGTGTTCTGGGCGAGGCCGCTGGTCCAGGACTCGTTGAACCATTGCTCGAATGCGCCGCCCTGATAGGTCCAGTTTTCGTGATAGTTGGAGGCGGTGACGATGGGGCAGATGCCGGCGAGATGGGGCGGGTGGCCAATGGCGGCGAGCATCTGGGTTGCGCCAACATAGGAACCGGAGAACATGCCAACTTTGCCGTTGGAGTGGGGCAGCGCGGCGGCCCACTCGACGGTGTCGTAGCCGTCGTCGGTCTCGTGCTTGAAGGGGTACCATTCGCCTTCGGACTCGTAGCGGCCGCGTACGTCCTGGGCGACGACCATGAAGCCGTGGTGGACGCCCTTCGGACCGAAGGTGGCGAAGCCGTCCTTGTTGTAGGGAGTACGTACGAGGAGGACAGGAAAGGGCCCATCGCCGGCGGGGCGGTAGACGTCAGCGCGGAGGGTGACGCCGTCGCGCGTCTTCATGGCGACGTTCTTCTCGATTACTATGTCGGCCGACTGGGCGAAGGTGGCCTGCAATGCGATGGCGAAGGCGGTGAGGCAGAGAGCTCGTTTGAACATGGCAGACAGTGTACAGGCTGAGGTTCACAGGCCTATAGGTTTACAGGTGGACAGTGAAAAAGGGTCAGCGGCCGGCGGGTAAACGGGCGAGTAAGTCAGCAAGCTAGCGAGAACAACGTAGAAAAGCAACCGCAGATTCTTCGCTCACCACCCCCAAACTGAAAGACGTTTGGGGCCCCGTTCACTCAGAATGACAGCCTCTGTTTTTAATCTGAGTTTGGAGACGAGCCACTGGTGTTGATTTTCCACAGAGGGGATGGGGTTTTCCCGAGAGCGGTTATGGCGTGAACTGCGCGACAATTGGGGACTGGAGATGGACGCCGTGGTGGGAAGGCTGGAATTGATTGTGGGGCCGATGCGGAGCAACAAGACCGCGGAGTTGCTGCGGCGGATTGAGATTCGGCGGCAGTATGCCAAGCAGGACGTGCTGCTGCTGAAGCCGAGCGCGGACACGAAGGCCGCGGCGGGACAGGTGGAGAGCCGGAACCAGAATGGGTGCGGAAAGATGGAGGCGGTGGAGTTTCCGTACGCGGATGTGTGGTCGGCGCTGCCGATTCTGGAGGAACGGGAGCGGCGGATCGGCAAGCGCATCGAGTGCGTGGCGATGGACGAGGGGCAGTTCGTTGCGGATCTTTTCCTGTTTACAAAGCGGCTGCTTGAGAGCGGGCACGACGTGATGGTGTCGGGGCTGGAGCTGGACTTTCGCGGGATGCCGTTCGGAGAGATGCTGGACCTGAACTGGCTGGTACGGATGTATGCGGGGAATATTACGGAGCTGGTGGCGTATTGCAGCTGCGGGGCGAAGGCGCTGTATCCGCAACGGCTGATTGATGGGAAGCCCGCGCCGTATGACAGCCCGATTATTATGGCGGGAGACAACTACGAGCCACGGTGTGGGGAGCATTTTGTGTTGCCGGGGAAACCGCATTAGAACAGTTCGCAGTTCACAGTTCACAGTTGTCAGTTCATAGTTCATAGTTCGCAGTTGTGAGACGGGGCGGCGAGGCGGCGGTTTGTGGGACAGTTGGCAATGAAAACGTCTGGGTGTATGAGGACGTGTATTTGGACGTGTGTGTAGACATACATGCAGATGAATCGGGGGCGGAATGCGGGGGCATAGGGGGACGATTGTCGGTGGCGAGTTTCTGCAGGTCGATTTGTACGGATGTATGTGGACGTATGCCGGGTTTTTGCAGGGGTGTATGTGGGGGAAAGCGTGCAAATGTCGGCGAAAAACTCGCGATTTTGGCCCAATTCTGGCATAAATATGGCGTGTTCGAGATGGCACAAACGGGGATCGGAGATTAGAGATCAGCGAGTCAGCGAGTCAGCGAGTTAGCGAGT
>CAYWSR010000074.1:0-19316 GCA_964460385.1 uncultured Occallatibacter sp. | reverse complement strand
AGACGCAGCGGACTTAAAATCCGCAGACTCTAACGAGTCGTGGGGGTTCAAGTCCCCCTCTGGGCACCAGATAAGCATATGTAGAATCAATGATATGCGGAAACTTCTTCGTGTGTGCACAAAATGTGCCCAAACCGGCGAGACGAACAGACGGTTCATTGCTGTCGACGGTTTCCTGGACCGAATGGCCGGTCTTATCATGGACGCAATCGGTTCGATCATCGACGCGCGGCTGCATTGGTCTGAGCACATCCTCGGCGTGGCTCCATGATTGAAATAGTGATCCTAATCACAGCCAGAATTGGCGATCATGCTAGGCTTATGGCATGTTGAGCAGTTTCCTCAGGCGCGCGCTGGTTGCCCCTTTGTTGATGGGGACACTCCTGTTGCCCGTCGGAACCTGCGCTCAGAAGACGCACAACTCTGGACACGGGTCTGGGCACAGTTGCTGCGCTCCCGCATCGGATTCCAGTAGCAGAGTTCAGGCAAACTGTTGCACTGTCCGCTCTTCAGATCCTGCCGTTCTCGTCGCGCCTTCCCAGCCCGGCGCAGTGCATTCAAACACCGATCTGGGATTCATCCCTCAGGATGAAGCTGTGAACCAGGCCGCATTTGCCGGCCCGAGAATGATGGTTCCGCGCGGCTCTCCGCCAAGCGCATCTCAACTTAGAATCTAGCGTTTCAACTCCGCATCGGTCTGCCGGGTCGCACCTTCGTGCGCCTTGGCTTGTCTCATTCCAACAAGCCGTGGAGTTGAATCGTGAAACCGATATTTGTTGTTGCGCCATTTGTAATGGCGTTTGTTGTTGCGTGTCCGGGCCAAGGGCATTCCCCTTCGTCTTCCCTGAATCCTGGGACATTGCCAATGACCGTGGACCAGGCCGTTGCCGAGGCCATGCAGGCGAACCCCGAGATTCGAGCCGCGGGTCGAAGGCTCTCCCTCGCTCAACTAAAGACCTCGACTGCGCGAAGTCTGGACGATCCGATGCTGATGGTGCGGGACTGGGATACGCCGCTGCGTCAGCCCTGGGACCTGAACCAGGCACAAATTATGGTGGGCCTGCAAAGAACCCTCCTCAGCAAGGACAAGCGCGATGCGAAGGCTCGGATCGCCGGAGACGATGTGGACGTGGCATCGAGCGACCTGGAAGCTGTGCGGCAGGAATTGGCCGTCGAGGTGCGCAAAGCCTGTGCGGACCTGAAGCGGATTGCGAACGAAATAGACCGTCACGACCTGCAGACCGCATTGCTGAAGGAGGCGCTCGCGGGCGCGCTGGCCGAGTACACCACGGGAAAGACACCGCAGGCCGAAGTGCTTAAGGCACAGATGGCGGTGACTCGGATGAATGAGCATCAGCTGGAACAGGAAGAAGAGCGCGACACAACAGCGGCGGAGTTGAACACACTGCTTGGGAGGCAGCCAGAAGAGCCGGTGGAGATCGTGGGCTCTTATGCGGAACCAATTGAGCCTCCTTCCATCGAATCGCTTGAACAAACCGCCATCGAGAATCGTCCCGAGCTTGCGGCGCTTCGCAAAGGGATCACGCGTGCGAAGGACGGAAGCCAGTTGGCCCGCCTAGCCATGAAGCCTGATTTCACCGTGGCTGCCGGATACATGCTTATGCCAAGCGGCTCGTATGCGCGGAGTGCCTACATGGCCGAACTGACGTTGAACCTTCCGCAGTGGAATCGCGAGCGCCACGAGGGCGAAGCGAAGCAAGCCGACGCCGCGGGCGCAGTAACAGAGAGCGAACTCGAGGTGCGCAAACAGGCCGTGTTTCTTGAGGTACGGCGCGCTCAGATCGAGACACAGGCGGCGGAGCGGCGGATGAAGCTCTACCGCGACACACTGCGGCCCCAGGCAGAGGCCGCTTTCAAGGCCTCTGCCGCTGCCTATCAGAACAATCGCGGCGAGTTTCAGGGGCTGGTGGAGAGCCAGAGTCTCTTGCTGGATATTGAGGACGCTTACTACAACGCGTCTGCTGCGGCGAACAAAGGAATCGCGGAACTCGAGCGTGCCATCGGCGCGCCTGTTTCCAACACAGGCACACAGGGGAGGGACAAATGACGAAAAGAGAAGTGAAGCTGATTGGGATTGGAATTGGGGCCGGGGTGCTGGCGACTGGGGCGATTTGGCTGGTCAATCTGCATGGACTAACCCGGATTGCCACTGAGCCGACTGTGGCGGCGGCAGGACCCGCCGGCAACTCCAAATCAGAGGCGGTTGCTCAGGCAGCGATGGGCACCGAGCCCGGCACAACTGTGGAACTCTCTCCCGCGGAGATTACGGCGGCGGGCGTCCAGGTGGCCGAGGTGAAGACTGCCGTTCTGAAAACCGACATCGATGCCTTTGGCCGCGTGGAGCAACCCGAAGCGCAACTGGCCGCTGTCAGCGCACGCATTGGCGGACGCGTCGACAAGCTCTTCGTGCAATACACAGGAGAGCGGGTGCGCAATGGTCAGGCAGTCGCCAGTTTGTACAGTCCCGAGGTCGCGACAGCCGTCGAAGAATACGGGCTGGCTCAGGAAAATCTGAAGAGCCTTGGCCGCTCGGATGACCCGTTTGCACGTACACAAGCCGAAGCTCTCGTTAAAGCAAGCGAGCACAAGCTGGAGTTGTGGGGCGTGCAAAAAGATCAGATGGACGGCGAAGGCTCAAAGAACATTCCGCACGTAACCATCTACGCAAATGCCGGCGGAACCGTGGTGGATCGCAAGGTAACGCAAGGCCAGTATGTGACTGCCGGGGATACGCTCTTCACGGTTGCGGACTTGAACCAGGTGTGGATCAAGGCAGATGTCTACGAAGAACAGCTTCCGCAGATCCGCGCCGGACAGGAAGTTGAACTCACGGCCGATTCGCTGCCCCACCAGACGTTACACGGCCATGTGGACTTCATCGAGCCTGCAGCGAACCCACAGACGCGCACGGTGCCGGTGCACGTGCATGTGGCCAACCCCGGGATGCGCCTGGTGCCGGGCATGTTTGTGAGTGCCACATTCGTGAGCAGGGCCGGGCAGGCAACGACCGTGGTCCCAAGATCGGCGGTTCTCGACTCAGGAACGCGCAAGATCGTCTACCTTGAAAAACCAAACGGTGTCTTTGAAGCGCGCGCAATCGAGGTTGGCGCACCCAGCGACGATCTCTTCCCGGTTGTGAGTGGAGTTGTTCCGGGCGACAAGGTCGTACTCAACGGCAATTTCCTCATTGACTCGCAGGCCAACCTTAGCTCAGGCATGTCGGGGATGTATGGCGGCTCGAAAGAGTTTGCGGGAGGCGCAGCACCGCAGTCGGGACGGTCAACAGCAACAGGGCAAAGCGCGGATGCGCCTGAGGCTCGCCTTGAGGTGCATGGGACGCCTGATCCGTTGAAGACAGGCGCGGACAACGATTTCACGGCGAAGCTTACCGGTCCGGATGGGAAACCCGTTGCAGGAGCCCAGGTCAAGGCGACGCTGGTGATGCCTGCAATGCCTTCAATGGGGATGCCCGGGATGAGAAGCTCATTCGATTTGAAATGGGATCCCGCCAGGCAGGTCTATAGCGGGAACGGTCAGGCAGGCATGGCGGGAACCTGGACCCTTGCTGTTGTTGCCAACAAGGACGGAAGAACCATTGCAACGTTCCGTTCGCTCATCAGCGCGCAATAGGAGCCGCCATGATCAATCGCATTATCAAACTCTCGATGAAGAACCGGTGGCTGATCCTGGCCATCTATGCCGCGCTTGCCGCGTGGGGCTATTGGGCAGTACTGCACACGCCCATCGACGCGATCCCCGATCTCAGCGAAAACCAGGTGATCGTCTTTACCGATTGGCCGGGCCGAAGTCCGCAGGAAGTGGAAGACCAGATCACCTACCCGCTCACGGTAAACCTCCAAGGGTTGCCTAACGTGCGAACAGTGCGGTCCTCCTCCGCCTTTGGATTCTCAATGGTCAACGTGATCTTTGAGGATTCGGTAGACATCTACTTTGCCAGAACGCGCGTGCTTGAGCGGCTGAGCCTTGCTGGCAGCTTCCTTCCCGCCGGGGTTACTCCCATGATGGGACCCGATGCAACAGGCGTTGGCCAGGTCTTCTGGTACACGGTAGAAGGCCCTTACGACAGCGGAACCCTCCATTCGATTCAGGACTGGTTCATCAAGTATCAGCTCAACTCAGTACCCGGCGTAGCCGAGGTGTCAAGCGTAGGCGGCTTCGTAAAGCAGTACCAGATCGATCTCGACCCCATCAAGCTGCGCGCCTACAACGTCACCCTCAACGACGTCGTGTCCGCAGTTCAACGCAGCAACAACAATGTGGGGGCAAAGGTTATCGAGGTCGGCGACACAGAGGACGTGATTCGCGGGGTTGGGCTCATTCGCACCCTGGGCGACATCTCGAACATCTCCCTCGGCGCATACAACGGAACACCCGTAACTTTGGGCAATGTAGCCAGCGTGCAGCTAGGGCCGGAGTTCAGGCGCGGTGTTCTCGACAAAGATGGCAAAGAGGCCGTTGGGGGGGTTGTGATCATCCGTTACGGAGCCAACGCGCGCGAAGTGATTGAAAGTGTGAAGACCAAGATCGGTGAGATTCAGTCCGGCCTTCCCGCAGGTGTGCATATCGTTCCCTTTTACGATCGCGGTACGCTCATTGACCACGCGGTCGATACTCTACGCCATGCGCTGATCGAGGAGATCATCCTCGTCACTCTGGCCCACGTGCTCTTCCTGTGGCATTTCCGCAGCATTCTTGTCGTCACCATCCCGCTGCCGCTCGCGGTGCTCGGGGCCTTCCTCTTCATGCGCGGCGCGGGCATCTCATCGAACATCATGTCGCTCGGCGGCATCGCTATCGCCATCGGCGTGCTGGTCGACGCGGGCATCGTTATGACCGAAAACGTAATTCGTCAGGCGGAGCAGTACGAACAAGAGCACGGCAACTACCGCGAGCACATATGGGAGATCACGCTCAACGCCGCTCGGCTTGTGGGACGGCCAATCTCGTTCGCTATGATCATCATCATTCTTGCCTTCATCCCGGTCTTCGCCCTCACCGGGATGGAGGGAAAGATGTTTCACCCGCTGGCATTCACCAAGACCTTCGCCATGATCTGCTCCACCATTATGGCAATCACGCTGGTTCCGGTTCTTTGCACGTTTCTGATTCGTGGAAAGCTGCATCGCGAAGACGAGAACCCGGTCATGCGATTGCTGCACGCCATCTATCTGCCAGTCCTGAACTGGGCGCTACGCCATCGCGCCCTGACGCTCATCGCTGCACTGTTGCTCTTCTGCTCGGCCATCTATACGGCAACGACCATTGGCTCTGAATTCATGCCGCCACTTGACGAGGAAACCGCGCTGTTCATGCCTATTACCGATCCGCGCATCTCACTTACCAAGGCTACTGAAATCCTCCGCCAGCAGGACCGCATCCTTGCTGCCGACCCGCAAGTGGCAATGGTGGTAGGCAAGGTGGGCCGTGCCGATACTTCCACCGATCCTGCGCCGGTGAACATGGCGGAGACTACCATCACCTTCAAGCCAAAGGATCAGTGGCCCCGGGGGCTCACGAAGGATGCTATCCTCGCCCGCCTCGACGCGAACTTACAGATTCCCGGTGTCACCAACATCTGGACGCAGCCCATTCGCAACCGCATCGACATGCTTTCCACCGGCATCCGCACGCAAGTTGGCATCAAGGTCTTCGGTCCGGACCTGCGTGTAATCGAGGCCAAGTCCGCCGAAATCAAGGATGTGGTTCGCCAGATTCCAGGAGCGGTAGACGTTTATGCTGAGCGCACCAGCGGCTCTCCGTACCTTGAAATGACTGTGGACAGGCCTGCCGCTGACCGCTATGGCCTCAACGTAGCCGATGTTGAAGATGCGATTGAAACTGCGATCGGCGGCAAAAACCTCTCCACAACCATCGAAGGCCGTCAGCGGTTCGCGGTGCGAGTCCGCTATGCGCGCGATTTTCGTGAGAGTCCGGAGCAGCTTCAGGAGGTTCTGGTCGCGGGGAGCAACGGCGCCCAGGTGCCGCTTTCTAAAGTCGTAAAGACCGAGACGACCGTTGGGCCCTCGATGATTTCAAGCGAGAACGGGTTGCTTCGTGGCGCCGTGCTTCTCAACGTCCGGGGCCGCGATGTGGGCGGATTCGTAGAACAGGCAAAGCAGCAAGTTTCCAGCCAGGTGAAGATGCCGCCGGGCTACTACATCGAGTGGAGCGGCCAGTACGAGAACCAGATCAGCGCACGCAAGCGGCTCGAGCTCGTCATCCCCCTTGTTCTGGTGGTGATCTTCGTCCTGCTCTATCGCACCTACCACTCCGCAAAGGAGGCCGCGCATGTCCTGCTGGCGGTTCCTTTCGCGCTCACCGGCGGCATCTTCCTTGTAAAGGCTCTGGGCCTCAACTTCTCTGTTGCTGTCTGGGTTGGTTTCATCGCCTTGTTTGGTACGGCGGTTCAGACCGGCGTGGTGATGGTCATCTACCTGAAGGAGGCGGTTGCGCGGCGCAGGGCTGCCGAAGGGACTCTCACCATCAAAGGATTGCACGCCGCAGTGATCGAAGGCGCGTTGTTAAGGCTGCGCCCAAAGGTCATGACCGTTGCAACGGTTGTTGCTGGCCTTCTGCCTCTCCTCTGGTCAACGCGCACCGGCGCTGAATTCATGAAGCCGCTGGCCGCACCCGTACTGGGAGGCATGGTCAGCTCGCTGATCCATGTGCTGATTGTTACGCCCGTCATCTTCACCTGGCTGCGCGAGCGGGAGTTGGAGAAGTTCACAGCTAATTGAAGGCTCCGCTCTCAACGGCCAAAACCGCGAAACACAGGCCGTTTCTGAGATGGCCGTCGGCGAATTATCTGCGAGTTTTTGCGATCCATGCGGAATTGTTTAGAGAACGAGAAACCCACGACTGCTGGGAAACCCGGGGAAACGCCGCAGGTTAGAACAGCAGGCGTCGGTCATTCTGGGCAGGACTTTTCAGTTCCCCCTCTGGGCACCAATTCGAGGCGGACCCGATGACGCACTCTTCAATTGCTGCATGCTTCATGGGACCTTCAATTGAAGGCTACGCCGCCGAACTGGCCAGGTGAGCTTCAAGAACCTCAAGGAACTTCGCCAGCCATGCCGGATGAGCTGTCCAGGCTGGGCCGGTCACGAGGTTTCCATCCACCACAGCGCCGGAGAAATCGACGGGCACGAAGGTTCCTCCGGCAAGTTCAACTTCGGGAGCACAAGCCGGGTAGGCGTTCAGCTTGCGGCCTTTAGCGACGCCGGCGGCAGCCAATAATTGAGGACCGTGGCATAACGCGGCGATGGGCTTGCCGGTCCGGTCGAAGTGCCGAACGATGTCGAGGACCCGAGCGTTGAGCCGCAGATACTCCGGGGCCCGTCCGCCGGGGATCACGAGGGCGTCGTAGGAGGCGGGGTCGATCTCGTCGAAGGTTGCGTTGAGCGTGAAGTTGTGGCCGCGCTTTTCGGTGTAGGTCTGATCCCCTTCAAAATCGTGGATCGCGGTCCGAACCTGTTCGCCCTTTTTCTTGCCCGGGCAAACTGCATCGACGGAATGGCCGACCATCTGCAAGGCCTGGAAGGGCACCATGATCTCGTAGTCTTCAACGAAATCGCCGGCCAGCAACAAGAGCTTCGCGGATTTCATCGTTGCCTCCTTCGCAACGATTTTCCCACGACGGCGCGGGTGCTGGAGCCGGGAGGCTTTCCGCGCTCATGTTCTTCATCCCAAATCCACAAGAAAGGGTCTTGACGAAGCGCGCGACAGGCTGTTTTAGTTATTTAGACTCAATCGCTTGCGCTGTTTTTATGAGAATTCAGGAAAATTGAGATTGAATTCGTGGACTTTCCGACTTCCCCACAGTTAGTTTGAGGACACTTGCTTGATGCGCCCTCCCCCCTAGCGCAGGGCCGGACAACCATTCAGCCTGAGTTTGGCTGGTCTCCGGCCCTGCCCCAAAAATTCGCGGAGTGCACAACGAGGCCTGTCACAAATTGAGAGTTCCAACCACACAGTTAGCAGTGCCTTGTTCTTGCGGCAAATTGCCTTGCCAATCGCCCCAGTTTTCGTAACCAACTCAAGGAGCTTCAGATGATCCGCAAAGCGTGGATGTTCACCGCACTCCTCCTCGTCTCACTGGCCACTCTTCGCCTGACGGCACAAGAGCAATTCGGCCCTCCGGCGTCGGGAGACACGTCTGCGATCTTGTTTGCTCCGGCGACGCTCAATCTTGTGGCGGGGTTGAACGGAGCTGGCTACGGCGGTGACGGTGGACCGGCCAACTCCGCGACCACCATGCTGAGCTCCCCGATTGGCATTGCTTACGACTCCAACGGCAACCTCTTCATTGCCGACTCGGGCAACCATGTTGTTCGCAGAATCGATCACGGGACGGGGGACATCAGCACCTTTGCCGGGCAGGAAGCAAATCCTGGCTTTTCCATTGGCGGCGGAGTAGCGACGAGTGCCCAGATGCAAAGTCCGTCGGGCCTTGTGGTCGACTCGAACAACAATGTTTACGTTGCCGACAGGTTTAATTTCGTGGTCTTCAAGATCACGCCTGCCGGCGTCATCTCGATCTTTGCCGGGAGTGGCACGAGCGGCTATGGCGGCGATGGCGGGTCGGCCACCGCGCCTGGAGCGGAGTTTAACAACCCGTGGGCACTGGGGATTGACTCCGGTAACAACATCTACGTTGCCGATAGCGGCAACAACTTGATTCGCAAGGTTACTCAGGCGGGAAATCTATCGACATTTGCGGGTGACGTTGCCGACGTGAGCGGATGCAGTGCGAACGAGTATTCGACCGGCGCTCCTCCATACACTGCATTGCAGGCGCATCTGTGCTTTCCTCAGGGCGTCGCGTTTGACTCACTCGGCAATGCCTACATCACAGACACGAAGAACGACGTTATTTATAAAGTGGATAACAGCGGGAACCTGACCCTCTTTGCCGGGACCTTCAGGACTCCTGGCTTTGCCGGAGATGCCGGGCCGGCCACGAGCGCTTGGTTCGATCTGCCCGCCGGTCTCTACGCCGATCCGGCAGGCCGCGTTTACATCTCCGACTTCTTTAACAACCGCATACGTGTTGTGGATACCCTGGGAAACATCAACACGGTGTTCGGGGACGGCTTCGGCAGTCTGAACGCCACTAGCATTGGTGGACCGGACACCGAGGCGAACTTCGTGAGTTCCGGGCCGGCCAACGGCATCTACGACTTTGTTCTGAACCAGGAAGGCAACATCATCGCGACCGACAGCTCAAGCAATGCTGTGACGTCTGCCGGTACAACCGGTCAGTACATTTTCCCGGAAACGAATGTTTTTGACCCCAGTAACGCAAAGTATATAACCGTTGAGAACCCCAGCGGCGTCCCGCTTGACTTCATGGGTACGCCGTCGATTACAGGCCCGTATTCGCTGGCCACCGGAGGTTCAGCAGGAACCTGCAACTTCTCCGGAACGCTGCCGGCCGGCGAGACCTGCACGATCGGCGTCATATTCACACCCATCGTGGACGACGCCCACAACCCGGGCAGCCTTATGTTGACGACCAACGCCAACAGTTCACCCTCGACGATCAGCCTATCCGGAATGAGCGATGGCACAGGAACTACTTTGGCCAACCTCGTTGGTCCAGGACCGTCGTTCACGGCTCCTGTAGGACAGACGAGCGCCTCCCAGCAGGCTACGCTCACGAATGACGGCCAGGAGCCCATCACCATCACTTCGGCCGCTTTTGGCGGCGGCAACCCGACTGAATTCGCAGTCAGCGGTACCACCTGCCCAACCAGCCCAGCGACGCTCGCTTCGGGGGCGTCCTGCGTGTACAACCTCACGTTCACGCCGACAAACACAACGACCGCAAGCGCATCGTTCAATGTGACCATTGCCAACTACGGGACGATAGGCATCTCAATCGACGGCGTGGGGACTGCAGCGGCAGCGCCAATTGCTTCGCTCACGCCGGCCACGGCGCCGTTTGGAAATGTGACATCGGGAACTACAAGCGTAGCGATGCAGTTGAAGCTTTCAAACACCGGCAACGCCACTCTGAACATAACTGGCATTTCGATTGTGGGAGCGGACCTGTCCGACTTCGCCATCTCAACCGGATCCAATGCCTGCGGATCGTCGCTCGCGCTCGACGCCAGCTGCTACATTTACGTTACCTTCACGCCAGAGTCAGCGAGCGGCTTTACCGCGACCCTTCAAGTTGCGGACAATGCGGCAGGGTCGCCGCAGACTTCAGCCCTGAGTGGCACCGGAACCGCCGCCGAGATTGGCCAGCTCCAGTTCACACCCAGTCTTCTCAGCCTTTTCGCGGGCAGTGGCCAGTGCAGCCGAAACCAGGTCATCACCGGGCCGGCCATCGATGCGACCATCTGCGCGGCAGTTGCGACTCTCACCGACTCCAAGGGCAATGAGTACATCCTCGACCAGGAATTCAACTCCGTTTACAAGGTCGACACTTCCGGCAATATCGGCGTCTACGCCGGCGCGCCCACAGTCGGCAACGGCAGCTACGGCGGAGACAACGGCCCAGCGGCCAGCGCCTTGCTGTCCAGCCCCGTTGACATCGTGGTTGATAGTTCCGACAACCTCTACATCTCCGACTATGGCAACAGCCGCATCCGCGAGGTGAATGCCACCAC
This sequence comes from uncultured Occallatibacter sp., assembly GCA_964460385.1. Taxonomy (GTDB): domain Bacteria; phylum Acidobacteriota; class Terriglobia; order Terriglobales; family Acidobacteriaceae; genus Telmatobacter. The sequence continues at coordinate 8,658 of CAYWSR010000074.1, read as the reverse complement.
GGGAGTCATCACGACTTTTGCCGGCTTTGGGAAACTCGGGTTCTTCAGTCCCGGCACCACCTCGACGGCAGTTCTCGGCGGACCCCAGGGGATGACCTTCGACCCCTCCGGCAATCTCTATGTCTCAAATGGCTTCGGGATGCTGGTGCTGAAGATCGACACTTCTCTCAACGTCACCTTGTTCGCCGGCCAGCAGGTAACGTCCGGTGGCAACGCGGGCGAAGGCATCGCGGGCTATACCGGCGACAACGGTCTGGCCGTGAACGCCACACTCAGCGATCCCAATGGACTTGCCTCGGATCAACAGGGCAATATCTACATTGCCGACACCAACAACTGGGTTGTCCGCAAGGTCGACACATCCGGAAAGATCACCACGTACGCCGGCAACCACACCCAGGGCGACAGCGGCGACAACGGTCCCGCCACGAGCGCCGAAATCAATGCCTACGGCGTGAGCACTGACCTGGCCGGCGATGTCTACGTCACCGGGGGCATCAACTGCTTTGGCGGCAGCAACTGCGCCAATATTGTCCGCGAAGTGAACACCTCCGGCAACATTTCCACTTATGCCGGCGGCGGCACTGGCACAGTCCCTGGGCCGGCCACGGGGGTGGCGCTTACAACGCCCTACTTCGCTCGCATCGACAACAATGGCGACCTGATTATTCCCACGGGCACAACGGTCCTATCCGCAGGCCCGCAGGGGATCCTTCAGTTCGGCACGGAAAACGTGGGCGTCACGAGCAGCCCACTGACTTTGACTCTGACCAATACCGGCGATGGCACACTCGCGTTCGCTGGCGTGCCGGGGACGAGCGATGCCGCGGACTCGTTCTGCGACGGCGCCTGCCTGATTACCGGGGACTTCGCAGTACTTGGCGGGACATGCAACTTCACGAACCTGGAGCCCGGAGCGAGCTGCACGCTAACGATCACCTTTACGCCAACGCAGGCGAGCTCACGGACAGGCGTGCTGACCGTAGCAACTTTTACCGCGAACGGCGAGAGCACCGTGATGGAGACCGTGCAGTTGAGCGGAACCGGAGGGGCAAATACTGCTCCCACTGCAACGCTCACGCCCTCGGTTACCTTCCCCAGTACCACCGCGACCACCACGTCGTCAGCCCAGGCAGCGACGCTTTCCAATACCGGAAACGCGACGCTGAATATCACTGGGATTACGATCGCAGGAACGAATCCCACTGACTTCGCCCTCACAACAGGGGCCAATGCCTGCGGCACGACGCTGCCAGCCGGCTCCGCCTGCTCGATCTACGTCACCTTCACGCCGGCTACGGCAACCAGCTTCAGCGCAACACTGCAAGTAGCAGACAATGCCGCGGGCTCGCCGCAGACTTCAGCGCTTACCGGGACGGGGACGGTAGTTTCAACTCCGGTTGCCGCGCTCTCGCCTAATCCGCTTGCCTTTGGCGGCGAGGTCTACAACACAACCAGCCCCCCACAGGCTGTGACGCTCTCCAACACCGGCAACGCCGCGCTGACCGGCATCGTGCCCACTCTTACTGGGGCAAACCTCCGCGACTTCGCGATCGTCAGCACCGGGACCAATGCGTGCGGCAGCTCACTGGCAGCCGGCTCAAGCTGCAACATCTGGGTCACGTTTACGCCGGTGGACGCAGGGAACCTGCAAGCCACGCTCTCGGTTGCCGACAATGCCAGCCCTTCGCCCCAGACGGTGTCTCTGACAGGGACCTACGATTATTTCTATTCCAACGTGGGCACGGCCCTAGCGGCGCAGCCGGTGAGTGTATACATCACTACCGAAGGCACCTCAAGCACCATCGGTGCCGTCAATGTATTGACGCAGGGGGCGGCGAATCTCGACTTCACGATGGCCTCCGGCGGATCGTGCGCGACAGGAACCGCGTACACGGTTGGAGAGATCTGCACGGTCAACGTGATCTTCAAGCCGGAGGCCCCCGGAGCGCGCCTCGGCTCAGTGCTTCTGACCGATGGCGGCGGCAATGTGCTGGGAACAACCTATCTGCCTGGAACCGGAGCCGCAGCGGAGATCGTCTACGGCACCGGCGTGCAGTCCACACTCCCGGCTTACTCAGACGGGAACTACAACGGACCGTCAGGCGTTACGGTTGACGCCGGCCTGAACGTCTATGTTGCCGATACCCAGAACAGTAGGATCATCAAGACACCCTGGACCGGAACCGCATATGGCACACCCGTCCAAGTGCCCGCCGGCACCCTGAACCAGCCCAGTGCCATTGCTGTAGACGGAAACGGGAACCTGTTCATCGCCGATACCAAGGATGTTCAGATCGTCGAAGTGCCATGGAATGGCTCCAGCTACGGCTCTCCGGTCATCCTGGACAACAAGGGTTTGGACGCCCCTGATGGCATAGCGGTTGACGGGAACGGAAATCTCTTCTTCTCGGATGGTATCGACCAGACGGTGACCGAATTGCCCTGGATGGGCAACGGTTATGGCGCGCCAACGATTCTCACCGCGGCCACCGGCCTGCATACTCCTACCGGTCTGGCGGTGGATGCAAGCGACAACCTCTATATCGCGGACTCCGCCGACAACCAGGTCGTTGAATTGCCATGGACCAAGAGCGGATTCGGCGCCGAGATCGTCTTGCCGACTACCAATCTGAACTTTCCTGAAGCCGTGGCAGTGGACGCCAACGGGGATGTGTACATCGCGAACTCCAACGCCGGCAATGTGGTCGAATTGACACTCACATTTGGTTCCTTCAACACGCAGTTCACACTGGATTTCAGCGGTCTGGGCACCTCGAACGGCATGACATTGGACTCGAACGGCAACATCTACGTCGCCGACGCCACGAAGAACGATGTTGTGCAGTTGAACGTCTCCAGTCCTCCCAGCCTCAGCTTCGCGTCTACAAGTGTGGGTTCCACCAGCACCGACAGTCCGCAGACAGTGACGGTCTGGAACATCGGCAATGGGGACCTGACCATCCAGAGTGCCAATTATCCAACCAACTTCGTTGAAAACAGTTCCGACACGAATCTTTGCAACTCTGACGACGGAATCGGCGGGGGCGCAAGCTGCGATATTTCCGTCAGCTTTACGCCGACCACTCCGGGCAACCTTTCAGGGGCCGTGGTGCTCACCGACAACAACCTCAACAGCAGTGGTGCTACACAATCGATTCAGGTCAGCGGCACGGGCGTCGGCGTTGCAGCTCCGGTTGCCTCGATTACGCCGGCCACGTTGCCATTCGGAAGCGTGACTGTGGGAACCACGAGCGGATCTGAGGCGGTGAAGGTTTCCAACACCGGCAACGCTCCATTGAACATCACGAGCATTTCGATTGTAGGAACCGACGCGTCTGACTTCGCTCTTGCAACGGGCACCGACGCTTGCGGATCGACGCTGGCGGCAGGCGCCAACTGCTACATCGATGTCACCTTTACGCCTGGCTCGGCAGGCAGCTTTACGGCAACGCTTCAGGTGACGGACAACGCCGCCGGTTCGCCGCAAACGGCAGCACTGACGGGAACGGGCACGGCTCCCCCTGCGCCCGCCGTAACGCTCGCACCCAACCCGGTTGTTTTTGCAAGCCAGACGATTGGAACGACGAGCGCTACAACAACTGTCACATTGACAAACAGCGGCAATGCCACGTTGACGATCACCGGCATCTCGATAACCGGAACCAACCCAACCGACTTCGCCACAACGACCGGTAACAACCCATGCGGCAGTACCCTTGCGGCCGGTGCATCCTGCAGCATCTATGTGACGTTTACGCCCGCTTCAGGGGTGAGTTTCTCGGCGACGCTGTCAGTGGCGGATAACGCAGCCGGCTCGCCGCAGACCGTTGCTTTGTCCGGAAGCGGTATCAATCCGGCGGACTTTACTGTGAGCGCCACACCTGCATCCCAGAGCGTGCTCCCCGGCGCGTCGACGACCTTTGCGGTGACGGTTGACTCGGTTGGCGGGACGTTCACCAACCCAGTCGCGTTGACGCTGAGTGGACTTCCTGCCGGAGCAACGGGCAGCTTCTCCCCATCCAGCGTCACACCCGGATCGGCGGGCGCGGCCTCCACGCTGACAGTGCAGACGAGTGAGTCCACACAGCAGACTGCGCGCAATTCAGCGTGGCCACTTGCGGCACCGGTTCTGGCGGCAGTCGGATTGTTCTTCGTTCCGGGCAAGCGACGCCGGCGGTGGATCGCGCTCGGCCTACTGTTGCTGGCCTCTCTGGGCACACTGACGGCGCTGAGCGGCTGTAGTGGCGGGTTCAGATTCATCCAGCCCGCGCAATCCTACACGCTGACCATTACCGGAACCAGCGGCGACGATGCGCATTCAACCACCGTGCAGCTCACGGTTCAGTAAAAGGAGACCATCGATGCGATCAAGGATCAAGACGACATTAGCCATGGTGCTGGTTATCCCTATCGCCGGAGTCTTCGTCCGCTCCGCTGAAGCACAGGCGCCGACTCCGTCAGGCGGTGCTCCTTCCGCGCAAACGTCGAGTGCTCAAACGTCCGGTGACGATAAGGCGCTCCCGTTTGAAATCGAGGGTGGATACACGTATCTGCGGGCCAATGAACCTCCGGGCTCATGCAACTGCTTCAACATGCAAGGCGGCAATGGCACCTTTGCCTGGGCCATCAAAGACAAAGGGTTTTCGGCAGTTGGAGACGTGGCGGCGATCCATGCCGGCAGCATCGACAGCACGGGCTACAACCTCACCATCGTTGCCGTGACCGGTGGCCTTCGCTATCGACTGCCGGTCAAGAGGATCCAACCCTTTGGCCAGGCATTGTTTGGGATTGCGCACGCCTCCGGTACCGGAGCACAGTCCCCCAATCCCGAAGCGAAGAATGCAGGCGCAGCTTTTGCGCTGAATACGGGCGGGGGAGTTGACCTGCCAGTGAACCGGCAGTTCTCCGTGCGTCTGATTGATGCGGAATTGCTGATGACGACGTTTGACAATTTGGCGAGCGGGCGGCAGTACAACCTGCGCCTCAGCGTGGGCGCCGTCTTCCACTTCTGAATCCGGGGGGGGCGCTCGCCAGATCGGGAGCGTTCCGCATTCAATATGCGGTCTCCCGTCGAGACTCCATCGAGCCGCAGGCTTCATCGTCGATTGAACTTCGACGAAGAATGCATCCGGCTCTTTCGCACGGGCGAAATGAGGTAGACTGCGGAAAACCTGGCAGTGTAGTTTTGGAGAGTCAATTTCGCTCGCCAACAGGGACCGTTCATGCGCCGCAGAGATTTCGTTCGCTCACTGATCGCCGCAGTTTTTGCCTCCAAGGGATTGGCTGCGCAGGATGCTGCAAAACCGCAACTCCCTATCGCTGCGCCCGTTCCATGGACGATGGGGCTGAATCCGAAGACCCCCATCCCGCACACTGCGGTTTCCGAAGGGATTGCCGAGGCAAAGCTGAGCTTCTTCACCGCGCCCCAGATGGGATCGCTGAAGCGACTCTGCGATCTGCTGGTGCCTCCCATGGGCGATAAACCGGGCGCGCTCGAAGCTGGGACTCCGCAGTTTCTCGACATGTTGATTGGCCAATCGCCCGCGCCGCGCAGGAATATATACCTGGCTGGGCTTGAGTGGCTGGAAGCAGAGGCGCAGAAGAAATACAAGCTGCCGTTTTCTAAACTCGATGACGCTCATGCGAGCGCCCTGCTCAAGCCGTGGCTGCGCACATGGATGAGCGACCATCCACCCGTGGAGTCTCATGCCGATTTTGTCAATGTGGCTCACGATGACATTCGCGAGGCAACCGTGAACTCAGAGGCATGGGCCGATGTACCGTCGACCGGCACTCAGGACAGAACTCCCGTCGGCGTTTATTGGTCGCCGATCGACCCTGAGACGAATGCAATCGGGGCAAATTCGAAGCCGCATGTGCAGGCGGCGAAAGGCGCCGCCGGGATGCCTGTTTATCGGAGATAGTAGCGTGCGAATTCCAAATGGACCAGCCTTGGCGCAGGGGAATCTGCTCCAACACAGCGAAACCAGCAACGGAATCCAGAAGAGATGAAAAGCGAAGTTTTCGATGTAATGATTGTCGGGTCGGGACACGCAGGCGGAATGGCGGCCAAAGTCCTGACAGAGAAGGGCATTCGCTGCCTGATGTTGAATGCCGGGCCGGTTGCCGACGTCAGCAGAGACACGGCGCGCAAACCGGCGTACGAGCTGCCCTATCGCGGGTTCAAGCCCCCGGGGCGCCTGGAACACGTTGCCCAGTCGAACGAGTTCAATGCGAATGTGTGGGTCGATGAGCAGGAGGTTCCCTACACTTTCGATCCGGCGCACCCTTACAGCTGGGTGCGTGTGCGCCTGTTTGGTGGGCGATCATTGTTCTGGTCGCGCCAATCGTTCCGGCTGAGCGACTACGAATTCAAAGCAAAGTCGCGTGATGGATTCGGGGAGGACTGGCCGATCAGTTACGCGGATCTCGCGCCGTACTACTCCCGTGTTGAAGAGATCTTCCAGGTGGCCGGCGCGCTGGACGGCCCCCCTCAGATGCCAGACGGGAATTTTGTAATAGATGACGATCCGTGGACGCCATCGATGCAGCGGTTTATTGCTGCGGCAACGTCTAAGGGGATGGCGGTTTGCAAGCAAAGGCGGGCGATGGGCCGCGACGGTCTGGCAAGCTCTGTCAACCTGCTGCTGCCGGACGCGGAGAAAACCGGCAAGCTGACTTCCATCGCAAACGCCGTTGTTCGTCAACTGACGGTGGACAAGAACACTGGCCTACCCAACGGATGCATCTTCATCGATCGCCACACGCTGCAGGAGATGAGCGTGAAGGCGCGCGTGGTGGTGCTGGCTGCGGGAACACTGGAAAGCACGCGTCTGCTGCTGAACTCGGGACTCGCAAACTCGAGCGGACTCGTCGGGCACTACCTGATGGATCAGATCTACGGCGCGGGTCTGATCTGTTCTGTGCCCGAGGCACGTGGCGGAAAAGGGAAGGGAATCATGGGCGGCGCAGCCATTGTTCCCCGGTTCCGGAATATCTCGACAGAATCCGACAAGTTCCTACGCGGCTACGCATTCAATGTGACGAGCAGGACCGGCGGCCTTGAGGCGCGGAACTTTGCGGCATTCGGCGCGGAGTTGCAGCAGAAGCTGGACGAGTACCATGGCAGCGCTTTCCAGATGACGATCATGGGCGAGGTGCTTGGCCGCAAGGAGAACCACGTGCGCATCAATCCATCCAAGGTGGACGCGTGGGGGATTCCGGTGCTGCACGTGGAAACCAAATACACAGACAACGAGTACAACATGGCGAAAGATGCAGTAGACGTGGCGACCGAGGTGGTTGAGACGGCGGGTTTTGAAGTTCTCTCAAGGAACGAAGCGCCCAACCCGCCCGGCTACAGCATTCACGAAGTTGGAACCTGCCGCATGGGCGATGATCCGAAGACGAGCGTGCTGAACAAATGGAGCCAGAGCCACGATCATAAGAACCTGTTTGTCGTGGATGGGGCGGGGTTCACAAGCGCAGGCTGGCAAAATCCGACGATGACGATCCTGGCTCTCTCCATGCGTGCGTCGGAGCACCTCGCGGAAGAGATGGGGAAGCTGAATCTCTAGGCGCGCTTCGAAGCGATTCAGGCCGAATTGGTATCCGGCGTTAGAAGGGTCAGGTCGTTCTTTCGGGCACCTTCATGCCGGCCTTTCGCGCTTCAGACAATCCGATTGCGATAGCCTGCTTCGGGTTCGTGACCTTTTGGCCGCTGCCACTCCGGAGTTTGCCTTGGTTCATGGCCTTCAATTCGGTTTCCACTTTCTTGCCGGCTGCCTCGCTGTACTTCCGCTGTGCTTTCTTTGTTGCCATCGGACTTCCTCCCGTTTGGTCAGATGAAGGAACTCAATGCAATGGTTGCATAGGAACAGCTACGGGCAGTTTGCGGCGAAGCATAGGTTTTTGCTGAAGAACGGCATCACGTGATTCTGGAACCGGTCTGCCACCGCGCTGGTGTGCGTGCCGTGGTACAGCTCAAAGCTGTTCGCAATTCCATACTTATCCAGAATGTCATGGAGCTTGGTCGTATCGACACGCAGGCCGTCCTGATCCCCAACGTCAATCGAGATCGCGCGGTATTGGCGCAGGTTGCCAATGTATTGGTCGATGAAGGCGAGCGGCGCGTTCGCTGTCCAACGGGCCAGGACATCGGGCTGGGGGACGCCGTCCTTTGTGGGAAGGTCGAGGTAGAGTGGTGGGTTCTTGGGATCGGGGGACCAGGCCGCCGCGGTGGCGAGCTGAGCGCGTTCGAAGAATGAAAGCTTTGCCGAGTCGTCCGCATTCTTGACTGCCAGGAGCTTCTTCTCAAGCTCCGGATTTGCCGGAGGGGCGGGCCGCGCCGACATGCAGCAAGGGCTCATGATGTACAAGCTGCCGAATACATCGGCATGCTTCATGCCAATGCGCGAGGCCCCGTAGCCTCCCATGGAATGGCCCACCAGCCCACGGCTCGTCCGCTTTGGGATGGTGCGATAGTGGGAGTCGATGTACGAAACGAGGTCGTGGGCGATAAAGTTTTCAAAATCGCCGGTGGTCACTGAACTCGAGTACATTGAACCGTTGTGCAAGGTCTTCGAATCGGGCAAGACGACGATCATCTCGTTAGCACCCTGCGCGAAGGCGCCTTCGATAGTCTGCGGGACGTGG
>CAYWSR010000073.1:0-19381 GCA_964460385.1 uncultured Occallatibacter sp. | reverse complement strand
GAATGACCCCGCGGCCAGCCCGGAACTCTACCGGCGCGATCAGTCTGACTCGGATGGGAGCTTTCTGCTGCGGAATGCATCACCGGGCCAGTACAGGATTGTGGCGATTGAAGACGGCTGGGATCTGGACTGGGCACGTCCCAAGGTGATTTCACACTATCTGCGGGCAGGGACCGCAATCGTCGTTACAGGGAACTCCGGGAAGTCGATATGGCTGGGTGCGCCGATTACGCCGCAGGTGAAGTAACGAGTGCGTGCGCAGGCCCAGGGATAGGGCACCGGAATCGGCCGGGTCGAGGGGCGAGCGAGGAACTAGGGTACAAGAAGGATGGGCGCGCGCCAGTAGTTGGTCTTCTGATTGGAAGGGTCAACCACGGTGACCTGGCAATCGTAGGTTCCGGGCGGAAGGCGGTCGAGTGCAACGTTGAAACTGAGCGGAGTGATGCCGAGCCGGCTTGCTGGAGTGGGCTCTACGGCTGCAGGCGGAGTCTCGAAGACCTCGCGGCCGGCAAGATAGAGGCTGACAAAGGCGAATAGCGGCTGGGGCGGTGTTGCGCTGGCCTTTGGGTCAACTGGGGCAGGCGGCGGTTTGTAGGCCTGCAGGTAGACGAACATCGGTCGAGCGGTGCTGAAGACGCGCGTCACGCTGGGGATGATCTTCTTTCCATCCTGCACGAGCGGGTTTACGCTGTCTTCCTTCTGCCGGTCTTTGGCCTTGGCAGCGTCGAAGAGCGTGTCTTTGTCTTCAACGCGCTGGCTGCTGAGCACGACAGAACTGATTGGAACGCGCTTGTCTTCCTTGTTGAGGTTGGGAATGGTGAAGGTCGTCTCATAGGTTCCGATTCGGCCCGTCTCGTCGTCGCGCGCCAGAAACTTGATCCTGTACTTGCCGGGCAGCAGGGTGAAGCCGGTGTCGTACTCGATGGGCCGATGGGCGAGCTCGGCGGCGGTTGCGTCAGAGAGCTTGATGTTTACGCTGTCGCGAACATTGCTGACGGTCATGCCGCCGCTGAGATCCTTAATCTCTCCGACAAAGTCGATGAGCGTGTGCTCGGCTCCGCCACGCTTGGCCAGCGCCAACTCGCGGCCGGGAATCTTGACGATGATGGGGATGAAATACTCGGCGCGATTGAGCTGGAAGTGATCGATCTCCATGGCGATGGAAAGCTCGGTGATGGGGTCCTCGAGCATGAGCGCGTCTTCAAGCTGGCGTTCTTTATCGACTGCAGTGAAGCGGGTGAACTCCTTGTCAGCGTAGTAACCCTGACGATAATCCAACTTGGCATCGAGATTCTGATTGAGCGTGATCTTGACCCGGCGGAAGTGGCCATTTTTCGCGGTATTGGTGGCGTAGTAGCCGATCAGGTAGTAGTCGGAGATGGAATCCTGCGCCATCACCAGACCGTGATCAAGGTCGTTGGTGTCGAACAGAGCCTTGCCGCCCGTGTCTCCGGCGAGTGCGTAGAGCGTGTCCTGCGACTGCTGGAAGTTGCTGGTGTTGGCCGCGGCTGCCGCGCCCGTGTAGATGGCGGAGTTGCCCGGCGAGCCCTGCGTTGCATCGCCGAGGGGCGCCTGGGCAACAAGGCCGCGCGTGTCGATGGGCCAAAAACTGACGCCGGCCTTGATAGCGGAGTCGACCGTAGCGTGCAGCTGAGCCTGGTTATCAACCCCATTGAGGCGCAGGCCGCTGGCGAAGTAGATGAGCGATTTCTTCTCGTTCAACTGGCCAAGCATCTTGGCCGCGGTTTCAAGCGCCGAGAGTTGACGATCGGTGTTGAAGACATTGAACTCGCTATCGTCCTGCCCGAAGGCCGCGCCGGTGTCCGCGCTGCTGGAGTCGTCGGTGGTTTCGTTCTCGCCCTGGGCTTCGCCAACGACGAGCGTCTCAAGGATGCTGAGGATCTTGTTGCGGTCGGCGGTGAAGTCCTGAAGGATGTCGACCGAGGCGCCCTGGTAACGGAGGATGGAGACCAGGTCGACGGTGGTCATCTGCGTCCGGATAAACTGCTTTGCGGCGGAGAGGGCGCGAATCTGGTCGGGCGGGCGCATCGCCGACATATCAAAGTAAAGCGCCAGCAGACGCCGATTCTTGTAGCGCTCGTTGTCTTCAGTCTCGGGCGCGATCTGCGTGCGCGCCAGATGCTTGTAGATCTTGATGTCTTCGGTTCCCGGCTTGATTACTGGCAAGGGCGCGGATTGCTCGACGAGATTCTGGCGCTCGCAGATGCGAACCGTCTGGGGCACGCCATCCTCGGTAACCGTAAAGTCTTTGGCGGTAAGGCCGGGAATGGTCTTTCCCTCCTTGTCTTTGACGACAACCGCTTCCACGACGAGTTGCACTTTGAGGGAGAGCGTGAAGCCTTGCGATCCGTCGGCCGGCTTGTTCTGGCCGATCTGCTGCGCGCCTGCAAGCGAGGCGGCAAGGGCAACGAGGATGGATGCAAGGATGCGCATGATTAAAACCTCAGCCGAATCGTGGTTTGCAGGCTGCGCATGGGGTTTGCGGAGGCAGGCAGGCCAAATTGCTGGCTGTTGACGGTGGTGAACCAGCCGCTGAAGACGGCGTGATTGAGCGTGTTGGTCGAGTCAATGCGAAGAGTCAGGTTGTACTTCGTAGCTGGCCTGAAGGTGCGCTCAAGGGAACTGTCGAGGCTGAACTGTCCGGGGCCGAGGATCGAATCGCGGCCTGCGGTGCCCCACTGGCCCGGAGCGGGGGATGAGTACGCCGCGGAGTTCAGATGGGGCTCGTTGCTTGTGGCTCCGTTGTTCGCGGCGTAGATGGACGCGCCGGTGAGGCTGGGCCGGATGGTCCCGGTGAAGCCGGTGCCGGGAGTTGCAGCCAAATAGATGGGCGTCTCCGGCATTCCGGTTCCGAAGCTCATTTGCGTCAGCACCGTCCACTCTTTGAACAGCCTGCCGCGCCAGCCAGTCATCAGGGTTCCACCGCCCGCGCCCTGTCCGGTGGTGTACTGCACCTGAAGGTTGAGCAACTGACGTTGGTCAAAGGCGGAGAGCGAGCGCTCGGCGCGCAGGTTGAGCCAGTTCTGCGCGATCGCCAGGGAGGGCGATGCGGTCTGCGCCGCGTCGCTTGCCGCTTGCCCTTGCGAGGCGGCACCAACGTGGCCTTGGCCGCCGAGCGCGGCGTCGTTGTCGATTGATTTCGACCAGGTGTAAAGCGCCGATGCAGTGAATCCGTTTTTGAGCCTGCGCCGCAGTTGGAATTGCCCGGACTGGCGCGTCGAGTTGCCGCCCGAGGTGCGATATTCGAAGTCCAGCGGGCAGGCAGGGCAGGGCGTTACTGCGCCGATGGGATAGGTGTTGGGTAGAAACTCCTGGACGCCGTGCGTGCCCTTGACGCCAAGGTAAGTCGCGGTCATTTGCAGCGCGAAGGGAAGGTCGCGCTGCACTGCGAGATTCCATGTCTGCGCATATCCTACGCGAAAGTTGGGGTCGACCGCGTTGTTGTCCTGGTTGCCGGAAGAGCATTCCACAAAGCCTGCGGCCAGGGTGAGCGGGCAGGCCGCGCTGTTCTGGATGTTGAGGCTCGTGGAGAGCGGAGCCTGCTGGGCAAGTTGCAACGCGGGCGCGAGATAAACGGATGTGTCGTGATAGATGCCGTATCCGGCGCGGACCACCACGGTGGATGCAGGGATGGGCCGCCAGGAGATGCCGATGCGGGGCTCAATGCCCCGCCGGTCGGGACGGATCAGCGAGCTGGGATAGTGCGTGCCGGTGAGCGGGCCGATGGGATCGCTGCCCTCGACCGGGGCGGCAGCGGCAAAGTCAGGGGTCAGATCAAGGTTGACGAGGCGCCCATGCAGCTCAGTGATTGGCGCGCCATATTCCCAGCGCGCGCCGGCGTTGATGGTGAGATTCGAAAGAATGCGCCAGTCGTCGGTTGCGTAGGCGTCCATGACATGTTGGCGAAAGTATTTGTCTGCATTGCCGAATGCGATGGAGCTGGTATCGGGCGCACCGATGAGGAAGTCGGCAAGATCGGAGCCGGTGCTCTCAGCTCCGGCAGTTGCCTCGCCTGTAAAGGTGAACGCGCCGCGGGGATTCTGCTCAAAAAAGTCGTTGTACTGCTGCTCGCGAAAGTCCACGCCCGCTGTCACGTTATGCTTGCCGCGATAGATGCCCGTCGATCCGGAGAATGCGTCTGTCCGGTTTCGGTCAAAGGAGCTGTTGGCATCACTGAGGGCGGCGATGCCGCTCGAAAACCCGAGCGCGGGCGGACCCCAGTTGGCCGGGTCCTGATCGTTGCCGGTGATGCCGGCGTCGCCCGATACATTCTCGAGATTCTCGAAGTTCGGCTTCACCAGCGTCCGCAGCCGGCTGAACTTATAGCTTGTAAATAGGAAGATTTGGGGCTTGAGCCGATGCGTCCAGTTGATGTTGGAATTGATGCCCAGCGTATCGGTGGTGTCGACAAAGTCGAAGAGGTTCACATTGCCGGCCCGCGTGCTTTGCAGGTTGAAGGCGCCGTAGAGCTGGTCGCGGCGGCCGAGCGTCTTGTCGAGGCGCAGCTGGACCACGTCCTGGTGGCTGCTGTTGAGCACAGGCACCTGGAAGTTGTACCCAGTTACGCCAGAGAGATTGGGCAGCGGGTAAAGCGCCAGAAGCGCCTGCGCCTGCGTGTTTACCGGGACAACGCCTCCGGGAAACGGCATCCCCGTTGCCGGGTCGTAAATGGTGAGGGGTTGGCCGACAGGATTGAGCAAGCCTGAAAGATCTCCCGCGCGCTCTGCTTCGGTTGGCACCAGTCCGGGCTCGGTGGCCGCAGTGTGGTCGCGCGTCCACTGGTAGGCGGCAAAGAAGTTTGGCCCGTGTGGCAGCACGTGCGGAATCTTGATGGGGCCACCGACGGTGACGATCGCCGTAATGCGATCGTAGAGAGCCTTGGGCGCTTCAAAGCCGGTGAGCGAATAGGGCCGCGCATCGAGAGCGGAGTTGTTGAGGACGACCGCAAAGCCGCCGGTGTAGAGGCTCTTGCTGTTTGGCCTTCGATTGCCAAACGCGCGGTCGAGCGAGTATTGGCTGGTGGCTGCGTTGTTGACGCTTCCGTTGACCAGGAAACCGTCATTGGACTGCTCACTCTGCTCGTCGGGCGGCTTGGGAATCTCAGTGGGGCCTGCAGCGGCGCTGTCCGGCTTCTTACCGTCTGCCGGTGCGTTCGGAGCCGGCGGTAGCGTTGGGGGAGCCTGAGCGAGCTTGCTGCGCGCCATTAGCTGGTCGAGCGGAAGAAGCGTCAGATCCCACTTGGCGGGAGGCATATTCGGAACGACTGTTACCTCCGCCTCGAGCTTGGCAAACAACTGCATCTCGATCTCGATCTTCCACGGCCCGTCGGCGAGATCGTCGAAGGTGTAAACGCCACCCCGATCGGAGACAACGCTGAACTTCTTCGTCCCATGGGTCATGGTGACGGTAGCGCCAGGAACGGGAAAGCCGCCGAAGGTGACTTGTCCGCGATACTCAGAGGCCCACGCCGGGATCGAGGCGCAGAGCAGCATCAGCACGGGGAGGATCGAGATCCTGATCGTGGTCCAAAGCCTCACCAGCCGCTCCTGGTCGCTAGTTTGCCGAAGGCTTCTCGACGTGGTCGATCACTATTACATCGACGGGAACCTTGGCCGGCCCCATCTTCAGCCCCAATTGCTCGGTAATCGCGGTGTAGAGCAACGGCGGAGCGGTTGCACTGTCGGTGGGAGGTGGCACCACAGCACCGATGCTCCTGAACGCCGCGAATTGCGATTCGTCCGGCGTCCATTTCAACTGGAAATCGTAGCGGTCTGTCAGCCCAGTTTGATCCACCACCGGGCGGTCCATCACGCCGTTCTGCATCCAGGTGGCAAAGTCGTTCATGTTCTGGTTTCTGACAGTAAGGTCACCAAGGGCTCGGAAGAAAAACGACGGGGTATCGGTCGGGGCGGACGCGCTCTTTGTCATCTTCGGGCCGCCGCTGGCGACGCTGATTACGTAGACAGGGAGTTCACGCTTTTCGTGATGGAACTTCAGCTGGAAGCGATCCTCAAGCAGCTTTTGGGCCATCGCAGACATTTGCTTCGTACTCGGCCGTCCCTCTGCGTCGGGCTTGGCTTCGATATCAAACAGATCGGTGCCAAACCACGCCGGCGCATCAATAATCTGCTTGGGGTGAAGACCATACGCAAAGGCGATCAGATCGTTCAGGTCGGTATTGAAGGTTATGAAATGACCGGCCCTGAAAGTAAAATACTTGCCTTGCGCGCCCGGCTTGCTGGGCTTGACGGTCGCAACTTCGAAGTTAGGATTGGCATTCGCTGCCATCGGCGGAACGGGCGGCGGCGGCGTGGGAATGGACCACTCGGTTTCGGGCGTGGCACGGGTAAAGAGCAGCGGGAGTACATTTGTGCCCTGTGTTGAGGTTCCCTCGATCGTCTTCCCGTCTGCGCTCATTTTGCCTTCGTATTTCAGGTCAAAGGCAGTCAGAGAGTATTTCACGGTAGAGCCTTCCAGCGTAATTTTGGTCAGTGGAAAGGGCTGAGGCGCCTGGTCGATGCTGTAGAAGTCCCCCTTGTATCCGCCACCATCCGCCTTGCTCACCTTGAGCACGGTGCGCAGGTCCTGACCCACGTGGAGCGTGCCCTGCCATGTTCCGGTCAAGTCCTGAGCCGTAGCGGGAGCCGGAGTTTGCGCGGTGGCGGGGGTCGTGTTTGTGAATGCGAGCAGGATCGGCGCCAACGCCGCAAATCCAAGCGCCAAGCCAAACAGAATTGTTCGTGTCCCGAGGAGATTGCGAGCAGAGTATTGCGGCGTCATGCGGATGGGTCCTTGTCCCCGGTGGGCACCTTGAGTACTGGCGAGGCGAACCGGCGCTGAATGAGGTTCCTGTTGAGGATACATCGATAAGACGCAGATACGGTTGGTTTGGCTCGCCGGTTCCAGTCCATTTCTTGTTTGCCCTGAAGGGCGGGACCGCGGGCCGCATCCGGCGTGTCAGGGAACAGACAGCGTGTCAGCAGTGACACGGTTTCACAGGGAAGATCTCCCTTTAACCTCTTTGCTTTCAATCGAATTCAATTGGCGCCTTGGATGCACTTTGTCCGGGCGCAGGCACTTGAGCAAGGAGGATGCGATGACGGCTCGGAAGCTCATCCGGTTGGCAGTGGCGGCAGCGATAGGTGCGGTTTTGGCAGGGCAAGCGATCGCGCAGAGTGCGCCGACCCGGTTGGTTGTAGTGAGTCTCGAGGACCGGAAGCTGGCACTGGTGGAAGACGGGCAGGTGAAGAAGGTCTACACCGTGGCGGTGGGCAAGCCCTCGACGCCGAGCCCGGTAGGAACATTCAAGATCGAGCGGCGCGCTGCAAACCCGACGTACCACCACGACGGCAAGACTGTTCTGCCGGGGCCGGGCAATCCAGTTGGCACGCGGTGGATGGGTTTAAGCATTCGCGGCTACGGGATCCACGGAACCAATGAACCCAAGTCGATCGGCAAGGCTGCCTCGCATGGATGCATTCGGATGGCCAAGGCCGACCTGGAAGAGTTTTACGGATTGGTCGCAGTGGGCGACACGGTGGAGCTGGTTGGCGAGCGCAATGAGGAGACGGCGCAACTGTTCGGCGACGGGCAGAATCCGGTCGGAGCCCAAGCAGAACAGCCAGTCCATATTATGGGAAGGCCGGTCAGAAGCCGTATTTGCACTTCGCACATTGAGCGCCAGAACCTCAGTATCCGCATGGGAATGAGGCGCATGACTCGCCTCACAAATGGTTTTAGCAAGAAGTGGGAGAACCTAGAAGCAGCCTACGCGCTCTGGTTCGCGTACTACAACTTCTGCCGGATTCATTCCAGCCTGCGCGTGACGCCCTGCATGGAAGCAGGAATCGAGAGCCACATTTGGACGATTGCGGAACTCATCGCTTGATGTGGCCGGTCACGGCCTGTCGAGCTTCGATTTAATATCTTTCAATTCAGATTTAAGATCGTCCATTTTCCGCGTTATCGAGTCTGCGGCCTCACCGATCCATTTTCAAATCCCGAAGATGCCTATTACGATCAATCCGAATAGCATCCAGAATTCCAGTTGTGTCATGTTGCCTCCGCTCACAGCAATCGTCTCATCCGATTCCGTGCCGCGTCGATGGCTTGCCATGATACATTTCCGCCATCATGCTGAAAGGTTTGGCGATACTCGCAATTGCCGCAGTCATGGCCGTTTGTGTGTCCGGTCAGCCAAATAAAACTCCCAATCCCAATCAGCAGCCAGGACAACCAGAACAGGCGAACGCAGCGAAACCCACGCCAACCCAGCAAAGCGAAACCGGCAACGATAAGGGAAAACCCGATACCAACTCGCCAGAGTGGTACGCACCCCTTAAACGGCCCGATTGGTGGTTGGTAATTGTTGGTTTCGGAACTCTGATAATAGTTGGCTGGCAGACGTTGATACTCGGTCGATCTGTCGCCGTGGCTCAGAAAAGTGCGGAAACGACCGGTCAACAGGTTGAATTCTTTATCAACGCCGAACGCGCCAAGATGACCATCGACATCACTGACTCTAGACGTTCCTTCCGCGTACGAGGAAAGAACACTGGAAAGGCGGTTGCGAAAATCACTCTGGCCCGTGGTTATCAAACAGTTCTTCCGTATGGACAAAGCCTCCCCGAAAGCCCGCCATATTCTTCTGAGCCTGATACTTTCGGCGATTTCATTGAATCGGTTGCCCCTAATGATTTCATTTCGCCTATCGACCTTGATCGGGACGGATACGACTTCATGGCCGATCTTAGCGACCCCGACCTCTGCACCGCGATCAGAGATAAGCAGAAAGTTCTTTGGGCTTATGGACGAATTCTTTACATGGATGGAATCTCGTCTCACCGCAGGGAAACCGGCTTTTGCTACGAGGCCACGGTTGACGAAAAGATGGAAAGTAATATTTTGATGAGCGGCCCAGCAATTTACCGTCTGGAGACTTAACAGCATTACAACGAACAAAATCCCACCAAATCCCGCTATTCCCCGCCAAATCCCGTTCAACGCAGATTTAAGACAGTACCGGAGGTAGCGCGGGGATTGCGATGCGCCGACCCGAATACTGCGACCTCAGCGGGTTATCGCTTTTCGCTGGTGGCTTCGTACTCGGCATGGAAGGGCTTGAGAGGCTTCCCCAATGGGAGATGATTCTGCGCGATGACTTCGCGGGCTTGCGCGGGGCGTTCGGAAGGCAGCGGGTGAGTGCGGAAGTAGCCGATGATCCCATCGATGGCGAGCTGACTGAGCGAATCAACCGGTGTCTCGGAGTGGGTGACATATTCGTCGTGCAAATGGGTCCAGCGTTCCAGCAGATTGACGCCCCCTGCGCTGAGTAACCGGCCGCATTGGCGATGCGAAGGCCCTCGCGATCGGCCTCAAGCTCCTCTTGTTTGCGATAACCGGCCTGCCATAAAGAGATAGGAATCTGGGCGACCGCTGCCACCAAGCCGAGATTCAGGTTCTTCAATTGCGCTTCGATTTGCACACGTTCGACGGGGCCGACGAGCCGCAGTACAATCTACAAGGACTGACCTGATGTTGGCACAGAACCAGTCGATCGCTGCATGTACGAGGATTCATTAATGGAAATCCTGAGTGGAATCCGGCGCAGAATCCCAATGCGCTTACTGCTCTTCGCCGGTGTGGTTCTGCCGCTGGTCGTGGCCGGCACGGTACCGGCTCAGACCGGCGATCCTGCGCCCCAGAGGGTTTCCGGAACCCCACTTAGGGAACACCCGTCAAAACCCCCGCTGCCCAGCAGCCTGCCCGCGCCGAAGCTGATTGGGGACGCCGTCACGCGCCTGGTGCGCCAGTACAGCGGCAGTCCCATTGATGTGACAACCTATCACTACGACCAAAAGCGCACCGGATGGAACCAAAACGAAACGGACCTGACGCCGGCCACCGTCGCCTCCTCGAATTTCGGTCTGATTGCGACATTAACAGTGGATGGCAACGTGTTTGCCCAGCCATTGCTGGTCTCAGGCTTCGTGATGCCCGACAGCAGCGTCCATGATGTGCTGATCATCGCCACGGGCCACAACAGCGTCTATGCTTTCGACGCGCAGACTTACGCCATTCTCTGGCAGGTCAACCTGGGCCCGTCTCAATCCTCGAACGACATTGCCTGCACCGACGTGATGCCGGAATATGGAATTTCGAGCACCCCGGTGATCGTTCGGACCGCTGCCAATGCCGCGACGATCTATGTAGTCGCGGCCACCCAGTCCTCGAAGGGCCAGTTGGCGGCGACCGTACACGCCCTCAACCTCGCCACTGGGGCCGATGCCATCGCACCGACCGTCATCGCCCCCACGGCCACCCTCAGCAACGGAAAAAAGGTTGCCTTCGATAACTTCAACCAATGGAATCGCGTCGGCCTTGCCTACAATCAGGGGTCCCTCTACGTGGCTATCGGTTCGCACTGTGACCATAATGCCGATGGGATGACCGGCTGGCTGCTGGCCTATAACGCGAATCTGAAGATGCAAAGCGCTTTCCACACGATCGAGACGCCAGGCGGCAACGGCGCCGACCACGACCTCGAACTGGCGAGCATCTGGATGACCGGCTTTGCCCCGGCAATCGATGACAGCGGCAACGTCTATGTCGTGACCGGGAACGGGGATTTCAGTCTCGGCCTAAACAACTGGGGCCAAAGCGTGCTCAAGCTGCCGCCCGCTCTCAGCGGTGTGACCTCGTTCTTTACCCCTTCCAACTACGTAGTCTTGAACGATGGCGACTCGGATTTTGGTTCTGGCGGCGTCATGCTGCTGCCGGGCGTAGCAGGCCAGACCGCGCCGCCGCTAGCAGTTGCCATGGGCAAATCCGGCATCCTCTATTTGCTGAACCGAAACAGTCTTGGTGGCTTGGAGCCGAAGGATGCCGGCGCACTGCAGGCGCAAGACGCCGGCGGACGCTTGTTAGGAGGCCCGGCATTTTACAATGGCCCCTCCGGCCCCACGGTCTTCATCCAGTCAGAAGACGAATTGCTGCGCGCCTACGCGCTTGTCGCCAACGAAACTCCTTCGCTCACCCATCGGGTTAGCGGTACTTCCCAAAGCGGCAATGGAGGTTCGTTGCCGATTGTCTCCTCCAACGGCGCGCTGGCCAACACGGGGGTGGTCTGGTTGATCAGCCGTGCGAGCTCGCCTTTCACCATCGAGGCTTACGATGCAGTGAAGCTCGGCGCTCCGATCTTCAAAGCGCAAATCGGTTTATGGTCCAACCCCTCCCATGGCAACGCGTACCTGACGCCAATGGAGGCGAATGGGCGCGTCTATGCACCGGGCTACAAGGTAGTGCAGGTTTTCGGCCTCACACCGTAGGGGACGCGCCCTGCGATATCGCTTTTTCTTCATTAGCAAAATCCTCCGCCCTTTTCAGGCCAAGTTCTCGCCGAAGACTAACATTCAGATCGGTTCAGAAATACCGGGCCCCATCGACGCCGATGGCGGGTACAGAAACGATTCCAGCGGCTGGAGCCTCAGTTGTAATTCAATTGTCAAAGAAATGTCACTGCGGTTGATCTGGAAGCTGCCTGATTTAACCTTGAATTGGTTGACAGCCGCTCGGCCATCTCATTCCAAACTGGAGCGTTAGGGTTCGACAACACTTCTTAGCCGGGGGAACTGGGCGCGGAAGCGCACTGCGAATGGTCGAGCGGTCTGCACCCGATCGGCGTTGAATGAGATGGCCAAAACCGGAAGTAAGTCTCTTAATCTGCTTGTTTCCGGGATACCCAGTATGGGCAATCGCGGCGCGGTAGGACAGAAGATTATGATTTCCGACTCAGGCGAGGTCCGAGGGCTCGAACTGAGGGGAGCAGATTGTATGAAAACTATTCTTGCGATCGAGGACGACCCCAGAATCCAAAAGGCGCTGATGCGGCTCTTCGTCTCAGAGGGCTATGAAGTCCATCTCGAAGGCGAGGGTAATGCCGGGTTGACCGCGAGCCGGAAGTTGCGTCCCTCTGCGGTAGTGCTCGACCTGATGCTACCTGGCATCAATGGTCGTGAGCTTTGCCGCATGATGAAGGAAGGGCAGCCGGAGACTCCGATCGTGATTCTAAGCGCGGTCAGCGATGTGGCCGACAAGGTACTGCTACTGGAAATGGGAGCGGATGATTATGTTACCAAGCCATTCAGCCCAAGAGAACTGCTGGCCCGAGTCGAGGCTGCGATCCGGCGGTCCTCAAAGTTCGGCGGCTTGAAGCTGACACAATTTGGAGAGATCACCATCGACATGGCAAAGATGGAGGTCCGCCGGGATGGGGTTTGCACAATCCTCACCGCTCATGAGTTCAAGCTCTTGCGGTTTTTTATTGAGAATGCCGGACGCGTTCTCTCCCGAGCAGAGCTGCTCAATGACGTTTGGGGATACGATTCCTATCCCAACACGCGCACGGTGGACAATCAGATTCTGAAGTTGCGTCAAAAGCTTGAACGCGATCCGGCCGAGCCGCGCCATTTTCTCACCGTGCATGGCGCCGGATACAAGTTTGTCCGTGAGGGGTAGGGCAGCATCTTTCATGCTGCGAAGATACCGCGAAGGTTGAACGAAGAATCAAGAGACGCGGCGTGGGTCCCTGTTAATCAGGGAACGAAAGGGGTAAGGATCCTTTGCAGCTACGTCCATGGCGAATGCGGACGATGCTCCTGCTATCGTTGGTGACCCTTGCCCTCGCTATGACCGCCATCTTTCTGGGTATGGTGCACCTTGCGATTGAGCGTCAGGTGCGTTCCAATCTCGGACTGGATATGGTGCACTCCCTGGAGACCTTTCACAATTTGCAGGAGCAACGACAGAAGCTGCTGCTGCGGGAATCCTCTCTGCTGTCGGAACTGCCCAGCTTGAAAGCGCTCATGACCACGTCCGATCCCAGCACGATCAGCGACGCCGGAGCGGAGTTCTGGCAACTGAGCGGCAACGATTTCTTTGCCTTAATGAACCCGGAAGGTCGACTCGAGGCCTATTACACCGAGGGCCCGGCCTTAAATCGGAAGGATGTAGAAGCCGCACTGCGCGAGTCGCTCGGTTCTCCTGGATCGTCGCGCCTCTTCGCATCGGACGGCAGGCTATTTGAGATAACATCCAAATCGTTTACGTTCGGCTCGAGTGAGCCGGTCACCGGGCTGGGCTACGTCACCATCGGGTATGGCCTGGACGAGAAGATCGCTCGGGAAGTGAGTGACGCCGCCGCCGCCGAGGTTGTGTTCGCTGTGGATGGAAAGATCGTGGCGGCAACTCTGCCCCAGGCGCAGCGGCAGGAACTGGCCGCGAACCTGCACGTCCTCCTGCATAAACCGATCGATAGGTTGGAGATGCGCATTGGGAATGAGCGCTACCTCGCCTCATCGGTTCAGTTGCAGGCCGGAACACCGTCAGGCGGCGAAGTTGAACTTATCGTGTTCAAGTCGTTTGCCGAGGAGCAACAAATACTGGCTGGGTTAGACCGCCTCGTGGCCCTGCTCGGCGTGCTTGCAACGCTCCTTGGCGTCGCCATGGCGGCTGTCATCACGCGGACTTTGACTCGCCCACTGGAGTCGCTCGTCGCCGGGACACGGGCGCTCAGTCGGGGAGACTTCACTCACCAAGTTCGCGAAGACGGCCCCGAAGAGGTGCGGGAGTTGAGTCGTGCATTCGATCGGATGCGTGAGCAAATGCAGAAGGCGCAGCAGGAACTGCTGGTCGCCGAGCGAATGGCAACGATCGGTCAGATGGCCAGTTCAATCTCCCACGATTTGCGCCATTATCTCTCCGCGGTCTATGCCAATTCGGAGTTCCTTGCCAACCCCCGAATTCCCGCCGAAGAGCGAGAGGAGCTGTTCGCGGACATTCGCGCCGGAGTGCTCGGGATGACGGAGATGCTTGACTCGCTACTGGTTTTCGGCCGAACCGGGATGCTGGTGCACCTGCGCCCAGAGTCTCTTGTAGCTCTTATCGATCACGTTGTGGGAGCGATTCGCTCACACCCGGACGCGCGCGGCGTCGATCTGAGAGTACAGCCGGTTTTGGCCTTGAAGGTCGAAGTGGACGAAAATGAGTTGCGTCGCGCGTTGTATAACCTGCTGTTGAACGCCTGCCAGGCCGTGAAGCGATGCGAATATCCGGCCTGGGTCGCAGTTGAGACATCAATAGACGATGAAGAAGGCCTG
Source organism: uncultured Occallatibacter sp. (assembly GCA_964460385.1). GTDB lineage: Bacteria > Acidobacteriota > Terriglobia > Terriglobales > Acidobacteriaceae > Telmatobacter. The sequence continues at coordinate 5,204 of CAYWSR010000073.1, read as the reverse complement.
CTGATTACGATTCGCGACAATGGTCCCGGGGTTCCCAGTTCCATTCGCAGCACTCTATTTCAACCTTTTGTCAGCGAGGGGAAGCAGAGCGGGGTTGGGTTGGGGCTAGCGCTTTGCAAGCGCATCGCCCAAGCCCATGGAGGAGACATTGTTCTGGAAGAATCAACCTCAGAATCAACAGCATTCACAATCAAATTGCCTCGCGGGAACATAGTGGAAGACACTTCACGCCAGGCCGCGGAGAGACGATGAGCGTGTTCCTGTTGAAGACGCTGCCAGCCGGGATGGCGTGCGTGTGGCTGTTTTCGTCGGCCGCCGTATTTGCGCAGTCCACCGTTGCACCAGTCACGGACGCGGTACCAGCCGGCCAGATCCATGCCCTTGAACAACGCGTCAATGGTCTTGCGGAGAATCTTGCCGCGGCCCAGCGCCAGGTGGAAGAGGACCGCCGCAGAATGCAGTCGATGCAAACGGAGCTCGACGATCTGCGCAGGAATTTGGCACAGAACAACCCCGACACGGCCGAGCCAGCCAATGCCAGCGCGGTGGCTCAGCTACAACAGACGGTCGCCCAGATTCGCGACGAACAAGAAGTGATCACGTCGGAAGTACAACAGCATGAACAAACCAAGCTGGAGAGCGCCTCAAAGTTTCCCGTTCGCTTCAGGGGAATCGTTTTGTTCAACACATTTGTGAATGAAGGCGTTGTGGACCAGCCAGACCTACCCACCACGGCGCTGTATCGCACACCTGGGCAAAGCCATGGGAGCACCGGCGCCGGGCTTCGGCAGACGATGCTCAATTTTGAAGGGACCGGCCCTTTACTTTGGAATGGGCGAGTATCCGCAGACCTGTCGATGGATTTCTTTGCGGGAGTTACAGCAGGGGATTTAGGTTCGCCTGCCGGGCTGGCGCGGATGCGTACGGCGGGGATTGCCTGGGAGTCGGCGGACGATTCGGTGCGATTCGGGTATGACGGCCCGCTGATCTCGCCACTTTCACCTACTTCGTATGCGACCATGGCGCAGCCGGCGCTTGCGTGGTCAGGAAATCTGTGGACGTGGGCGCCGCAGTTGCAATGGAAACACAGATTCGCGCTGGCTGAGGATCGCCAGGCCGGAATCGAATTAGGCCTTTACGATCCGTCCTACACTGCTGTGGACGAGATTGAAGCCGAACGATCAGTCAGCCCGGGAGAGGCTGCGCGCCAACCGGGATACGAAACGCGGCTCTCTTATCGCGCAGGGAAGGACGATGGCAAATTTCAGTTGGGCATAGGCGGCTACTATGACCGGAAAAACTATGGGAACGGCCAGACTCTGGACACGTGGGCGGGCACGGCAGACTGGGAGGTCCCGGTAACCAGGCGCGGCCAATGGAGCGGCGAGTTTTATCGTGGTCGAGGGATTGGCTCGCTCGGCGGCGGCGCATATCGCGATGAGTACACATATATCGACCCGGATTCGGGCCAGCAAGAGGTCGGGGGGCTGGACTCGGTGGGGGGATGGACGCAATGGAAGTGGAAATTCAGTCAGACCACGCAGCTGAACGCGGCAGCTGGCCAGGATACCGGCTACTCGAGCGAATTACGCCAAAGCGTCTCCGTCGGATACAATCCGCTTGACTTGTACGCAAGGAATCGCACCTTGATGGCGAACTTCATTTACCGCCCGTGGTCATCTGTTGTTCTATCTCCTGAGTTTCGCCGCATTCTTAGCTGGCCCATCGCCGGGAAAGCACAAACGGCCATTGTCTACACGCTCACAGCAGGTTACGAATTCTGAGGTCGACTGGAATGGTTCGGTGCTCTAACCTGAGTCGGGGACACGATTGGAAACTGCGCATCCTGCTGTCGACGACTCTGTGCCTATGTGGATCTGTCATTGCTTCTGAAGCACAAACTGCCGACGTGACCTTGCGCGTAGACTTTGTTCCAACCGCGGTTAAGGACCATGTGCCCGCGGTACCGCCCGTTGCTGTTGCCTGGCTCACTCCGCTGGGCAGCAATGCTGCTGCAACACCAGCTGCCCCAGCACACACCTATCAAATGGTGCAAGAGAACAAGCAGTTCGATCCTCATTTGTTGATTGTTCCCGTTGGCAGTCTGGTGCAGTTTCCCAACCACGACCCCTTCTTTCACAATGTGTTTTCTCTCTATAATGGCAAGCGCTTCGATCTGGGCTTGTACGAGGCGGGAAGTGAACGCGCTGTGCGTTTCGATCGCGAGGGACTGTCCTACATCTTCTGCGATATTCATCCCGAGATGGGTGCGGTGATTCTTGCTCTCTCCACGCCCTACTATGCTGTATCGCGTGGTGGCGCAATCGTCATTTCCCATGTGCCGCCGGGACAATACATGTTGAATCTTTGGTCGGAGGTCGCCACGCAAGAGAGCCAGGCCGCAGCGCGCAGGCCTGTGACCATTGGCCCAGCTGATACCAACCTGGGAAGGCTAACCCTGATTGCAACCCCCAGTCCTATCGCGCATCATGCCAACAAATTCGGCGAATCGTATCCCGCGGCAAAGGATTCCGATTCTCCAGCGTCGAAGTATTGACGGTAAACCGCAGCATGAACATTAGCCTGCGCCGCGCTGAACCCCCCAGATACAAGCACAGAATGTCTTGATTGAATTGTAGAATTCCGAGTTTAAGGACCAAAGGCTACGCCAACGCTCTCAACCGTGCGGCTTCCAGGCGCGACAAAGATTGGGCTGGCTCGAGTTCAATGTGAGTGCAACCGGATTGATCCTGACAAGTTCCAAGGTGATCGCGTTCGGCTATGTCCATCGCGGAGATTCGGTCACTTTCTTTGCTGCTCCGACAGGGCTGGTCTATGGTGACCAAAAGCGACGGCATCAACCCGGATCCGAATCATGGATCGGCCGTTGTGAAGCCCGTTGCCCACTCCAAAAGCTGTCCGCGTTGCGGCGCGCTTTCGAGCGGGCACCAGGCTGCTTCCTAATCTCGTCTCGGCTAAAGGTAAGGCCACAGCGGCGCTTGATGAAACGCCTGTTTCGCGCAGCCCTCACCATCCATAATCAGGGAACTGGATTGAAGACGATTGATGCAAAGGTACCGGCCAATTCGCTGGTGCCAATCCCCTGACCCACGGTGACGAACAGCTGGTTGGTTGCCCCGTTGTTTGGGCTTCCGCCGCCGAAGGCGATTCCCCACAGGTTATTGAGGATAATTTTGGTCCCGTGCTGGTCGGTTACCGTACCGACATACTTACCGGTGACAGGATTGAATCCGTTGATGGTGCCTTGGACGGAGTTGTTTGAAACCAGCAGCGTATTGCTCAGCGGCCCAAAATTGCTGGGCGCGAGGGCAATGCCCCAAGCCTGATTTAACAGCGACGTATTGTGGATCAGTGTCTTCACGAAGGTGCCGTTCTCCTGGAAGACGTCGACGACGCCACCGAAACCGACGTTTGGTACAGCATAGGTGACATAAACCATGCCATTGATGTCCTGGATGCCAAACACCGAGGTGTTCGATGGGGGCGCCGGGTCGCTAAACGAACCCACCCAGTTGAAGCCGCCGTCGTACATATCGATTTTATTGTTGGCGTTGTCCGCCGCGTAAAGGATGTTCCCCGATGCCTTGCTGGTGATGGCCAAGCCTGTATAACTCGCCTTGCTGGCCGAGTTATCGACAACGAGGGTCGCGAGGTTCTTGTTGAGGCCCGGCCAGGCGCTGATCGTGCCATCCAGCGTGGCAAAGATGAAAGACGAGGCCTCGCCCGAAACCTGGAAATCCGTCTTCGATCCGTTGTAAACGATTCCCGTCGGTGTACCAGGGCCGTTTGTGCCTGTCGCATTGACGGGGCCGTTTCCGGCGGTGGGAATCACAACCCTGAGTGGGATTTGAACTCCGGCTCCGTTATAGAGGGTCGACCAGCCGGTGTCGTTATCGCTGAGCCACCAGGGCGAACCGGCGCTTCGGGCTAATCCCCAGGGATTGGCCAGCAGTGGATCGATGGTCGGGATGGTCGAATGGACTTGGTTCGAAACCAAGGTGGTTAGCTGATATTGTGCTTGGGCCAGGGCCGGAACGATGAGAAGAACAAGGCCGAGGCAGGGCGCGATTGCGTTTCTACGAAACTGCATTTTTCACTCTCCAGGGGAGATTCAGGAGCAGAGGAAGGCCGTGCTTACCCGCCGGAGCGGCTGGGCACGAATCCTTCTATTGCCTCTCAGTTCGTGATCATAGGCAAAGTCGCGACCCCAAGTTGTCATGGATTTGTCACCAGTTTGCAAATCTCTCGCGTTTGGAATTGTCCCATCGCGCCCTCGCCGCAAGGATGCAACGTGGCGACCTATTCCGCGACGAAATCAAAAGACTTTTCCGATGAAGAAGTCGGCTTCTCGAACGTTTCTTAGGCCTGAGCGGATTTCCAGGTGGATTACCGGCTACTTCAGCTTGCCGTCCTCCTCGCGCAACTGGCGCAGTTCACGAAATTCGCTCAGCCGAAGACCGGCCTACTTCTTCTTCCACAGACAGAAGACTCTGCTGGCTGATCCCATGCCTGCGGCAGATCTCCACCGCCGTACCGCCCGATTCCGCTTTCCTCAGGACGCGCAGAATCTCCTCTTCGCGATGACCGTTCTTCGCCATCCCCCGGCTCTCCTCTCTCTTTCAGAGAACCACGGAGGCCGCAATCTCTCAACTTCAAAACGGCTTAGTTCTTGAGTTTTGGGTCATGCGAGAGAATTCAAGTTTCAAGACGTAGAGCTTTCCGGGGGCAGGTCAATGTACCCACAGGCAAGCAAAGCTTCCATCGGACCTGTTTAGACACAGGAAAACGATAAAGGCTGATTTTAATTTGGTTATCTTTGTTTTCTAGGATGTTGTTGGAAGCTCTTGGATGCTCTTGGAAGGGTCGATGGCGGAGAGGGAGGGATTCGAACCCCCGATAGCCTTGCGACTATGTCTGATTTCGAGACGGGCGTACTATCTATTGTTATCAACAATTTAGAGGATGGGTGGTCACTTTCTGCGCCAGTTGGAATCGTTTTCCTGTCGTAGTGGCTTATGGCTGCAGCAATGGCCGCAATCTACCCCTTCTGCGCTGAGAATAGGGTTGACCAATATATGCCATTGGCATATAGTTTTTCTATGCAAACGGTGGTCGAAACCCCGATGTTCCTGAGAGCCGCCGAAGACCTCTATAGCGAAGCGGACCGGGAAGAAATCGTTCGC
>CAYWSR010000072.1:0-19733 GCA_964460385.1 uncultured Occallatibacter sp. | reverse complement strand
AAGCCGTCCGGCTCCAGGTTCCAGGTGAGTCCGTCGAAGGTGGAGTCGATGTGGCAGGTGGCGCAACCAATCTGACCCTGAAATGAGTAGCGCGCGGTATAGAAGGTCTGCTCGCCGTGGCGCAGGGCGCTGATCGTTTGAGGGCCTGCGAGCTTGATGGTGGAGGTGACTGCGTTGGTGCGTGTGTCGATGACGCTGATGGAATCATCGAGACGATTGGCCACAAAGAGGCGGCGACCGTCGCCGGAGAGTGCGAGACCGCGCGGGTTGAGGCCAACGGGGATGCGGGCGACCACGTAGTTGGCGCTGGCGGAGAGATCCTGCACGAAGGAGCCGGAAGGCGGCCCTGACTGCGTGCTGCGATGCGTGCGGACGAAGCGCAGCAGGCGCGCGACATCGAGGACAAGGACCACTTCAGATCCGCCGCAGCTCACGAAGATGCGGGATTTGTCGGGCGCGATGGCGACTGCGAACGGTTGGGCGGCGTAGCGCTCCAGCTCATCCAGAGGCACTTCGACGGGTGTGCCGAGGTCGGGCCCGAAAAGCGTGAGCGTATGGGCGAAGGCACCGCCATGCTCGAGATGCGCGAGCGGGATGAGGTTCTTGGGGTGGTACTCGGCGACGACACCCAGGCGACCATCGGTGCTGAATGCGAGGTGAAAGACGCCTGCAATGGCGTGCAATGGGATGCGATCGACAACAACGGCGCGCGCGGCGTCGATGACGGTAATTTCGGACTCGGGCACGACGCGATTGCCGCCCACTGTCGGCTCGGTGGCAGGCCTGGGGTAGATATGGGTGGCGTAGATGCGGGAGCCGTCGGGCGAAAGGGTGAGGTAGCTGGCGCCGCGGCCCCCGGCCAGACGCTTTTCTTCCACGCCGGTCTCGGCATCGAGCACCACAATGTTGCTGCTGATGCGATTGGCGACAAACAAGTGCTTGCCCGCCCGATCTTCTACGACACTCGATGGCTCAGCGCCGACGGGCCAGGTAGCGGCTACTTCAAGCGAGCGCGTGTCGATGACGGAAAGCGTGTCGTCCCAGGAGTTGGTGACGAAAAGCCGGGCGCCGTCCGGTGAGAGCGCGAGGCCGCGGGGAACAGCGCCGACGGGGATGGTCTTGATGATGGCAAAGGTGGACGCATTGAGTACGCGAATTTCGCTGCTGCCCTGGCAGAGAACATAGAGGCGAGCGCCGTCGGGCGAAAGCTGCAACTCGAGCGGCGAAGCGTAGTCGATGGTCTCGACGATGGGGTGGCGCTCCTGGGAGTGCATCTCCCTTTCGTAGATCGCTTCGGGGGAACGGGCTTCGGCGTTGTGGTCGGCGGCACGCACTTCCTGGGCGTGCACTGTCGAGCCGAGCCGCGGCAGCGATGCGATCGAGCAGACCAAGAGCAGGGCAATTCCTGCTGCGACGGGGCCGGCGATTTGGCTGCGAACGCTCACTTCGCGCTTGTCTCCCTCGGTTCTTCAACGGTGAGGACGCGATCGACGGCTAGCTTCTCGATGGTCTGTTCGCGGCCGCTGGGCCAGTGAACGATGAGCTTGCCGACTGTGGTGGCAGAGCCGAGGCCGAAGTGCAGCCGGGCGTCATCCTGCGAGAGGTAGCCGGAGCCTGCGACGCGCTCGGCGGTCCAATGTTTGCCTGCAGAAAAAACTTCAACGCGGGCGCCAATACCGTCGCGATTGCTTTTCGACAGCGGTCTGCCGGGCGCACTGTGTGGGTCGCCTGGACGCATGGCGCCAACCAGCTTTACCTCAATCCAGTGGCCAGTGTTGGTTGAGACGTTGTGGACGAGCGTGCCGCGCGCGCCAAGATTCACCACGAATGCGTCGACCTTGCCGTCATTGTTGTAGTCGGCAAAACATGCGCCGCGCGCCACCGTACGCTGACTCAGCACAGGACCGGCTTCGCGCGAAACATCGGCAAAACGGCCACCGCCTAAGCCCTTGAAGAGCGTGTGCTCCTGCTCGATGAGATGAATGAGGCCACCGTGAAAGATAAGGATGTCGAGTTGACCATCGTTGTCGAAGTCGTATATGCCTGTGCCCCAACTGACGTATTGAGCATTCGCCTGGGAAACGCCGTTGGACGCGCCCAGGTCGTCAAAACTGAGCTTCCCAGTGTTGCGCAGAAACCGGTTGTAATGCCCATCCGTGACCCACAGGTCCAGCACTCCCCGGCCTTCGAAGTCGGCAAAGACCGGACCCATCGACGAAGTGGACTCCCCATTTTGCCCAAAAGCCGTGCCGGTGTCGTTGCCGATCTCCTCAAACGTTCCGTCGTGCTTGTTGTGGAAGAGAAAGTTTTCGGTGCGGTCGTTGGCAACATAAATGTCGTCCCAGCCGTCGTTGTCGAAGTCCGCCGCGGTTACGCCCATGGTGCGGCCCACATACTGGTCGATGCCGGATTTCGCTGAGACGTCGGTGAATGTGCCGTCGCAGTTGTTGTGAAAGAGCTGGTTGGTTTCGCCTTCGTAGTCGAGCGGGCCCGGATAATTGGTCGGCGCATAAAACGCGCGATACTTGGGGTCGAACTTGACGTAGCGACCGACCATGAGGTCGACACAGCCGTCGCGATCGTAGTCGAGCCAGGTGGAACTGATGGCCCAACCATCCACCTTGATGCCGGCCTTCTCGGTGACGTCGGTGAAATGACCGTTGCCGTCGTTGTGGTAGAGGACGACCTTGCCATAGCCGGTGACCAGCAGATCCTGGTTGCCGTCGTTGTCGTAGTCGGCGGCGGTGACAGCCACGGAGTACATGTCGGGGTTGAGGCCGGCCTTGTCTGTCACGTCGGTGAAGCGTCCGTTGCCGTCGTTGCGATAGAGATGATTGTGCGGCGGTGTGGCTGGCTTCTCCTTGAGCGGGAAGGGGTGCATGGAGTCGTCGAGCGGACGGCCGTTGACGACGTAGAGCGAGGGCAGGCCCGAGTTGTTGTAGTCGAACCAGAGGCAGCCTGCGCCGGTGCCTTCGAGCAGCGAGCCGAGCTGGCGCGAGCCGAAGCTGTGGACGAAGTCGATGCCGGCCTTGTCGGTCGCGTCCTCAAACTGGATGGAGGAGAGCGAAAGTGCTGGGGCCTGCGAGGCAGGGTCGGGAGTTTGCACGGCGGGGCTGGAGGCTGCGGCCGATGAAGAGGTCGCAGGCGCAGCAGCAGTGGCGGGTGTGGGTGTTGTCTGGGCCGATGCGAGTGAAGTTGAAATCAGCAAGACCGGGGCGGCAATCAAAAAACGATTGGTAGTTTTCATCATTTCAGTTGCCCCTCGGCTGGGCGGCGTCGGCGCTGGCCGCGGGTTTTTGGCCGGTTAGGTCGGCGGGGGTTGTGGTGCGGAGCAGAACGGCCGGAACGCGATTCTCCGAGGCGCGCTCGGGGCCCGTGTGGCAGCCGACGCAGTAGCGCTGTTCGCCTTTGCGGATCCAGAACCAGCCCTGTTCACGGCGAATGACGGCGCCTTTTGCGTCGAGAAGAGCAAACCGAATGGGCTGGTCGGCTGGGGTCTGCACAAAGAAGCTGCCATCGGCCTCGACCGGCGCGGTGCCGGTGACGACGGTGTGGCCGTCAGGGCCGAGCGTTTCAAGGCGGACCTGCGCGGGAGCAATCGTTAAATCGCCCATGCGTGACTGGCGTGCGTCGAGGGCCATGATATTGGCGTAGTTCCAGGGGTGAAGGCCCGTGGGGTGCTGGTTGGGGCGTGGACGCGGCGTAATCAGGACGGGATCGACGAGGTCCTTGCCGGCACTGGCGAGAACGGCGGTCATAGCCGGCGCGCCGGGCTTCCAAAGTTTGAGTGCGTAGTGCGTTGCGGTGCTCGCCCGGGCGCTCACGAGCCAGGCCCCGTCCGGGGTCTCGCGAATTCCACCCGCAAAGTCCGCGTGGGGCGCGGGGATTGTGGCCTCATGAGCGAGCTGCGAAGTAAAGCGGGCCAGCGAAACGCCGTGAGTAAAGACGACATCCCCATCCGTAAGCTGGCGGCCGCCCCACCGCGCTCTGCCGTGATCGCACCGGTACGACTCGACGCCGCTGCCGTCGGAGTACACGAGGAAGAGCTCGGGGGTTGAACCGGTGCCGAGCGGGTAGAAGGACTCAAAAAGGATGCGGCCGTCGCGCAGCACATCGGCGGGGATGGCGCTGGCCGGGATATAGCTGAGCGGAAACACGGTTTGCGCAGCGGCATCGTCGATGGGCGCGAGCTTCAACGCGTTGGCCTTGCCCGCGACCTCGATGCGATAGCCATGCGGCTGGCGGCGCGCGTAGACGAACTGGCCGGCGGGCAGATACATGGGGCGGATGAGGTCTTCGTTGCCGGAGATCAGCTTTCTCGTGGCGTTGGTGGCGAGATTGAGCTCCCAAATCTGCCAATGGTCGGTGGAGGAAGGCTTGGCTGAGAAAAGAACGGTGGCTGCATCCCAGGAAACGTTCGCGTCGGCTGTAGCGGCGAAGCCGGAAACGAGCGGAACTGCAGCGCCGTTCTCAACGCGCATGATCTGAGCGCCTTTGGGGAATCGCTCGCCGCCCTTGAGCGCTGCGAGCGGCTCGTAGGTGGGGGCTGCGGTCACCAGGATTGGCGGAAGGCTGTGCGAAGCGGAGTGTGGCGCCGCAGGTTTCGTCGCCGCGGCGTTGGGGTTCACCGCACTTTGTGACGCGGGACCAAAGCCACAGAAGAACGTGGTGGCGAGCGCGAAGGAGGCAGCCGCAAGGGCCCTGACAGCCAGGCTCATCAAGCGGCCTCCATCGGCTCAGCTTCCGCGGTGTCGGCCTGGAACTGGTCGCGCAGAGCCAGCCATGGCTTCAGCTCGCGCATCATGGCGTCGAAGCCGGCAAAGTCGAGCGACTGCTCGCCGTCGCTCCAGGCCTTGTCTGGATTGGGGTGGACTTCGACGATCAGGCCGTCGGCGCCGGCGGCGACGGCGATGCGCGCCAGCGCGGGGACCAGTTCGCGATGGCCCGCGGCGTGGCTGGGATCGCCGATGACGGGCAGGTGGGTGATCTGCTTGAGCAGCGCGATTGTAGCCGCGTCGAAGGTGTTGCGCAGGGTGGTTTCGAAGGTGCGGATGCCGCGCTCGCAGAGGATGACGTTGGGGTTGCCGCACTCGAGAACGATCTGCGCCGAGCGGAGGAAGTCGGCGATGGTGGCAACCATGCCGCGCTTGAGCAGGATGGGGCGGCCAGACCGCGCGGCGGCTTCGAGCAGGGCGTAGTTCTCCATGTTGCGCGAGCCGATCTGCAGAATGTCGGCGTACTCGGCAACCAAGGGGACGTCGGCTTCGCTCATCGCCTCAGTGACGATGGCGAGGCCGGTCTCCTGGCGGGCGTGGGCGAGCATGCGCAGGCCCTCCAGACCAAGTCCCTGGAACGAGTAGGGAGAGCTGCGGGGTTTGAAGGCTCCGCCGCGGAGGATGCGCGCGCCGCCGCGGCGCACGTGGATGGCGGTAGCCATCAGTTGGGCTTCGGTCTCAACCGAGCACGGCCCGGCCATGGTGATGAAGTCTTCCCCGCCAATCTCGAAATCGAGTACGGGGACCACCGTGGGCTCGATCCCTTCGGATCGCAGCACATCGGGAGAATCGGAAAATTGGTCGTACCAGCTTGCACGCACTCGAGTGCGCTCCGTTTCTGGGGAAGCGGAAGCCTCAGAGTACTGCGACGTTGCACCCCGGGCCTCCATCGAAGGGTTGAATCAGATGGGGATGGACGAACAGGTGTGATGGGGGACACATTGGAGTGGAGTCAGGTCGACGGCAGGGCGGAAGCTCCTGGACCGCGCTGCGCCAAGACTCTTGCCGGCAAGTACATGACTCTCAAGGCCACGGCAGCCACATGGATTGGTTGGGATTTTCCTTCGATTTCCCCAAGAATCCTGCTGCAAGATCCGCCGGCTCATGTATTGTGGAGCTACCTTGGGAAGATCCTTCCCATTGTTCCTCGTGTTTCTGGGCCCATGGTTTTTGTCCTGCGCAGCAGCATTCTCTTGCCGGTTTTTTGCATCAACCTGTCCTCCGGGTGTCCCCACCTGGGCAACTCAACCAGCATGAACCTGGATTTGCGATGAATCCGGGGTCACGGTTACGAGACGCTCACCGTCGAGCCGTGGCGGATTCCAGAGCAGGATCAACCACCCTGCCCTCTTGTCCCCAAGTGCCTCGTAAACGGGGTATATGCAAACCAATTGAGGAGATCGAGAGAACATGAAAAACCTTCTGAAATATGCGTTGTTGGCTTTGGTTGTTGCGCTCGTGGGAAGCACCGCGGCCTATGCCACTCCAGCTGCACCTGAGGTCGACCCTGCCATGGGAATCAGCGGACTCGCGCTTCTCGCCGGGGCCCTGACAGTTCTGCGCGGCCGTCGCAGCAAGTAGCCGGAGGAAGCACTGAACACTACCCTGAACCGTATCCCGGCTGGGAGAACTCACTTCCAGCCGGGACCGCCCTTTTTTGTGCCTCGCAGCCTGCTTGGGCGGTTATTGCTGCTCGCGATCATCCTATATCTTGACGACCTGTTGGTTTCCACCCTTCCTCACCCGATGGAGGCGCGGCTCTTCAAGACTTCAAACCATATCGGATTCTTTTTACACAAATTTGCGATCCTATCTTCTGCGGCGTTCCTTGCCTTCGGTTATTCCCGGCTCAAGGCACGCCGGGAGAGCACCTCGTTCAGCGTCCCGCTTTTTGGCGGCCATATCGTCTGCGTTATTGCCGTTTGCCTTTACAGACTGGCAACTCTGCGCGGATTCGGCACCCTGGTCGAATCCAATGCCGGAATCTTTGCAGCCCGCGCGACGATTCTCTTGGGCATTGTGCTGCTCGCCCTGGCCTGTCTTCCGCTCAGTTCCTGGATCGCTGCCGTCCGCATCACCAGCCCTTCCTGGCTCTTTGCCCTTCTTGCGGGCGCATTGGCCACAGCCCTTGTTACGCCGCTCCGGTCGCTGTGGGATGCCGCGGGCAGCGAAAGCAGCGCCTCGCAGGTGCTTACCTTCCGATCTGTGTCTGCGGTGCTGCGCCTGTTTTCGTCCGGCGTGGTCGCAGATCTGGCTACCTTCACGATCGGAACTCAACGCTTTCAGGTCACCGTCTCGGCGGCTTGCTCCGGGCTGGAGGGGCTTGGACTCGTTCTGGCCTTCACCACTGTTTGGCTGGCCTACCACCGCAAAGAGAACCGCTTCCCGCAGGCGCTCTTGCTTATTCCTTGCGCCCTGGCCGGTGTGTGGGTGCTGAATGTAGCGAGGATATGTGCACTGATTTGGATTGGCGATGCGGGCGCGCCGACGGTGGCTATGGTCGGCTTCCACTCGCAGGCCGGCTGGATCGCGTTCACGGGCGTTGCAATCGCATTCTCAATGGCAACCCAGAAGCTCGCCTGGGTGCGCAAAGTCCCTTCCCATGGCGCCTACACCGACAGCCACTCAGACCCGGCTGCGGTGGACCGGGTTGCTGCGGGACTTGTTCGAGCAAGCGGTGAGTCGCCCGCAACCTCCGCCTATCTCCTTCCCTTCCTTGCGATCCTTGCCGCTTCGTTTGTTTCCAAAGCGGCCTCAGGATATTTCGAATGGCTTTACCCCCTGCGCTTTGTCGCAGCGCTGTCGGTCCTCTGGTTTTTCCGCGCTGAGTTGAAGAAGCTCGACTGGCGGTTTGGCTGGCTCGCTCCTGTCACAGGCTCGATCATTTTTCTGGTGTGGATCGCCTCGTCCTGGTGGTCAAAGGAGCCCCAGGCCAGCCAATTGGGTGCGTCGCTGGCAGCACTCGCTCCTTCGGCCCGGTTCACATGGATTGCTTTTCGCATTGCCGCCGCAGCAATCACGGTCCCCATCGCCGAGGAACTGGCGTTCCGCGGCTTCCTGGCGCGGCGCTTGATGAATCGTGAGTTCGAAACGGTTCCTTTCACAAGCCTTTCGGCTGTCGCCATGGTGGTCTCATCTGCCGTCTTCGGGCTACTCCACGGCGGGCACTGGATGGAGGGCATTGTGGCAGGGCTGGCCTTTGCCCGGTTGCTGAAGTGGCGAGGACGCTTCGGCGATGCCGTTGTCGCGCACGCAACCAGCAATTTGTTGCTGGCGGCGTGGGTGCTTTCGCGCGGCGACTGGGCACAGTGGTAGGGTCGAGCAGCCACAGACTTGCCCCGGGCCGCTATCCTGAAGAGTGAACCCGCAGCCCTACCAGCCACTCACTTCCACGCTTTATCAGAAGAGCTCCTTCCGATCGCGCTTTCGATCGCCATTCCGATCGCTTGGGCGACTGTCCATTCGATCAGTGTTCGAGTGGCTGGTCATCGCCGTGGTGGGGCTTTGGGTGCTGGCCGCGGTGACGCTTGTGTCGTTCAAGTGGATCGACCCGCCGACCACCGCGGTGCACATCGAACGGCGCTATCAGGCCTGGAAGAGCAACAAGCCGTATCACGAGAGCTACCAATTCATTCCGCTCAGCCAGATCTCGCCCGAGCTGCAGCACGCGGTCGTCGCCGCGGAGGACGCTCGCTTCTACGAGCACAATGGTTTCGACTGGAAACAGATTCAGATTGCCGTTGACGACGATATGGAGGGCGGGCGCTCGCGCGGAGCCTCCACCCTTACCCAGCAACTGGTCAAGAACCTGTTCTTCGGGACGGGCCGCTCCATCCTGCGCAAGGGTGCGGAGGCCTCGCTGGTGCCGGTGGCCGAACTCGTCCTGGGCAAGCAGCGCATTCTGGAGCTTTACCTCAACCTGGTGGAGTGGGGCCCTGGCATCTATGGCGCGGATGCGGCGTGTGGACACTACTACCACACGGCGGCCCGGAATGTGGGCCGTGATCAGGCAGCACGGCTCGCCGCGATTCTGCCGGCTCCGCTGAAACGCAAGCCCGAGCGCATGAACCACTACAGCGAGCTGATCCTGGAACGCATGCGGCAGATGGGGTGGTAATCGCGAGCTGGACTCAGCCGGCGCGGCGGATCACTTCGCCAGCCGCAAATCGCCAGGATGGATGGGATCACAGTGGCTGGCGATCGCCTCGCGAATGAAGACCTCGAGGCTGGCATTCGGCTTCCAGCCGAGCAGCTTCTTGCTCTGGCTGTTGTCGATCTGCGTAATCATGCCCGAGCTTCGCATGTCGTAGTATGTGGACCCCTCCTGCCTTCTGCGTTTCAGGGCCGCGCTCAGGCCGGCCTTGATGCTTATGCTCAGCCCGCGCAAGATGAGGTTTGTGGGGTAGCAGCGAATGTTCCTCAGAGTCAGCTCGGCGGCTATCGCCGCATACTCCTGGGCGGAGAGAAAAACGTCGCCAGCCAGGTTGAATGCCTTTCCTTCGATCCCCGGTGCATCCAGCGCGAGCGCCATGGCCTGAGCCACATCGTCCACAAGAACAAACGGCATTTTGTTGCGCCCGTCTCCCCACGCAACCAGCGTGGTTGGAGAGGTCCAGCGCCCGATGCCGCCGTGCTGAAGCTTGCCGCTGCGGCCCACCACGAGGCATGGCCGCATAATCACCACGCCCAGTTTGTCCCGCTCAAAATACTGGAGGAGCAGCTTCTCGCTGAGGGCCTTTCCGCGCGAATAGCCGTTACGCAGATGCGGCTTTGGATCGGGGCCTTCCGTCTCGTAGATCGTTCCGCTACGCGAGAGATTCAATGCATCGCTGGTGCTGGCAAACACAAGGCGTCGCACACCATGACGCACGCAGGCATCGGCGACATTTGTCACTCCGCGCGTCCAGTCGCCCTCCAGGGTCAGGTGATAAACCACCGTGGCGCCCTGGATAATCTCGTCCATCTGCACCGGGTCCAGAACATCCCCTCGCATGAATCGAACGCCCTCGCGGTCGGGCCCGGCAACGCCACGGCTCACCACGCGCAATTCGGCTACCGTCCCCTCAAGCCGCCGAGTAAGCTCGTGGCCAATAAACCCTGCTCCTCCGAGGATCACAACCACATCTGAATTCGCCATGCTCCCGTCCCTGCCACTTCCTCAGTCCACATACGATGCGTTGGCTATCGCCATTTCACAGTAGGCAAGCACATCCCGGCCGGCCATTGCATTCTCTCGATTCGGCCTGCCTTCGCGCACCGCGCTATAGAAATTCTCAAATGCCGGATAGAATCCGTTCGTTTCTTTCGCCGGCTTCAGCTTCAACTTGACCAACCTGTCCGCGGCGATCTTCCCCACTGACTGTCGAAAAATCCGTCCCGCATTCCGCAATCCGCCGCGAAGATCCGCCATGATTGGGTCCGGGCAGTTCTCCAGAATTGTCGAGGTTCCGCGAATGAGGTCGATGGTTGCGCTCCCGTCCTGCCCGTACACCCAGACCCCGAATTCCTGGTTTCCGCGTCCCGCCGAGAAGTACAACTGCGCCGAACCTCTTTCGGCCACCGCCGCCACCTGGCCAGTGGCATAGCACCTGTTGCCGCTCAATTGCTGGAACGGATCGGAGAAAAGCGCGCGTACTTCGATAGGCTTGCCCAGCAGCAGCCGTATCACCGAAAAAGGATGCGGGCAGAACTCCTCGATCAGCGACAACTGCGACGAAAACATGAAGTGGTTCGATTTCCGGTCGGGCATTTTGTGGGCAGGCATGGAGAAGGTCACTGCAACATGGTTGATCCGCCCGAATCGCCGTTCCTTCACCGCCTCGACAACTTCATCGATGGCGGCGGCAAAGCTGGTGTTGTGATTCACGCCCACCGGTAAACCCCGCTTGGCAGCCTCATCGGCAATCGTTTGGCAGTCTGCTGTCGAGGTACACATCGGCTTCTCGATGTAAACCCCAGCGCCCGCCTCAAGGCAAGTCATCGCTGCCGCAAAGTGATTTTGCGGCTGGGTCAATACATGAACGACATCGAGCTTCTCTTCATTCAGCATCTTGGTCAAGGAAGAGTAAGCCCTCGGTATTCGATAAAGACTCGCAAATGACTGAGCCCTTGACTCGAAGAGATCGCACACCGCTACAACCTCGACATTGCTAACAAGTGCGAGCGCATCGAAGTGTTCCGGAGCAATCCCGCCCGCTCCGGCCAGGCCGACCCGGAGTCCGCGCGAGGGAGAAACTTTTGCATCCATAACCACAGCTATATCACGTCTATGTCTCCTCACTCAGGACGAAACCTTTAGGTATCCATTGCTTGTCCGGATTACGCCTGGACCGGGAGGGGCCCCGCTGCCGTAAGGTGAGCTCTCGACGCTTCTAAGAGCCGGCAATCGGCGGAGGTCGATAGCCGAACGCGGCATCGATGACGGCGGCGACTCCGAGTGCGACTTCATCCTCATAAGGACGGGCAGCGATCTGTACGCCGATGGGAAGACCTTCAGGCGATCGTCCGACGGGTACGACCGCAGCCGGCGCGCCGAGCGTGTTGAACCACTGCGTGGGCCGAACTGCGTCAAGGTAGCCGACCTCGCGCCCGGCCATGCCCCCGTCAACGGACCTGTCTGGGATCCAGCTTCGCTCGCCGGGGCGGAAAGCCGGAATGGAAGCGACGGGACAGAGAAGGACTGGAAACGCGGCCATCTCCGCGAGCATCTGCGAGCGCACCAGATCGAGCTCGGCCCACGCACTGAGGAGCTCCGTTGCGGATAGCTTCGGCCGGGAGTCTGCGATCTCAAGGAATTCGCGGAAGATGGGACTGAGCAGTTGCTCGCGGCCGCGAATCTCGGACGCGTAAAACATGGCTCCGCACTGCACGAAGAATTTGTCCCAGAGCAGGCGCAAGGGCTCGAGAGAGCGGGGCCGAAACGGCTCGACGCGAAATCCGGCTTCCCTCAGTGCGGCCGCAGCGGAGTGGACGGCGGCGCGGGTCTCGGGCGTGACCGGGACATGCCCGTCGTCTTCAAAGAAGCCGATGGTATTGACGCGGAGAGCCTGCTGGGAAATCGTTCGCAGAGCAATCGGCGGACTCGAAGGGTCTTCTCGATCCTGCCCTCCGAGCGTGTGGAAGAGCAGAGAAACATCGGCGATAGTGCGGGCCATCGGGCCGATGGCGCCGAGGATGGCGAAGGGTCCGACGCAGGGCGGCAGGTGTCCGCGCCCAGGAAAGCGTCCGGGCGTGGGCTTGAGCGAGCAAATCCCCGTGAAGTGGGCGGGGACGCGCACGGAGCCGCCGCTATCGGAGCCGAGCCCAGCAGCGGATAGACCCGCGGCGATGGCCGCTGACTCGCCCCCGCTCGAGCCGCCAGGCGAACGCTCGAGGTCCCAGGGGTTGTGCGTTGCCCCGTGGAGCAGGTTGGCGGTCTCATAGGCCATCAGGAATTCGGGGCAATTCGTTGTTCCAAGAATCAACGCACCCGCAGCGCGCAGGCGGCTCACGACGACGGCGTCTTCTGTGGGAACTTCGCCCTTGCGGAGCAGGCTGCCGATCTCGCATTTGAAGCCGGCCGTGGCTATGGAGGACTTGACCGTTACGGGCAGGCCGTGGAGTGGTCCTCGCAACTCGTGGGGGATGGCTTCGAGGCGGGCTGCATCGGCGCGGACGCGGTCGGGGTCGAAGTCGGCGAAGACATTGAGGACCGGGTTGAGACGGGTTATCTGGTCGAGGTGGGCCTCGGCAAGGTCACGCACGGAGACTTCGCCGGATCGAAGGAGTTCAAGCTGCCGGACCGCCGGCTCAAGCACGAGCTGACTCATGGCTGGGCGGACCCGGTCGAGGATTTTGCGGCTGCCGAGTTCGCCGCCTTGCCTCCCGGCGCAATCATCCGATCGTCTGCCGGTGTTGACGGCAGATACTGATAGTTGAAGCGATACGACCGCACGGGCTCGCCAGAATCGAAGCGGTCGTTGAAGTTGAGCTGATACGAGACTGCATCGGCGTCGTCCGGGAAGTGTTCGCTGGCCGGGTAGGGATAGGTGCTCATGCGATGGAAAGGCAACTGCGCAACGGTGAAGGGCGAGGCATCCCACCAGTCCATGTCCTTGACGTAGCCGTTGGCATAGAAGAAGTAGTCGCGCGTCCAGTGGGCGGGCAGCGTGGGCAGCGTGGCCGTGTCGAACTCGAGCGCGATCTCCTCGCCCGAGCCGAAGATGGCGTAGCGGTCGTCGATGCCCTTCACGAGTGAAGTCACGTCGCCCATGCGGGTGTAGTTGCCGCGCTGGTGCTGGAAGGGGCCGGTGAGGCTGACGCGATCGTAGTCGTAGTTGAGATCGCCGGGGCTCGCGCCCTCAACCTGCTTAGGGTAGCCGCGGAAGTGTTCGGTGGCGAGGGCAAGCGGCACCTCGGTCGTGCGTGAATCGGCTTCGGGGTGGTTGTCGATGAGCACCTGGTCCCAGAAGATTTCAAGATTGGTCATCAGGCGGATTCGCCGTGCACCGGCGGGCAGGCGGCCGGTGAGATCGACAACGATGGTGCGCTCCATGCCCGCGGGGAAGCCGGCGTCGTCCAGGATGCGCTTCCACGAGCCGTCGGGCATCTCGGCTTCAACATAAGGCGGTATGGGCTTGATGCCGGCCTGCCACGCTGCGTAGAGAGAGGTGGCGCTGAAGTAGTTGACGTAGCCGGTCATCAGCAGCTTGAGCGGAGAATGCGCGTCTACCGTGCCAAGGTCGAGCGTTAGGGCATGCAGATTGGCGAAGCCGTCGTAGGGTGTCGGCGTGAAACCACTCGCAAAAGTGTGATCGGCGTGGCTGAGCGTGTCGAGCACGTCATTGCCTTCGCCATCCAGCGCAGCAACGGGCAGGCGCGTCGAAGAAGATGCGATGACGCGGCCCGATGCGAAGGGCGGGTCGTCGAGAAAGCGCTCGTCCGGGTTGACCATAACGTCGTCGGGATGATCGACAGCAACGAGGCGGAGCTGATCGATGTAGTTGACCTCTTCCATCGGCTCCATAAACCTCATGCTGAGCTTGCCATCGACAAGCGCGGTTGCGGAACCGTCGACCTTCACCCACTCGCCAGGGTTGGGGATGTTGCGGCGCTCGGGCGTAAACCAGTGGCCGACGACGCCCGCGCCAATCACGTCGGTGACGAGCCGGTACTTGTGGCCGTCCCATACGAAGAGGACAGGGCAGGAGCTGCCGCGTCGATCGGCTTCCTTCATCGCGATCACGCCGTGACCATCGGTCAGCTTGGGCAAATCAATCTCGTCCTGCAGGACGCCGGTGGGCCAGAGAATGCGGAGCAGGTCGATCCCGTTTGCCTGTCCGAGGCCAACGAGAATTTGTGGCGGAGCCTGCGTCTGGAAGCCCGAAGCGCCGGCCAGCTCCCACTTCTGCCACAGGCCGCCGGCAAAGACTTCAACCTTCACGCCGAGCGCGGTTTTGTTGTCGGCAAAGCCGGTGAGGTCGAGGCGGACGAAGTGGTTCTTGTTCGCGCCGACATTGCGCAGCAGCACGGGCGGCGCATTTTCCTGCGTAACGATCAGGTCCGGTGCGCCATCGCCATCGACATCGGCGGCGATGAGGCCTCGCGGGGACTGGAGCTTTACCTCGTCGAGGCCGAGTGCCTTGCTGACGTCTTCAAACGTGCCATCGCCGCGATTGCGCAGAACGCGAACCTGCGGGCCAGACTTGGTTTCGACGACTGCGGCGAGGTCGACCCAACCGTCGTTGTCGATGTCGATGGCGGTGACGCCCCAGCCGCGGGTTGCGTCGTGAATTGGCAGATCCACTCGTTCGAAGCGGCGGCCGATGTGGTTCGGGCCTTCGACATTGCGCCAGAGCGTGAGGCCGGGCGCGGCGTCTTGCGTAATCGCAAAATCCATCCAACTGTCCTTGTTGAAGTCGAGGACCGTTATACCTCTGGTCGGCGGAAGTGCGTTCGCATAGAGGTCTGACGCGTCGTAGATTTCCTGGACAGGATATTTCCCTTCTCGCGGATTTATGTAAAGCACTGGAACGCCTGTTTCGCCGGTCACAGCGATATCGACCGCTCGATCGTTGTTGAAGTCCGTGAGGATTGCGGCGTTGGTCTTTCGGGTCCCGCCGAGGCCCGTTGACTCAGTCCACTCAGTGAATGTCTTGTCGCCGTTGTTGCGCCAGAGGACATTTGACTGGCTCCCTACGGTTAGCGGCGCCCCGGTCAGGAAGAGGTCGAGATCGCCATCGTGGTCGTAGTCGATAAACGTGATCCCAGTAGGCCGGTTCTTCGGCGTGATGCCGGCTGCGGCGGTCACGTCCTGGAACTTGCCATTTCCGAGATTTTTGAAGAGCAGCACGCGGTCCTCGAGCGCAACAGCGAGATCGTTGAGACCATCGCCATCAAAATCGCCCACGGCACAGGCGACGGCGTGACCGGCTACCTTCAGCCCGGCAGCATCCGCATCGAAATCGGCAAAGGTGCCATCGCCGTTCGCGCGGAGCACGCGAATGGCGTGCGCGCCGCTCTGCATGAGGACCAGATCCATATGGCCCGAGCCGGCAACGTCCATCATGCAGGCGCCGCCGGTGGGCGAGGATGCGTCTGGCGCGAGGGCAACGGGCTGCGCGACCAGCTTGACCGGGATCATTGCCTTTTGCACGGCCTGGGGCTCAGCCACCGGCGTGACGATGGAGTAGTGGCCCTGCTCGCCGTATGCAAGCCCGATGGCCGCGCCGATCTTCGAGTTGACCAGGTGCTGGAAGCGCTTGAAGTGCTCTTTGGCGTTGGCCAGGTCGCCGGAGCGCTGCATGGCACGGGCCATGGCGAACTCGCTGGAGGCATGATTGGGATCTATCTCGATGGCCTGCTTGAAGACGGCAATGGCCTTGTCGTACTCCTTGAGCTCGGAGTAGCAGACGCCCAAAAAGTAGAAGGAGTCGGCGTCGCGCGGATCGAGCTCAACAGCCTTCTGGAAACTCTTCAGGGCTTCGTCCGACTCGTTGCCTGCATGCTGGGCGAGGCCGAGGTTGTACCAGGCCTGAGGACTTTTCGGATCGAGGGCGAGCGCCGTCTGCAGCGCCTTCTTTGCGTCGTCGAGCTTTTGCAGGGTCAGCAGCGCGATGCCTTCGTTGACGGCGGCCTGCGCCAGAGTCGGATCCTTCTTCATCGCGTCGGCAAAGGTGACGGCGGCGCGGTCAGTGAACTGCTGGCCCATCTGGGCGACGCCGCGATTGTTCATGCGGATGGCCTCCGCGTCAAAGCGGGCCTGCGCCGTGGCAATCGTTCCTGCGGCAAGACACATCAGGGCAATCGCCCTCAAACTGTGCATCGTTTCTTGTCTCACTTCCCTGCTGATCGCCTCTCGATTCCCTGCATCGGCACGACTGGTCTCAGGGGCCGCCGCCTGACCTCATAGTGTAGACGGGCAGACATTGGCTTCGCATCGGCGAAGACACGGGCTGTTTTTGACATTGCGCACGGCGCGGCAGGCGGGTTGCCGGCGGTTCGCCCTGATCGCGACAACCTGATCCGGAGTGGATCAAGATAAAGCGGGCTCAGATTCAACCGGAACCGGCGCCCTTTGCAGTGTGACAAAGCGTTGCGGCTCGCAGCAGGCGCGCGTCAGGCGGCTCAAATCGGACTGCATCTCGCGATCCAATTTGAAGGACTCGAACACTGCATCGAGAATCGATAGGTTTGCCACATCTTCCGGCCGCTCAAGACGGTAGTGCATCCACTTGCCCTCTCTGCGCGCCGCCACTACCCCCGCCTTGCGCAGGTATGCCAGATGCCGGGAGATCTTCGGCTGGCCCAGCCGCAGAACCTCCACCAGGTAGCAGACACACACCTCGCGGCCGGCAATCAGATTCAACAGCCGCAGCCGAGTCCGGTCGGCAAGGGCCGCAAACAGCGGGACCAGATCGGCTGTCTTCGCCCGGGAGCTCATACGCCAATGATATACGTGTTGACAAATATGTCCAGCTTTGGATATATTCGCCTTAACGAATACGAAAGGCGGCTCCCATGACCACGACGACCGACGTTCAGAACCAGATCAAGGAAAAGTACGGCAGCGCCGCGCGCGCAGTCGCGGAATCCGGCACCGTGCAGGCCTGCTGCGATCCCACGCTTCGCTGCTGCGACCCCATCACCACCGACCTCTACAGCGCCGACGAAAAGGGCCTCATCCCCGAGAAGGCCGCGCTCGCCTCGCTCGGCTGCGGCAACCCCACCGCTCTTATCGACCTCCAGCCCGGCCAGATCGTCCTCGACCTCGGCTCCGGCGGCGGCATCGATGTCCTGCTCTCCGCCCGCCGCGTCGGCCCCGCGGGCAAAGCCTATGGCCTCGACATGACCGACGAGATGCTGGCGCTGGCGCGCGAAAACCAGAGGCAGTCCGGCGTCGAAAATGTCGAGTTCCTCAAGGGCGAGATCGAAAACATTCCCCTTCCCGACAACTCCGTCGACGTCATCATTTCCAACTGCGTCATCAACCTCTCGGCCGACAAAGATCGTGTGCTTCGCGAAGCATTCCGTGTGCTCAAGCCCGGCGGCCGTTTCGCCGTCTCCGATGTAGTGGTTCGTGGAATGGTCCCCGACGCGGTCCGCCAAAGCATGATGCTGTGGGTCGGCTGCATCGCCGGAGCTCTCGACCAGGACGACTACCAGGCAAAACTCATCGCTGCCGGATTCACTTGTGTCTCCTTCGAGCCCACCCGCGTTTACAACGTCGAAGACGCGCGCAACTTCCTCAGCAATTCCGGAATCGACGTGGATGCCATGGCTGCCCAGGTCGAGGCCAAGTTCCTCAGCGCCTTCATTCGCGGCACCAAGCCTGAACCCGCCTGCTGCCAACCCGGCTGCTGCTCGCCGGCCGCCGCTGCCGTGAAAGTGTGACCGAGATGTCCAGACACTACAACGTCCTGTTCCTCTGCACCGGCAACTCCGCCCGCTCCATCATGGCCGAGGCCTTGCTGAATCACAAAAGCAACGGCAGCTTCACCGCGCATAGCGCCGGAAGCCATCCCTCCGGCACGCCTCGCCCGGAAGCGCTCGCCCAGCTTCAATCCGCGAGCATCTCCCTCGACGGGCTGCGCAGCAAATCCTGGGACGAGTTCGCCGTGCCCGGCGCCCCGCACCTGGATTTTGTTTTCACTGTCTGCGATAACGCCGCAAACGAGCAATGCCCCTACTGGCCCGGCCAGCCCATGACCGCTCACTGGGGCATCCCCGACCCTGCCGCCGTGAAGGGCACACCGGAAGAGATCGCTCGCGCCTTCCGCGATGCCTTTGTCATCCTCGACCGCCGCATCGGTCTCTTCCTCTCCTTGCCTCTGGCAACGCTTCAGCAGCTTGCCATTCAGGAAGAGATCAACAAGATAGGCAAAGCGTAATGCACACGCTCCCTCGCCGCCTCGTCGCAGAGTTCCTCGGAACTCTTCTTCTTCTCGCTGCCGTTGTCGGTTCCGGCATCATGGCCGATCGCCTCGCCGGTGGCAACGTCGCACTCGCTCTCCTCTGCAACACCATCGCAACCGGGACCGCGCTCGTCGCCCTTATCCTCACCTTCGGCCCGATTTCCGGTGCACACCTCAACCCCGCCGTCACCGTTGCCGACGCCTTTTCGGGGGGATTCGCCTGGCATCATGTCCCCGCGTACATTGCCGCCCAGATCGCGGGGGCCTTCACCGGAGTCATTGCCGCCCACGTCATGTTCGGCCTGCCTCTGCTCTCCGTCTCCAGCCACATTCGCAGCGGCCCAGCCCAACTCTTCAGCGAGTTCGTCGCGACGTTTGGCCTGCTCGCCGTCATCTGGGGCTGTTCTCGAACCCGCCCTACCGCTGTCCCATACGCCGTAGGAGCCTACATCACAGCAGCCTACTGGTTCACTGCGTCCACATCGTTTGCCAACCCCGCCGTCACCCTCGCCCGCGCCCTCACCAACACCTTCGCCGGTATTCGGCCCGTGGACGCGCTCCCATTCGTCGCAGCGCAGTTTGCCGGTGCATTGACTGCCACGCTTCTCTTTCAATGGCTCGTGCCTGCGCTCAAAGGCGAGCGGGCGGTTATTCTCACGGAGGCTGACCGGTCTGACTAATGAGTTTCACCGGACGGCAGCCGGCAGGGCGAGGCTTCCCCCTCTTGGCCTGCCTGGTCCACGACCGCCTATTTGATCTTCGCCTCCGTGTACGTGTACGGCGTATACATCCACGGCCCTGTGGTTCCCTGGCTGAGACCAACGTAAAGGGTTGCGCCTGTCGTGGGCACAGTTACCGTTACGGATGTCCCCTTCAAAACAGGAGAGATGTAGATGTTATCGGTGCCCTGGCCGTTGGTTCCGATTTGCAGTTGGTACTGCGTGCCCGGAACCGTCGATGCTGTCCAGGTGAAGGTCACAGTCCCGCTCTTGAGTGTGCTGCCCGTTGCTGGAGAGACGATGACCGCCGGAATGATCTTGGCTTCCTTGTAGGTATACGGCGTGTAGAGCCACGGGCCGGTCGTTCCCTGGCTCAGGCCGACGTAGAGCGTACCGCCGGTCGTGGGCACGTTCACGGTGACGGATGTTCCGTTCAATGGGGGCGAGATATAGATGTTATTGGAGCCCTGGCCGTTGGTCCCGATTTGCAACTGGTACTGCGTGCCCGGAACATCCGAGGCAGTCCAGGTAAAGGTGACGGTTCCGCTGGTGAGCGTGCTGCCCGGCGCTGGCGAAATGAGCACGCCCGGAACCACAGGCACTGACACCTTTACGCTGGCATTGCCCACAAGATTGAGCGTGGGAACTTCGGGCGTAGAAGCATAGTTGAGCACAGCGCTGAGCGCGTCGTTGGTCACGGCAAAGGTCATCACCGCATCGCTGAAGGTGGCAACTCCCTTTACCAGTGGGGCCAGCGTGGGCGCAACCAGCGCGCGATCAACGTCAATGAGGCCAACCTCGCCGCTGTAGTACGGGAACAGAATGCCGCTCTCGGTGAGCTCCACCAC
>CAYWSR010000071.1:9007-20002 GCA_964460385.1 uncultured Occallatibacter sp. | reverse complement strand
TCGCGCGAAGCGGATCAAGGCGCACCGGACGGCGATGATGACGGCGTTCGGGTTTTCGACGCTGTTCCTGGTCAGCTACATTGCGCACCACGCGCTGCACGGCGATGTGCGGTACCCGCTTCATGCGGCGTTTCGAGGGCCATATCTGGCACTGCTGGCGAGCCATATTGTGCTGGCGGTGGTATCGCTGCCGCTGGTGCTGACGACGTTCTTCTTTTCGCTGACGGGGCGGATTCCGCAGCACAGGAAAATCGCGCGGTGGACGTTTCCGCTGTGGCTGTATGTGTCGGTGACCGGCGTGATCACGTATATGATGCTGCGTCTGGCGCAGGGCTGACGGATGGCGACGGAGCGCATTCAAACGACTAAAGGGCCGAGCGACGGGTCGGCCCCACAACTACCCGGCGACGGGACGCGGGAGCTGTTGCAGTGGGGCGGGACGATTCTGGGGTCGGGGCTGCTGGCGCTGCTGCTGCTTGAGACGCTGCTGGGCGGGTTCTCGCCGACGGGGGCGAGTACGAATACGGGCTGGTTTGCGCTGATTGTGGCGCTCGGGTGCATACCGTTTGGTGCCCTGCTGCTGGGACTGGGCGTGGCGAAGTGGCTGCGGCGGCGGGGACTGGCGCGGGGAGCGAATCGGTTTTGATCCGGACGAAGAAGAGGCATTCCCTCCCACCCATTTCGCATCTTTTCCTCGAAAAGTCGCGAAATGGATAGGGCACCCGGCACAAGGATGGCGATGTCGAATCCCACCCATTCGCCAGAAGACAGGCGAATGGATGGGGCACCCAGAGTATTCCGGAGTTTAGAACCGGTTTTCCGCCGGGAGCACGGGGCTGAGCTTCTGCTATGCTTGTCAGTTAATTGGAGCGAATGCCATGGCAAGAAGTGTTAACAAGGTTACATTGTTGGGCAATGTCGGCAAGGACCCGGAGATTCGTTCGACGCCCAGCGGCGTGATGGTAGCGTCCTTCAGCATAGCCACCAGCGACCGCCAGAAGGACGCCCAGGGCAACTGGCAGGACCACACTGAGTGGCACAACCTGAAGGCGTTTAATCGCACTGCTGAGATTGTTCGCGACTATGTGAAGAAGGGCGCGAAGCTCTACATTGAAGGCAAGATCACGACCAACACATGGGACGACAAAGAGTCCGGCCAGAAGCGCTACAGGACCGAGATCCTGGTGAATGAGCTGGTGTTGCTCTCGGGCCGCGAAGATGGCGCGGGAGGCGCAGGCGGATATAGCCGCGGGGCTAGTTCAACCGGGGGCTCGACGGCGAGCTTCGATCAGCGTCCGCAGGGCGGCGGGGACGACATCTCGCAGGCGGCAGAGATCTCCGACGACGATATTCCGTTTTAGAGACAGGGATCAGGGGCCAGCGTCCAGGGAGCAGCGTCTCCAGCGCTCACAGGTGGGGTGTAAACTTCGGGGTCAGCCAGCAGATGAAGGGGAAGCCCCGTGAACCGGACCTCAGCAGTTGGGCGCGCGACCATTTTGTGCAGTCTTATCGCGCTTTCTCTCATGTCCTGCTCGGCTCCTACCGCGGTCAACACACCCATAGCCCCGCCATCGCAGTGCGATACCACAATTGCACCTGCTGCGAGCATTCAAAACGCGATCGATTCCAATCCTGCCGGCACGAGATTCTGCATGCCGGCCGGAACCTGGCAGGGGCAGACATTTACACCGAAGAATGACGACCAGTTTCTTGGCGACAGCGCAGGGGGCACCGTCCTGGATGGCACCGGGACGAGCGGGATGCTCACCGACGGCTGGGACAATGCGGTCACCGGGGTTGTTATCGACAGCCTGACGGTGAAAGGATACCAAGCGGATCACCTGGACAATCCCGACTGCGAGCCCGGTGGCGGCTTCCCACAGGTTGAAACTGGCAACGGCTGGATCATCCGCAATTCGACGTTCCAGAACTCCGGCTGCACGGGGGTTTCCGTTTTCGGAGGAATCACGTTCACGAACAACCGCGTGACCAACAACCAGAAACTTGGCTTGTTCTGCTATGCAAATCTTCCGGGTGCGGCCGAGAACATGTTGTTTCAGGGCAATGAGATCGACGGCAATAACCAGGGCCATTATCGGCAAGACGATACCCCGGCGGGCATCAAATGCTTTGGCTATCTGAACGGTAACCCGCAGACCGTGACGATTGAAAACAACTACGTCCATGACAACCTGGCCAGCGGTATATGGCTCGATACCGCGATTAACGGCGCAACGGTCCAGGGAAACACAATCATCTCCAACTCCGTGAACGGCATTCATTACGAAGTGTCTTCAGGCCCGTGCGACATCTCGCACAATGTGATCAATGGAAACGGCACCGGGCCGTTTTACCCCTCACGCAACGTAATCAACAACGGCTCCGGCATTTATATATCCACATCCGGAGGGTGCAATGTTCACGACAATAACGTGTCTGCCCCTGCCGGATCGTGGGGCCCGATCTACATGCAATGCGATTTGCGCAGCGACGCGCCACTCAACGCCTGCACCAATGTCGCGATCTACAGCAATACCGTCACGTTTGGGAGCAATTCAGTCGACACTTTGCTCTACGGGTTCAATAACAACTCGGGAGTTATTCCGACCGGTTCTTATTCCGATAACAATCAGTTTTACGATACGGTGGACACTTCTCAGCAACATTGGTTGTGGAATACCACCCCCTATGTCGCTGACACCTGGAGTGAATATCGGTCTGCCACCGGACAGGACACCCATTCGACATTGACCGCCGGCAACGCGAGCGCTCCGGGCTGCACAATGATTGGCTGCTCAGGCTCAGGATGGTGAATCACCCGTTCGGCGTCACATTGAATTCACGGCGATTCCAGGTGCGAGTGCCCTTCATCGCGTCCGATTGTACAGCTGTTCGCGGCCTTCGCGCTGGGCGCCAACTCGGTCTTCATGAGGGTGCCGAGTAGGCCGGAGTGCGTGTTTCAGAAGCCCTGAGCCTGGTAGTTGGAAAAGTCGGCAGGAGGCGCGACGTTGACCGCATTGCTGCAGGCCTCGCTCGATGTTAGCGGCCACTGCGTCAAACAGAGCACTTTTTGTCCAGTGCTGTTGACCTGCTGGCGCTGTGCCGCGGCCTCGGCGGCATCGTTGTAGTAAGCCTCTCCAATAATCCATGGAACGCCTTGATAGCCCTGGATCGAGAGGGCGCTGAACGCCGTCGAAAAGCTGTTTCCGGTCTCGTCGTAGATGTGGACGTCGAACAGTTGGGGCGCGCCGTGGCTGCCGAAGGCGCTCGGTCCGTACACGAGACTGACCTGGCCCACATGGTTCGAATCAGCGATGATCGAGAAGCCAAGAGTGTCTGCGGTTCCAAACTCCGCGGCATAGTCGTTCCACAGCATTTGGTCATACTGGAGAAGCACCGCCCATCCCTGTGGCGGAATGCCTTCGTTCATGAGGTCCAGATGATAGGGGATGCCGACTTTGGCGATGATGGGACGCAGATTCTGAATCAGGTTCCAGTTTTCCTGGAAGTAGTCGTTGCTGAAGGTGGCCCATACAGTCGGGTTGTTATTGCTCTGGGGATGGAAGCTCACCTCGATCTCCACAAATCCCGCTGCTTTAACAGCTGCTAGCAGATTGGCGAGGTTGGTCTGGAAGCGGGGGGATAGGTTGCCGCCGGTGGAGTCCATTATGGTTCCAGTGTTGAGTCCTCGGGCAAAATAGATCGGGATGCGCAGGCGACGTTGACCGTTGGAGTACATCTGCTGGAGCTGGGAGTCGATGGTGGCAGTTGCTGTGTCGTAGTTGTAAACGACGCCGTAGGGTTCCCGGTTGCAGCCCGGACCCAGAAAATACCAACCGTAGTTTGAGCCGCCCAGAGCCGCCGCAACAGGCGGCACTTTGGATGGGGTGACGGATGAGCCGCCGTGAGAACAGCTTGTGTCGCAGAGCGCTATCACCAGGACTGCAGCAATCAGTCTGAGGTTTTTCACGTGGTAACGGCATCGGCCAGAGAAGGGATGCTCCGCATTTTGTGACTCGGGGGCCATAAGCCACTCCCTCCGCCTTGAATCCGCGCAGACATAAGTAAAACACGACAGATCGAGCCGACCGGCCGGCTACTCGGTCTTCATGAGGGTGGCGAAGAGGTCGACGCGGCGGGCGTTGGCCATGGCGCCGCAGTTGGAAAGGACGCGGATCCAGAGGTAGATGGCGCCGGCGCCAAGCACGAGGAAGAGGCCCGCCGAGATGAGCTGCTGCTTGAGATACCATCCAAGCGCGAAGACGCCGCCGCTGACGACGAGGATGGCCAGCTGAAGCCCGAGGCTCAAGAGGGCGTTGGCCTGCGATCCGCGCTGGCGGGCGAGACGGCCGGGGTTGACGCGGTAAGGGAGGCGGATGGAAAAGATGATGCCGATGGCCATGTTGGTGGGCAGGGAGAAGAAAAGCCAGGCGATGGTGGTGACGAGGATTGCAAGAGAGGGTTGGCCCAGACGCAGGGTGGTGAGGATGAGAGCGACGGTAGCGACGAGGAGAAAGAGGACGGTGTGAAAGATGTTCTTGGCCAGCATGACGGTGCGGAAAGGGGTGGGCGAGAGGAAGTAAACCTGCAGGCCCGCGCCTTCAGCGCCAAGGTTGTTGTAAAAGAGCTGGATGAAGCCGAGCTGCGCATAGACGACACAGATAGGCAGCGCGTAGGGAAAGATATGGCCCGAGGGGCCGTGGCCCTGGAGGAATGCGCCAGAGAAGACGACCATGAGGAGGACGGGGGCTCCGATGGCGTAGAGCATCGGCAAAGTGCGCAAGAGGGCGCGGAACTCCTTCTCGATGATGGCGGCGACGGACCCGGCGGTGGTGGGCATGCGTGCTTCACCGGTGCGGTCAAGCGCGCGCAGTTCGGGAGTGGGGACGGTGCGGGTTTTGGCGGGGGCTTTCTTGCGGGCCGGTGCCGAGCCAAGGCTTTCGCCGCGGAACTCAGAGCGAAGGCGCGCGGCAAGGATGCCGCCTGCGCCGAGGGCCCAAAGCCCGAGAAAAGCGAGGGATTCAAGAGCTGTGGCCGGGTCGCCCTTGGAAGCGTTGCCGAGCGCATCCGCGACGAGACCTGGGGGAAGGCGGCGCTGGACGGCGTTGACGGTATTCATCCAGGGCTTGATCTGGTTGCCGACCTCGCGGACTACCTTTGCCTGCTGGTTGACGGACTTGCCGCTCGAGTCCCGATGCTGCCAAACAGCGGGATTGAGCAGTTGCAGGCTGAGCATGGCGATCATGAAGACTGCTCCGAGGATTTCGCGGGTTTTGCGCTGGGCGAGCCAGCGGTCGATCCAGGCGAAGATGGCGCGGACGAGCAGGAGGTTGAAGACGGCAAAAACCAGCAAAGAGACGGCAGTCCAGAGAAAAAGAGACGGGCGGGCGGCAGAGATGCCTGCAAGGAAGCCGAGAGAGCAGAGGCCGCCGAGGATGGTGGCGGGGTCGGCGAGACCAAAGACGATGTAGAGCAGGTAGTATGAGCCGAAACGAAGAGGAAAGCGAAGAAGGATGCCGAGGTCGAACTGCTCCTGAAAAGAGGCCAGGAGGATGGTGATCATGACCCAGAGGAACATGAGGACCCAGAAGAGGATGGGCAGGAGTTCGATGGCGTTGAGGACAAGGAAGTACGAGCCGATGCCGACGCCTGTGCCGAGCGCAACACCCAGCAGGCCGTAGATGAGAAGCGAAACGACGCGAGCGCCGAGCTCGAGAGCTCCTTTGCGCGAGCGCAGGCCGTTGCGGAACATGCTCCAGCGGAGGCGGGCCATGGCTGCGTACTGGGCCTGGGCCTGAGCGCCGAAGATGCCGCCGTGAGCGGGGATAAAGTCGGGAGAAACGGGGCCCGGGCCAGTTACGCCAGCCATGAGAGCTCCTGCGAGGCTTCCTGCACGCCGTCGGCGCCGACGATGGAGAGGAATATCTCTTCGAGGGTGAGGCGCTGCTCTTGCTCTGCGCCAGGGAGAGTTGAGGCAACGCCGGCGCGAAGCTCTTCAAGCGAGCCGTTGGCGACCAGGCGGCCCTTGGAGATGATGGCGACGTGGCTGCAGAGGCGCTCGACGATCTCAAGGACGTGGGTGGTGAGGAAGATGGTTGCGCCGCGGTTGATCATGCCCGTGAGCATAGCCTTGAGCATGCCGGCGGCGATGGCGTCGACCCCTTCGAAGGGCTCGTCGAGAAAGAGGACTTTGGGGCCATGGATGACAGCAGCGGCTAGGGCGAGCTTCTTCTGCATGCCATGGGAGAAGTCGGTAACGAGTTTGCGGGTTTCGTTGGAGAGCTGCATGAAGTCAAGCAGCTCGTCGGTGCGGCGGAGGGTGGTTTCGCGGTCGAGGCCGTACATGCGGCCAACGAAGTGAAGGTACTCAGGGGCGGTGAGGCGGCCCATGAGCGCCATTCCTTCGGGAACCACGCCGATCTGGCGCTTGAGATCGAGCGCCGTGGCGCCAAACGGCTGGCCGAGGATTTCAATGGAGCCGCTGGAAGGCTCGAGCAGGCCAGTAAGCATCTTGATGGTGGTGGACTTGCCTGCGCCGTTGGGGCCGAGGAAGCCGAAGAACTGCCCCTGGGCCACGCTGAAGGTCACGTTGTCGACGGCGGTGAGAGCGCCGAAGTTGCGGGTGAGTCCGTGGGTCTGAATCGCAGCGGTTTCCATCTGCCGCAAGGATACCAATGTTGAGGAGGACCCACAAACAGCGTTATCGCTTCCCACCCATTCCGCATTTTTCCCTCGAAAAGCCGCGGAATGGATGGGGCACCCTGCCGCGTTACGGCGGGACCCATTTATGGAATCAGATCGCGCGGATCTCCATGGTCTTGCCGAGGGCCTTGAGGGCGGCGGCGATGCCATCGATCTTGGTGGTGTGCCGCCAGTCGATCAGCCGGTTCACCTCCTGAGGAGTGACCTTCAACCTTCGCGCAAGCTCGGCCGGACGGACTCGCTGCGATGCCATCTCGTTCAGGAGCAGGATTTTCGCTGCGTAACTGGCCGGCAATTCAACCAGATGCTGGCCAGGTTTGGCTTTAGAGGGGCGAGGAATGGGCAGGCCGTCTTCGACGTAAAAGTCAAGTGCCGATGTAAGTGCGTCGGTCGCATGGCACAAAGCGTCTTCGACGTCCTCGCCCTGGGTGATGGCTTCGGGGATGTCTGGGAAGGTTACGACGAATCCGCCTTCTTCGGCTGGCTCGAGATTTGCTGGATAGCGCAACATGATTCCTCCTATTTCAGCCATAGCTGCTTTTTGATGCCTTCCACGGTGCCCTTTTTCATATCCTTCGAGTGCATTGGAAGAATCGACTTCTTACCATTCAACGTGACTTTCAGGTGGGAGCCATCGCCGCTCTCGAAGGTCGCTCCCTGCGCGGTCAGCCAACGCTTGAACTCACTGCTCTTCACTGATCGACTATAAGCAATTTTGCTTATACGGTCAAGGCTGCCAAGAAAGAAACCTCACTTCCGGCCCTTTCCGCAAAGAATCGAGGAGAGGATGGAGTTCCGGCCGGGCGTTACAGTTCGTCCCACTTGATTGATTTCGGCAATGCTTTCGAGGCAAAGAAATCCATTGCAGCCAATAGCGCGGCCGAGAAGTGTATGACCTGACTGTTCAGGACCTCCAACTCCTGCTCCACACTGTCGATACAGAAAGTTGTGAATTTCTGAACGTCCAGGCCTTCCACACTTCCCCTGGGCACGAAGCCAGGGTGACCATCCCTTGGTACATAGAGGAGGGTTGAAAGATCGCCCTTTGCCAAAAGGCACATTGTGGGGTGCCTTTCGTCCTCGTGCGAGATCCAGAAGCCGTTTACCTCGGGTCCGTATCTCTATCTTAAGCAATGATTCAAGCTCGACCACACTATCGGCTGGGTATTTGCCCTTGAAGTCATGAACAGTCACTCCCATTTTCGCTCCTGATTTTGGAGTCTTAGCGTTTCCTGTGTATCGAAGATTCTGGACGAGGCCAAGCACAGGCGTTGACTCAGCCGCCGCTGCTTTCGCCGCCGTCGATGGATTCGGAGGATTGTTCGTCCGCAACTTCGACCTGACCGAGGGGGTCATATTCGCGGTCGGTGACGGCGACGAGGGCGGAGAGGCGCGCAGCGAGGGCGGGGGTGAAGCTGGCTGAGATGCTTGAGGGCGCGCGCCAGCTCCAGTTGCCGGAAGGGACGGCCGGGGTGTTCATGCGGGCAGAGGAGTCGAGCTCGAGAAGATCCTGGGCGGGGACGATGGCGAGTTCGGCAACGCTTGAGAAGAGCGAGCGGATGAGCGGCCAGACGGGGCGATCCTGTTCGGAACAATCCCGGACCGGGCCGACGTAGGCCTCGACGGAGGCCTTCTCGGCCTTGGAGGCTGTGAGCCACCAGCCCTGCGTGGTGTCGTTGTCATGCGTGCCGGTGTAGGCAACGGTGCCGGGGGTGTACTGGTGGGGAAGGTGGGGGTGAGCTCCTTTGTCGCTAAAGCCGAACTGCATGACGCGCATGGTGGGCAGGCCGAGGCCGGCGCGGAGGGCTTCGACCTGCGGCGTGATAAGGCCGACGTCTTCGGCGACGAGGGGCAGAGGGCCGAGTTCCGTTTCGAGAGCCTCGAAAAGGTCCTGACCGGGGGCTTTGACCCATTCGCCTTTGACGGCGGTTTCTTCTTCGACCGGGATGGCCCAGCAGGCTTCGTAGCCGCGGAAGTGATCGAGGCGGACGATATCGTAGAGAGCGCAGGCGCGGCGGATGCGATGGATCCACCAGTCGAAGCCCTGGGCCTGGAGGACGTCCCAGCGGTAGAGGGGGTTGCCCCAGCGCTGGCCGGTCGAGGAGAAGTAGTCGGGCGGCACGCCGGCGACGCGGATGGGCTGAAGGTCGGCGTCGAGTTCGAAGAGCTCGGGGTGAACCCAGACGTCGGCAGAGTCCATGTTGACGAAGATGGCGACATCGCCCAGGATACGAATGGCGCTGCGCGCGGCGGCTTCGCGGAGCGCATTCCACTGCTGCGAGAAGGCAAACTGCAACACCTGTTCGACGGCCATGGCGCGGCCGTGCTCGTGTGCGAACTGGGCAAGCGCTTCAGGGCGACGACGGCGCAGAGCCTCGGGCCATGCGGTCCATGCACCTGTGTTGAATTGGCGGCGAAGAACGGCGTAGTAGGCGTAGTCGACGAGCCAGGGGGATTCGGCGCTGCAGAACCGCTCGAAGGCTGCCCATTGGGAGGCGAGGGCGGGATCGTGGGGGCCGCGATCAAGAAAGTTCGCGGCGGCTTCGTGAAGGAGTGGCAGCTTGGTGGATTCGACGAGGGCGAAGTCGACGTTTGCGGTGGGCCCGGGTAGTGTTGAGATTCGGTCGGGAGCGATCCAGCCCCAGTCCGCGAGGAATTCAAGACTGATGAGCCAGGGATTGCCGGCAAAAGCGGAGGAAGCTGCGTAGGGGGAGTTGCCATAACCGGTGGGGCTGAGGGGCAGGACCTGCCAGATGTGCTGGCGTGCGGAGGCGAGAAAGCGGACGAATTCGTGCGCCGCGGGGCCGAGGTCGCCGATGCCTCCCTGCGAAGGAAGAGAGGTAGGGTGAAGCAGGACGCCGGAGGAGCGCAGGAATTCCATGGGTTCCATTATCGCTGGCGGTGGTGCAACGGCGTGTGCGGAATGGCACGGTGCGGGTGAAAGATGGGATGGCGTGGGACGGAATGTGGTCGTTGCGCGGCAGGATCAGTGGACTTGCTGTGACTACCGCCCTGCCCCCGCGAACAGGATGAGATTGCTGTCGGGGTCGCGAACGATGAAGGTGCGAGCACCCCATTGTTCTGTCCTGAGTGTCTGAGCAAATTTGACGCCCGCTGCTTGAAACTCTAGGAAGAGCGGCTCTGCGTCCTCGATGGTAATGGAAGCTGAGAGCAGGTCGCCGCGAAGCTCCGGACGGAATGGCGATTGGTCGAGATGACGGAGATTCAACCTGGCGCCATCGCGGAACACTTGCGCATAGAAGGGTGGCTCACCGTATGTGAAAGCAACCTTGAACCCTAGCTTCCGGGTGTAGAACTCGCATGAAGCTGCAATGTCGGCGACAAAGAGTTGGGGTTCGGCGGCAAGAAGCTGTGGCTTGGTTACGGTTTCGGCGTATACATCGCTCATCGTATGGACTCCTTCAAGGAGTGCAATCCGATCATAGAATCCGGCCTTTATGGCAATCAACCCAGTATCTTTGGATCGTGGATTCCCACCCTCTTCGCAGAGAACGCGAAAAGGATGGGGCACGGAGCTTGGTCCACTCCCAGGTCCCCAAAAGCGAGGGACCTGGGGCACCCAAATTAATAGATGATCCAAGCTGCTTCGATTACATGCCGGGGACGGCAGGGCCTTGCTGAAGCTTGGGGTTGTGCAGGATGCGCTTGTTCTTCTTGTAGTAGTCCATGGTGGAGCTGACAAAGACGCCAAAGGCCTGCTGGCGGCGCTCCTGCAACATCTCGTCGCGAGTGCGGTCGAGGTTTTTTGCTATCTCGTCGGCGGAGGGTTCCTGCTTGTCGAGGATTTTGGCGACCACACCGGTGCGCCCCGCGTTGATAGGACCGCTGGTGACGCCGACAGGCAGATCGAGCAACTGAGGAGCCACCTGGCCGATCTGGCCGAGTTCAGGAACCTGATCGCCGGGGCCGACGAGGTCGCTGGTTTTGACGGTGGCGTTAACGGCCTTGGCGGCCTTGGCGAGGTCCTGGAGGTCGCGGGCGCGGTCGGCAAGCTCCTGGGTCTTGGTGGCGAGGAGCGCGGGCAGCTGCTCGTCGCGATAGTCGTCGAGGACGTGAGACTTCCAGTCAGCAAAGTTGGGTGCGTGGGCGGCGTTGATCCCGGTGACCTGGAAGACTGCGTAGCCTTCGCCGGTGGGCGCTACCTGCGGCGGATCGCCGATCTTCGAATCGAAGGCCTTGGCGATGAGCTGCGAGCCGTCGGGCAACGAAGCAATGACACCCTGGCGGTTGAAGGCCGGAGTGGTGACGAGCTGAAGGTGATGCGCGGCAGCC
>CAYWSR010000071.1:0-8997 GCA_964460385.1 uncultured Occallatibacter sp. | reverse complement strand
TTTTCCAGGCCGTTCCTGATGGCCTCGGAGGTGAGAGTGTGGGCGTAGTTCTCTTCGGCCTCAGCTTCGTTTTGACGGATGAGCGTGGCCTGGATGGTGGGCAGAACCTCGTTGATCGCCTGCTGGTGCGCGGGCTGCCGCTCCTCGACCTGGACGATGTGATAACCGAACTGGCTCTTCACAATCTGCGTGTCGCCGATCTTTTGCGTAAAGATGGCCTTGTCGAACTCGGGCACCATGGTGCCGCGCTGGGCGAAGGGCAGCTCGCCGCCCTTGTCCTTGGAGCCGGGATCGTCGGAGTTCTTCTTGGCGAGGTCGGCAAAGTTTGCACCGCCCTGAATCTGCTTGAGGATGCCTTCGGCCTTGGCTTTGGCAGCGGCGTCGGTCTTGGCGTCAGCTCCGGCAGGCACGGCGATGAGAATGTGGCGCGAACGAGCCTGCTCGGGCGTGGAGTACTCGCTCTGGTGGGCGTTGAAATAGGCCTGAATCTCCTGCTGGGTGGGCTGCGGAACGCCGCCGGGCAGGTCGTTGGGCGTAAAGGCGAAGTAGGCGACCTTGCGCTCCTCAGGAACCGCGGAGGCGTAGCGAGTCGCGTTGCGCTTGAAGAACGCCTCGAGATCCGAGTCGGAGGGGTTGATGGTCTTGCGCAGGTCGTCGGAGGAGATCACGGCGTAGTCAAACTTGATCTTGATGTTGCTCTTGCGATAAGCGTCTTTCAATTCCTGATCCCCAACAGTGACGCCGCCGGTGATGAGGGCCTGGAGACGTTGAATGACGATCGAGTCCTTAATCTCACCTTCAAACTGCGGCACCGACATGTTGAACTGTCGGGCGACGAAATCGGTGTAGCGGTCGAAACCGATGAACTGCCCTTTGGGGTAGAGGAATTCGCCGAACTGACCCTGATGGAGGAAGTGGGAGACGTCGTCGTCGGTGGCGTAGATGCCCAGCTTGTCGGCCTCGACCAAAAGGATCTGCTGCTGGACGAGCTGCTCGCCAACCTGCTTCTCAAAAAGGTTGAGGATGACAGGATTGTCGGGATAGCGCTGCTGTGCAAGCTTCTGGCGGGCGATTCTCTCGACCTTCAGCTCGCTGACCGCTTCACCGGACGAGAGGTAGCGGCTGTACCAATGGGGGTAGATGGTGGCGTAGGTGTCGGATGAAGAGGAGCCCTGGCCAGTGAGGCCGGGGATGAGGTAGACCACCATGCCCACCGAGACGACCCCGATGATGACGACAAAGATGGCCTTGGTCATGCGATTGTTGTTTTGCAGGAAACGAATCATGGATGGACTTTTGCCTTCTGCTCTCTAAGCGCTTGAGGTGGCCGGCCCACCGGTCTCGAAGAGGGTGGAGAACCTGGCTGAGGACGGCCCTGCGGGCACGAATCTCGCGCGACGCGATCTCTAGAGATTATAGACGACGGGCACCTGCGGTGCGGCAGACGGCGCTTGCGCGCCAGGAGGTTCTTCCCCTTTCCGACCTTTCTGCAAATCCGCGGGCTCTGACGGAAAGGGTGGGTGCCCCGGCCGGCACTGACCCTCTCCTCATTTTGACCAGGGCGGGACGACGCCGGTCATGCGCGCATAGGCCACCAACTGCCCCTCATGCTCGTTGGCATGAACGATGATGCGCAGATACATATCGTCTACGGTGGAATCCCGGTCTCCGATGCGCACCTTGCGGGCAAGGTCCTTCGGATCTTCCGCCAGGTGAGCCTGCTTGACAGCCTCAAGCGAGCGGGTGAGCCACTTGATGACTTCGGCCTTGGAGGTGACGGTCTTTTCGGCGTCGTCTTTCAGATCCGGGGGCATCTTTGGTCCGGTCACGCTGAGCAGATAGAAGTTGGCCATGACGATGTGCATGTAGACTTCGCTGGTGGAACGGACTCCCGGCGCGGGCCGCCAGGCAAACTTGTCGGCGGGTGTGGCATTGGCAAGCGCGATTAGCTGGTTGGAGACATGACGCCACTCGCCATCGTAGCCCTGCCAGACGCCGTCGAGTGGGTCCTGCGCGAATAAACGAGGTGCGATCAACTGGGGCGCGCCCAAAACGAATAACATCAGCGCCAATAGAAATCGCATTTTCATGTTGTGACTCCGCTCCCGTGGCTGGTTCTCCTTTGACTAGAGCATGCCGGGAAGGTTGGCGGGGGACGCGAAATCTTTGGGTTGGCTGGACGGAGCGGAGTGAGGATTCTTGAGTCCCAGGTCTCAGAAGCGAGACCTGGAGCACCCGGGCATGAAACGCAAAACGGGCGTCCGAGTTGTTCGGACGCCCGTGGAAGGATTCGTAGATTGACGAATCTCATCCCACCCTTTCGCGGTGAGACTGCGAAAGGATGGGGCACCCGAGACTAACTCTCAGCGCCAGTAGTAGACGCCGCCGACCATGTAATACGGCCGGTAGTAGACCGGCGGATAGCCGTAGGGGTAGTAGCCGGCCATGTAAGGCTGACCGTAGTAAGGGCCACGGCGATAGAGGGTAGGTCCGCCGGGGTAAAGACCCTGGGCAAGCCGGGCTGCCTCCTGCGCATCGACGGGGTCGACGGTGAGGGGCGCGTCGAGGTGGAAGGTGACGAGGGCTTCAGCGGGAATCCAGGCGCGCGGACCGCCCGAAGCAGCGGAGGCGCCAAGGCCCGCGGCAGCGCCGGCTCCAGCTCCGATGGCCGCACCACCACCGCGGCCGACTGCGCCGCCGATGATTGCGCCAAGGAGTGCGCCGCCCAAAGTATTGCCGACGGTCTGGCCGGCCTTATTTGGACTCTGGACCTTGAATTGGTCGGAGGCGAGGTCGTAGCTGTGGCCGCCGAGGTCGAGCGAGGTGAGCTTGAGGGCAAGTGCGGCACTGCCGCCCAAGTCGCCGGCCTGCTTTACCTGGGTGACGACGCCATGAATCGTGGCCCCGCGCGGGATGGCGAGGACACCGCCAACAGCAACGTCGCGAATGACGGTGAACTGAAGCGGGGTGCCGTCCTTCGCGTGCTTACTATCGAGCGTCTCGGAGGTGCGAAGCTGCAGAAGCGTTCCCTGGGGAATGGTGACTGGGCCTGTTGGCTGCGCGTAGTGCGGGGCGCGAGGCGGGGCCGGAGCGTACTGCGGGCGGCCGTCAGGATAGGGCTGGCCTTGGGCCTGATTCGGATAAGGCGGCTGACCCTGGTTCGGATAAGGCGGCTGACCCTGACCAGAAGGCGCCTGTGCCTGGCCGGGATACGGGGCCTGGCCGGGGACGTTGCCGGGACCGTCCGATGAGGGCGGAAGGGGCGCCATGGAGTCGTCCGGCTCATTGGCGGCGGTCTGCTGGGAGCCGGGAGCGGACTGCGGGTCCATGGCGGCTGCCTGGGGATTGCCCACCTTGAGGTTGTTCTTGACACCGGTGACGCCGGCGACATGGCTGACGATGGACTCCGCAAGTTCGCGGGAGGCCTCACTGGACACGGTGCCGGAGAGCGTGACCTCGCCCTGGATTGTAGCGGCGGTAATCATGTCGTTCTTAAGGGCACGGGACGCGTCGAGGGCATGGACGACGTCCATCTCGACCTGACCATCGGTCCGCTGGCCGGGCTGGGGGGCGGCTTGGGCGGTGTCTTGAGATGAGGCCGGAGCGGCGGGCTGCGCCGCGTCCTGAGCCTTTGCGGCCAGGCCGCCGAAAGTGACCATGCCAGCCAAGACAAGAGCCGCCAGGAGCGCGGTCCTGGGAAGCATCTGGTTGAGATATTTAGAGTTCATCAGTTTGTCTCTCCTCTGGTGCTGCTCCGGGGACTCTCCTGAATAGACGAGGAAATGCCGGAGCCGTCATCGGTGTGAACCCGGGCCCGGGGAAAAAGTTCCGGCGCCTGCGGTGCGGTTTGCCGGGGCGAACGGCTTCGCCGCCAATAAGAACCTGCTACCCAGTCTCAGTGTATGGGATGGCGCTCGGCATTGACGCTGGCGTCGTCAATCAAGATCCCTCGAATTGGCTACGCAGCGGTGGTTTGAGCTGCACGGAGCCGACGGGCGGCGAAGGCGATGAGCAGGACCGCGCCGAGGGCAAATACGGCGTTGCCGGCGCGGACGTCGAGGCCTGTGCCGCCAAGGACGGGCGGCTCAAAGAAGGCGTGCCAAGCGTAGCTGAGAGCGGCGCCGGCGGCGAGGGCGAGCTGGTGCGCGCGTCGCCACCCCGAGCGGCGGCTAAGCACAAGAACGAGCGCGGCGACGCCGAGTTCAAGGCCGAGGATGATGGCTGCAGCCCACCAGCCCCAGGACTTGGGAACGACCAGAATGGCGGAGCCAGCGGCGAGGGCGATGGCGAAGAAGAACCAGGGACTGGGAACAGATTGCGCGGGGCCGAGGGAAGCCGGATCCGCTGGGTCGGAGACCGATGCAGCGACTAGCTGGTAACGGAGAAACGCGCCTGCGACCAGGAGAACCACGACGGCGGCGGAGGTGGCGAACTGGGCTGGCGAGGCGAGGAAATGATCGGTATGGAAACCGATGGCGGTGTTGGCGGCGGCTCCAAGCACAAATAGCATCGCGGTGACGGCCAGACCCCAGTTGCCGAGCCAGGGTGTGGTGGCGCGGCGGGGGACGGTGGCTTCGATGAGGGCGATGGGGACGGAGATGCTCCAGACAGTGTGGAGGGCGAGGACAAAGACGGTCCACCATGCGCCGATTCCGAGGACGGGAATATAGGCGGAATCGAGGAGGTGGAGGTTGAGGTGCATGTAATTGGGGTTGAAGAGAGTTTGGGTGGTGAAGGCCTCTTCGACAATGCCGTAGGCGAGTGCGAGCAGAACAATGGTGGGCCAGCCACGGCCGGCGCGGCGGGCGGTTTCGCGGATAAGCAGCGCGCCGCCGCCATAGAAGGGCGCGAGCACGACGAGGGCGGAGAGCATCTTGATGGGCAGGTTGCCGAGGAGAAACTCGGCAACCAGAGGGGCAAGAAAGAAGAGGCCGATTGCGGCAAAGAGGCAGCGGCTGGTTTGGGGTTTTGAAGATTCCATCTTGCCTCTCTCAGGTTCAGCGGCGAATGGATGCAGGCTCCTGCCGAGCCAGGTGGATGCGTCGGCGAGCGAACGCCTGCCGATGCCTTATTCCTTGCCGGTCTTGCGTGCCTTTTTGATGAGTGCCGGGACAAGCACCACAAAGAAAGCGATTCCAACGCCAATAGCGAATCCGTACCAGAAATGATTGCTCAGCATTCTTGAGTCCTCATGGATATTGGTTGGTCTTCGAACGAGCGCCTAACTCAGCGCTTCGTCGAAGGCGGCGGCGAGAGCATCCAGGCCGACCGTGAGGTCAGCGCCGAGGTGGACGCGGAGTGCGCGGCGGCCGCGGGACTCGAGGACGGCCAGGTCGCCGGCGGCCTGCGCGTCGATGACGACACCGAAGCTGTAGCGCTGCCCGGGGATGTCGACATCGCGGGCATGATCGGCGGTGATCTGGAGGAAGACGCCGGTGTTCGGACCGCCTTTGTAATCCTGGCCGGTGGAGTGGAGAAAGCGTGGGCCGAAGCCGAGGCAGGTGGCAACGCGCTTCTTGTCGCGGACCTTGTGGCGGAAGCCCTGAATGACGCGCTCGTGGTCCTCAAACATGGGCAGGAAGGCGAGCGTGGCGAAGTAGTCGCCGGGATGAATCTGGCCGAGGTGAGCGCGGAGGTAGCCGGGAAGTGTTTGCGCGGGAGCGGCAGCCTTGAGGGTTTCGGCGTAGGCGGGGGTTGCGTAGAGCTTGACGCCGTTGTCAACGAGGACGGGCTCGCGGGTTGGGAGCGTGCCGGTTTTCTCGTATTCGGAGGTGAGGGCACGGGTTTCGATTTTGGCGCTCTCGACGTCGGGCTGGTTGAATGGGTTAATGTCCATGACAGAGCCGGCGACAGCGGTGGCGATCTCCCAGGTGAAGATCTGGCCAAAGAGCTCGTAAAGATCGGAGATTTCGATGGAGATGACGGGGTGGCCGGCGGCCTGAAGCGCGGCGACGGCGGCGTCCTGTGAGGAGCCGGCAGTGCCGGTGAGCTTGATGTAGGCAAAGATGCGGTCGTCACCGTAGACCGAGGGAGGGCCGATGGCTTCGCGATCGACGGGAGTGATGCCCTTGCCGAGCTTGCCGGTCGATTCGGCGATGAGCTGCTCGAGCCAGGCGCCGAAGTCGCGGATCTCCGGCGAGGTGAAGAAGGTGATCTTGTTGAGGCCGGCATTGTGAGCGGTGCCGAGGAGGAGGCCGAGTTGGACGGCGGGGTTGGCGTCGATGGCGAGTTTGGCCTGCGCAGCAGCTTTGCCGGCTTCATCGAGGAGTTTGCCGATGTGGAGGCCGCCAAGGGTAGCGGGGACAACGCCAAAGTTGGAGAGCGCGGAGTAACGGCCTCCGATGGCGGGGTCGCCGTAGAAGATGTAGCGGAAGTTGTCGTCTTTGGCGATCTGCTCCATTTGGGAGCCGGGATCGGTGATGGCGATGAAGTGGCTGCCCGCATCGTCGCCGACGGCGTCCTTCATTTGCTGGAAGAAATATTGCTTGAGGATGTTGGGCTCGAGCGTGGAGCCGGATTTGGAGGCATCAACGATGAGCGTGTCAGGAAGGTTGATCTCGTTGCGGACCTCCCAGACCTGGACGGGGTCAGTGGAGTCGATGATGCGGAGCCCGGGAAACTCGGGCAGACGGCCGAAGGTTTTGGCGAGGACCTCGGGGCAGAGGCTGGAGCCACCCATGCCAATGAGGAGCACGGTTTGAAAGTCGGCGGACTTGATCTCGCCGGCGAGCGCGGCGAAGGTGCCGATGTCCTTTTGCTGGCGGTCGACGA
This sequence comes from uncultured Occallatibacter sp., assembly GCA_964460385.1. Taxonomy (GTDB): domain Bacteria; phylum Acidobacteriota; class Terriglobia; order Terriglobales; family Acidobacteriaceae; genus Telmatobacter. The sequence goes on along the minus strand of CAYWSR010000071.1, from coordinate 2,226 downwards.
TGTCGAGCCAGCCCATCCATTTCTCTTCCCCATCGCGGGTCCACAAAGAGGGATCCATCTGCCAGAAGCGGTCGATTTTGCCGTTGGATTGCCAGTCGGCGGCCGCGTGGTCGACAGCGGCGCGAAGAATCGGCGGAATTGCGAATTGGATGCTCATGTCGTACACCATTTTGCCTGATTGGGCGCGGTTTGGGGAACAACACGTATGTTGCAGAGGCGCGGGATGGGTTAAGACCCGGGCGGAAAGACGAAATTTGGCCCGTTCACGCGAGCACGGGACAGCGTTGTGGTTTCCCCCCCATTCGCAGTGAGACTGCGAGAGGATGGGGCACCCAAGAGTTCAGGAAGCGAGGCTGGGAAGCCGGTCGCGGAAGCGGATGATGAGGGGGGCGAGGTGGCGCGCATCCCAGTAACGGGGGCCGTAGACGGAGGGCGCGGAGAGGCTGCGCCAGAGCCATCCGAGGCCGGCGTGGTCGACCCACACAGGGATGTGAACCTGGTCGCCAGAGAGGAAGGCGATGGCAGCGCCGATGCAGTGAATGGCGGGGCAATAGGAAAGGTTCTGCTTGAGGTAGAGGCCGAGGCGTTCCTGCGCGCCGCCGCCGAGGCCGAGAACGACGTGGGCGGGGCGGCGCTCGTCGAGCCGGCTGAGGAGTTCGCGGTCCTCGATGGTGGGGGGGTAGATGGGAGCGAGATAGACGTCGTCGTCGGTGACGAACATGCCGTTTTCGCGAAGCCAGGCTAGGTTACGGCGAGCGGCGTTGGGGTTGGGCATCACCCAGAAGCTGGCGCCGGAACGGCGAAACTGGTCGCGATCGATGAGGGCGCGGAGATAGCGGAGGCCGGAGAGCTTGGGGATGTTGTCGTGCTGAATCAGGTTCCAGAGGATAACCATGAAGGCGCTGTCGGCGATGGCGAAGTCTGCGCCGAGGAGCGCGTCCCGGTAGCGCTTGTCGTGGGCGAGGTTCTTGAGGGCAGGAGCGGCGGGAACGACGACCATTCCTCCGTTGCCGGAGATCTGGTCGATCGCGTCGTCAGCTGTACCGACCAGAAAGGGGATTCCCAGGATCTGCTGAAAGCGGACTTTGGCGCTCAAATCGGTTCGCTCCTCACGGATCTTGGTTTGCTATTCAAATGCCAACAGAATTGATAACAGTAGTGGCAATTTAATCCAGATTGCTGGGTTTTTCCGTTCTATTTTGACCACATTGCATCCGTATCAGCCAAAGTGCTCTGCAGTTTTTCCTAGCAAATTGTTGCTCTAAGAAGAGCCGAACCGCACTTCCTCCAGCGGGACGATTCAAAACAGCGCGGAGCGAGGATGGTCTGCGCCGCGCCTCGAAAACTGCCTACTTCGATGCCACGCCGGCGAGCATCTGTTGCTCGATCCAGGCCATGGTCTTCTCCATTCCGTCGCGCAGACGGATGGAGGGCTCCCAGTTGAGATACTTGCGGATGAGCGTGTTGTCGCTGTTGCGGCCGTTCACGCCCTTGGGAGCCTTGAGGTTGTAAGTGCGGCGCAGCTTGACGCCGGCGATCTCTTCCGCTATGTCGACGAGCTGATTGATGGTGACCAATTCGCTGGAGCCAAGGTTGATGGGCTCGAGGATGTCGCTATGAAAGATGTCGACGATGCCCCTGGTGCAATCGTCGACGTACATGAAGCTGCGGGTCTGGTGGCCATCGCCCCAGATTTCGATTTCGTGCTTGCCGGAGTGACGGGCTTCGAGGACCTTACGGATGATGGCAGCAGGGGCTTTTTCGCGGCCGCCGGTCCAGGTGCCGAGGGGCCCGTAGACATTGTGGAACCGGGCGACGCGCGTCTCCATGCCGTAATCCTCGTGGAAGTGGCGGCACATGCGCTCGCTGAAGAGCTTTTCCCAGCCGTAACCGTCTTCGGGAAGCGCGGGATAGGCATCTTGTTCCTTCAAAGGGATGACGTTTTCGTCTTTCTGCTTGTCGCCGTTGTAGACGCAGGCGGACGAGGAGTAGAAGAAGCGCTTGACGCCGGACTCGCGGGCGGCGATGAGCATGTGGGTGTTGGTGAGCACGCTGAGCATGCAGAGCGCTTTGTTGTTTTCGATGAAGCCCATGCCGCCCATGTCGGCAGCCAGTTGGAAGACAGCATCGATGCCACCAGCGGCCGCAAAGCAGTTGTCGCGCAACTGCAGATCGAGGACTCGGCTATCGGCGGCGGGATTGCGCTGGTACCACTCGCCGAAGGGC
>CAYWSR010000070.1:19631-20116 GCA_964460385.1 uncultured Occallatibacter sp. | reverse complement strand
CGGGCTCCATGTTGTACATGAAGTACGCCCGTATCTCGAGATATTTGCCGTGGAACTCCTTGGGCAGCGGAGGGTAGTTCGAGCCAGTAAGCGCGCCCCAGGCGGCGCGGTCAAGCGCGGTATCGCCCGAGCGCCCGTCCAAAGTCAGACTACCGTCCATCAGGCGGCCATTGGGCAGGACCTTGAAGCGGATAGCCACCATGCCCGACTTCAGAATGGGAGGATTGACCTCGTCGGGAATAAGCGGATCCCAGGTTCTCATTGTTTCGCGGTGCCAGTACTGGAGCCACGCGCTGAAATCCACTCCCTGCGTATCGGAGAGAACTTCCACGCCGCCCGAACCGGCGCCCGGATGCATGCGCAATCCGCCTCCGCCGATGTTTTGCTGGCCGGTTCCTGGAGAGTGTGAACCCCTCATTGCATCGCGAAGCTGGTCGGCAGGATTCTGTGAACCCATGGCGAAGTTGGGCCTGGGCGTTGCCGCG
>CAYWSR010000070.1:0-19621 GCA_964460385.1 uncultured Occallatibacter sp. | reverse complement strand
GGGACTGTTGCGCGGGTGGGGGGGTGGGGGGGGGGGTTTGAGTGGGCGCAGGGGTGGTGGTCTCCATTGCCGGAGCAGGGGGGGTTGGGGGAGTGGGTTTGTTGAGAGCTTCGAGGGTCTTCTTGTCGACCTGCTGCTGCTTCGGCGGAAGCGGCTTGATGACCGGCTTGGGTTGAAGCGCGCGTAGAGCATCCGGCGGCACATCGAGGTAGTTCAGGTCTTTGCGATTCTTAAGGGCATCGATTGGATCGATCACCTGTGGAACTTTGAAGACGTACTTCGGGATCCAGGTGACAGCCGAAAGCAGCAGGATGTGCAGGAGAACGGCCCAGAGAATCCCCTCGCGAAGGCGTGCCCACCGGCGCTCATCCTCGAGCTCGCTGATCATCTCCAGGAGTTCGTGGGAATCGTAGTCGAGCCAGCGGGAATTGCCCAGTGGCGGAGGGGCAACCCCATTGGCCGTGGGAGGCGGGGCGGCCTCCGGTTGGCCCGGTTCCTTCAAATCGTTTGGGGTCTCGGTGGTAGACATCCGTGGGTGAAGAGCGGCTTGGGCCCCAGCCCGAATCGTGTCCGCGCTGTGATCATCCTTTCTTTCCATTCTCTCATTCCGGACGAAGCTGCGCTTAACAGACGCCCCGTACAATGAAAGACGGATTATGAGCTGGAAGGGGAGACTGTTTGAAGGCGTTTGTGGCTCGGATGATGGCGAAATGGAAGCTGGTGGTGCTTCCGGCCCTGTTGAAACTCGGCTTCTGGGGAGTTGGCGCGGTGGCGCTGCTCGACTCCTCGTCGATTCCGGTGCCAATGGATGCCATTCTCGCTCTCTACGTCTGGAACGACAAAGGACATTTCTGGCTCTACTGTCTGATGGCCGCGGTCGGGTCGGCGATTGGCGGGCTGCTCCCTTACGGGCTGGGCCGCGCGGGCGGAGAGCTCTTCCTGCTGAAGCGCGTGAACCGGGAGCGGTTTGAGGCGATGCGCACGCGGTTTGAGCGGCAGGAGTTCCTGGCCATGATGATCCCTTCGATGCTACCGCCGCCGACACCGTGGAAGGCGTTTGTCTTCGCCGCGGGCGTCTTCGAGATGCGCGTCCCGGCGTTTCTGCTGGCGGTGTTTGCGGGCAGGATGGTGCGCTGGCTGGTTCTGTCGGCCCTGGTGCTCAAGCTGGGTCCGGGCGCGGTCGACCTGGTGGCGCATCACGCTCTCACTCTCGTGGGCGGAGCCATGCTGCTCGCGGGGGTGGGCTTCGCCTGGTGGTGGTGGAAGAGACGGCGCGCGGGAACGTTGGCCAAGTAGAAGTTCCACGGGTTCTGATGGATTTGTGTGGGCTGATTCATAGCCAGACCTGAATTCGATATGGGAGAATACTTGGTCCGAGAAATCAACGGCTGAGCATTGCCCAAACGCATAGGTAGCGCGGGGCGGAATGGTGTTGTTTGAGTCCCCGGTTGCCGTGGCAAATGCGTTGAAAGGTGAACAAGTTTAGATGGCCCGCGAAGCTTATCGATCAGTTGGAATGAATTCAAAGTGAGGGAAAAGGATGCTTGTCGCTGGTGTGGATCTTGGTGGAACCGCCGTTAACTATACGTTGTTGAACGATCGCGAAGAGTTTCTCATTGAAGGCCTGTGTGAGCATCCAGCCCGCTCAACAGAGGGGCCGGCAATCTGTCTGAATCAGATTGCGGATGGCCTCAAACTGGCAGTGGAGAAGGCGGGAGTCTCCCTTGCGGATGTTGCCGTTGTAGGCCTTGACACACCGGGCCCCGCCAGCGCGACGGGTGTGCTCAGCGCTAAGGGCTCTACGAATTTTGTTCATGCCGATTGGGCCAGCTTCGATATGTGCGGCAATCTTTCCAGGGTTTTGGGTAAGCCAGTGGTCTACCTGAACGACGCAAACGCCGCTGCCCTCTGGGGCCATTTTGCTCTGTTTGGCACCAGCAGCGGGACCACCTCGATTTCGTGCGTGGTTGGCACTGGTCATGGAGGCGGAATCATCATGGATGGCTCTGTGATCAAGGGCCGCAAGGGGTTCGGAGGAGAGCTGGGCCATGTCCTTATTCCGTATCAGATGATCCCCGGCACCGAAGGACTGAAGCCGGAATGCAATTGCGGTCGCATGGGAGACCTGGAAGCACTTTGTTCTCTCACCTCCATTCGCAGGCATCTGCTGCCGCACTTCCTCAGGAAGTATCCCGATCATGAGCTGGGCAAGATCGAAGACCCCCACAAGGCTGCCTATCGCGTACGCGGCATGGCGGAAAAGGGCGACCCGATGTGCCGGGAGATCTTTCGGGTCGAAGCGCGGGCGCTTGGGTTGTTTTTTGATCAGATGGTGAACACTTTCGACCCCGACGCACTGATCGTGGGCGGCGGCGTAGTGGAGACCGGCCCGGAATTCCAGAGCTGGTTCATCCATGAGATTCGCATCGGAATGGGTGTTCAGCGAGAGGAGCAAGCGGACATCCCCATCCATGTGATGCCCAATGGCGACACGGCAGGCGCTCGTGGTGCAGCTCTCGATGCGCTGCGATTTGCCCGCGAATCGGGCCATCTGGCTCCCACAAAGTAAGGTCACAAGGATGGGGCGGGCAACGACGTGTTGCCACCCTCCCGAACCGCACGAATCCAAAAACTGAATGCCCCAAGTCCGGAACCCTCGGACTTGGGGCATTCATTCGTTTGGTGCAAGTGGGATGCGTGTACTTCGCCTAGGCGCGGGAGTTCTTGCTGGAGACCGAAACGGGCACGGGCTCAGGGTTGCGGGCTTCGAGGCTGCGGCGCACCAGCACCGGGACGCCGAAGGCAAGGGCGAGGAAGAGGCCGGTGGAGACCAGGTCGTTGCGGTAGAAGAGCAGGCCCGCGACATAGCAGGTGACGAGGCCGTCAAGGGTGCGGGCATACATGGTGCCTGCGGCCCAGACCGCGAAGTTGGAGAGGACAAAGAACGACGTGGGGCCGAGCAACGCGCTGGCTGCGACGCGGAGAACGCTGGTGCGGGCGCTGAGAAGGATGCGTCCGAGCGCAAAGGCCATGGCGTACCAGGCCCAGGTGAGCAGGTAGGCCTCGGGGTGGAAGGCGTAGTGGTAAACGAAGGTAGTCAGGCAGAAGTCGACCACGATGAGAGCCGCCAGCGGGGCAACGACTTCGCGCCAGGGCCGGCGCGCTCCGAAGTAGATGAGCATGGCGCCGACGGCGGTGAAGTTCAACCAGTCTGGATGGGGCACGACACGGGTGAGGACGGCGAAGAGCAGAAAGAGATAGGCGGCCATTGATACCTCAGGAGGAGTGGATAGGGAAAGCTGTTCGCGCGATCCGCGTTCTTTCATTCTGGGGTTTGGAGGGGCGGGGGTCAATGGGAAAGTTTGGTGATGTGAATAAAAACGGTGAAGAAGTGAACAAAGGCGGTGAAGGAGTGAAGAAGTGAAGATGGGCCAGACATGACTGGTCAGTGGTTGATAGCCAGCCGTTAGGGGCAGAGGAAAAACTAGCGCTGGGGGCGACCGTTCATGGAGGAACCGGCGTCTTCGCGTCCGTCGACGATGTAGATTTCCGCGCCGAGAGGGTTGCGGGGAACGGCGCTTGAGTTGGGGAGGAAGGAGTAGGCGAAGCGGAGGTCGCTGAATTCAACGGTTGTCCAGGCGCGGCCCGTGGGGAGTTGGGGCGCATCGAGGTAGGGAATGGGCTGGGGGCCGAGATCGCGGACGACCGGCCAGGAGGACCAGTCGAGGTAGACGCGGCCGAGCTCGGTCTGCTTTGCTGCTTCGACGGACGGGGTGGAGGGGGGCTTGAAGAAGGCGTCGGTGGCAGGATCAGAGGCGATCTGTCCAGTGCGGGTGTCGATCTCGGCGGTCTGGAAGGCAGAGGGGGTTTCGAGAACGGCATGCCAGCGGAAAGGGCTGAAAGGGTAGGGCTCGAGGGCGATGCGCGTGGCGGGTTGGGCGGTGACCTGGACGTTATCAAGCAGGGCGCGGGCCTGGAGTTGCTGGGAGAGTCGAAGCGCCCAGAGGAGGACCATGCCGCAAAGGGCGAAGATGGCCCAGGAGCGGCCGCGGAAGGGGGTGCGGCGAGCGCCGATCTCGCTGTCGGCAAGGCCGAGAATCCATGGGATGAGGACGGCGGCGAGGAGGAGAGCCCAAAGGATGGGGTCGGCAATGAAGACGAAGCTACCGGCGTACCAGCGAGTGTTGAACGGGAAGAACGGGCGGACGCCGTAGTTGTTGGTCCAGTCGAGGAGCAGATGGCTGAGGGTGGCGAGGAAGGCAGCAAAGTAAAGCCATGCCCACCGGATCTTTTGGGGCTGGAGACGCGGGGGGATGGGTGCGCCGGGCGGAAGAGCCAGCCGTGCGAGAGTGCGCTGGCGGCGGCGTTCGGCATAGAGGTGGACCAGAGCGACAATGCCGACGACTGCGGCGGCCATGAAGGGTGCGCCGATGAGCGTGTGGGTGATGCCGCGATGATGCTTGAAGCTCTCGATAGGGCCGTCGAAGGACCAGAGGAGGTCGATGTCGGGAGCCTCGGCGGCGAGGACTGTGGCGAGGGTGCAGTACGCAGTGGTGCGGTTGAGGCCGGCGCGGCCGATGCATGCGCCGGTGAGGAAGTGGGTGACGGGCTCCATAGGGGAATCGTATCGCGAGCAGGGGCGGGGGCGCGCATGGAAAATGGGCACGGGCCAGGCGCGGGAGATGAGGGAAAGGGAATCGTCGGTGTTGGGAAATCGTGGGGTTGGCAGGGGCTCTCCTATAATTCAGCGCAGGAGCGAAGCGATCGAGCGCATGAGCGAAGACATGAAGGGGCGAAACGAGGCGGCAGCACGAGTGGAGTGGCTGCGGGCAGAGCTGCGCCGGCATGAGCATTTGTACTACGTGTTGGATGCGCCGGCGATCTCCGACGCCGAGTACGACGCGCTGATGAACGAACTGAAGCGGATCGAGGCCAAATTCCCTGAACTGGTCACGGCGGATTCACCAACGCAGCGCGTTGGAGGGAAACCGGCCGAGGGGTTCGGGAAGGTGCGGCACTCAAGGCCGATGCTGAGCCTGGACAACGCATACAACGCGGAAGAGCTGGCAGCGTGGGACAAGCGTGTGCGGGAGCTGGCGGGGTCACTGCCCGTGGAGTATGTGGCCGAGCTGAAGCTCGATGGGCTGAGCGTGGCGCTTCATTTCGGCCCTGCGGATGGCGGAGGGGCGCGGCTGGAACGAGCGATTACACGCGGAGATGGGCAGACGGGCGAGGATGTGACCGGAAACATTCGGACCATTAAGAGCGTGCCGCTCACGGTGAGTGCGGAGGCGCTGAAGAAAGCGGGACTGCCGCAAGCATTTGAGGTGAGAGGCGAGGCGGTGATGCCGCTGGCCGCTTTTGCGCGGATGAACGAGGAGCGTGAGGCGGAGGGATTGGCTCCGGCGGTGAATCCGCGGAATGCCGCAGCGGGAACCCTGAGAACACTGGACGCGAAGATTGTGGCGCGCCGCCGGCTGGATTTGTATGCGTATTTTCTGCTGGTGGAGGGGGAGTACTGGCCGCAGGGGCAGTGGGCGACGCTGGAGACGCTGGCGGGGCTGGGATTTCGCGTGAACCGGAACCGCAAGCTGGTGAAGACGGTGGAGGAGATGACAGCGTTCATCGAGGACGCCGAGGCGCGCAGGGCGACGCTGGGGTATGAGATTGACGGCGTGGTGCTGAAGGTGGACTCGCAGGCGACGCAGCAACGGCTGGGGTATACAGGGCGTGCGCCGCGGTGGGGCATCGCCTACAAGTTCACGGCCCGCGCGGGAGTGACAAAGGTGAATTCGATTACGGTGCAGGTGGGGCGGACGGGCAAGCTGACGCCGGTAGCGGAACTGGCGCCGGTTTTCATTGGCGGGACGACTGTGAGCCGGGCGACGCTGCACAATGCCGACTTCATCGCCGGTCTGGGCCTGAAGATCGGCGACTGGGTGAAGGTGGAACGCGGCGGGGATGTGATTCCGAAGGTGGTGGAGGTGATTGAAGACCCCGAGCACCCTCGCGGAACGACGGAGTTTGTGTTTCCAAAGGAGTGCCCGGAGTGCGGGAGCGAGGTGGTGCGAGCCGAGGGCGAAGTGGACTGGCGGTGCGTGAATGCGAACTGCCCGGCCAAGCTGCGTGAAAGCCTGTTGCATTTCGGACGGCGGTCGGTGATGAACATTGAGGGGCTGGGCGATGCCGTGGTGGCGCAACTGCTGGATCGAGGGCTGGTGCAGGGGGTGGCGGACCTGTACAAGCTCACGGAGGAGCAGCTTGTCGTGTTGGATCGGTTTGCGGAGAAGTCCGCGCGGACACTGCTGGAAGAGATTGACCGGTCGCGGAAGGCAGGGCTGGCGCGGGTGCTGATGGGGCTTGGAATCCGATTTGTGGGGGAGCGGACCGCAGAGCTGCTGGCACAGGAGTTCGGCAGCATGGACGCGCTGATGGCCGCAAGTGCCGAGGATCTGGAGCGCGTGGAAGAGGTGGGGCCGCGGATTTCGCAGGCGATTCTGGAGTTCTTTGGGCAGGAGGCGAACCAGGAGCTGGTTCAGGCGCTGAAGGCGGCGGGCGTGGAGATGACCGCGGAAAAGAAGCAGCGGGCGGATAAGCTGGCGGGCCTGACGTTTGTGCTGACCGGGACCCTGCCGACGCTGAGCCGGGAAGAGGCCAAGAAGCGAATTGAGGATGCCGGCGGGAAGACGGCGGGTTCAGTGAGCAAGAAGACCAGCTTCGTAGTGGCGGGCGAAGAAGCCGGATCGAAGCTCGATAAGGCGCAGGCGCTGGAGGTCCCGGTGATTGACGAAGCAGGACTGTTGGCGATGCTGGAGGGCGGGGCGGGCCCGGCAACGGCAAGCTAGCAGGAGCGGAGCGGCGGCCTTAGGAACCGGCGCGGCGGCGGATGGTGAGGTCCGCATTCCCGTTGCGCAGTTCGCGATTGCGCTCGCGGTTCCAGGCCTCCGCGCGCCACTGGCGCGACGAGAAGCGCGGCGCGGAGTCCGCAGCCGCAGCGGGGCCCCCAAGCGGATCCGGACGCGGGCCGGGAAGCGGACCTGGATACGGGGCTGGATGCGGGCTGGGCAGCGAGGACTCCGGCGAAGCCTGCGGACGGCCAGGCGAGGGGACAAGCTCGGGGTGGGCGCGAAACGGCAGGGGCCGCGGAGTGGCGGAAGCGGCAGGCGATACGGGCTTGATGAGGCGCGCGGACGACTCGCCATCTTCATGGATGGGGCCGGCGGCTACGTAGCCGTCGGAGTCAACGTCCCGTCCGGGGTTGCGGTCTGGAACGCGTGCCGGCCGGAAATCATTGGAGCGGTCTAACGCCCGGCCGTCCGTGCGATCGGCAACGCGCTCGGGGAGGTCGAGCTCGTCAGCAACAGCCTGAGGGCGGCCCGAGATGGCCTTGGCCATGAACTCATCGACGAGTTTGTGGAGGCAGGTTTGACCGCAGAGGTGCTTGGAGCCGGGACGCAGGCGATTGCGCGAGCTCCAGCCGGCGACCCGCAGCTCTCCCCCCTGGTCGTAGGCTACGAACCAGTGGTTGGTTTGTCGTTTTTCACTGCCGCAAATGTCGCACGATATTGCCTGCCGGATCACCGATTTCCCCCAGTCCGCACAGTCCTTCCCGCGGTGTGGAGCGATCCGAGAGCTTTGTTTCTGCGATGCAACATTGGATTAAACCGAACCGGGCAGCGCAGATGGGAGAACTCTCGGAGCACCTTCTCTTCATTTCATCGCGGAATGGCGGGAATCGATGAGAAATGAGGCGAGAGAATCCAGTGTTGGATCAATTTGGCCGGGACCGAAGGAAGAATGTGCCAAAAGGGGACAATGAAGATCGCGCCAGCAACGAAGGAGTTAAGGAGTGAAACAGTGAAGAAGTGAAAAAGAAAATATGGAGGCGCAATATCGGTTTGGCCGGGACCCAGTCGCAGCCGCCGCTATTGCCGCGGGGCGAAGTAGCCCTTCTTGGCACGCACGGCGTAGCGGCGATCGTTGCAAAAGAGGTAGATGGTGCGGAACGAGCCGTCCGTTTTGAAGTCGGCGGGGGTGTAGTTGAGAGCGTACTGGCTTCGAAGTTCCTCTTCGATCTGCTTGAAGCTCTGGGACATCTCTTCGACGCTGGGTGGGAAGAAAACGGCGCCGCCGGTGGCTTCGGAGAGATCCTGGAGGGCCTTGTCGCCTTTGCCGCGGCTGGGGGTCCAGTTGGTGCTGATGGCGAAGATGATGGTTTCGGCGCGCTCGCACTCTTTGATGGCCTCGTCGGGGTGGACGCGCGACTGGTTGTCGTCCCCGTCGGAGAGTAGAACGATGGCTTTGCGGACGGGTTCGCGATCGCGTGAGGAGTCGAGCAGCTTGTCGCGGCAGGCGGTGTAGACGGCGTCGTAAAGCGCGGTGCCGCCGCCGGGGCGCAGTCGATTGATGCCGTTCTCAAGGCCGTCGATGTTGTTGGTCCAGTCCTGGGTGACGGTAGGGGTCACGTCGAAGCCCATGACGAAGGCGCGATCGCTCTTGGCCTTGAGGATCTCGAGGAGGAATTCGATGGCGGACTGCTGCTCGAACTGGAAGCGCGAACGGATAGAGGTGCTGGCGTCGATGACGATGCCGACCCGCAGGGGCAGATTGATCTGCTGGCGGAAGTAGTTGATTTTGGCCGGCGCTTTCTGGTCGTCGAGCAGGGCAAAGTCGCTCTGCTGCAGATTGGAGATGTAGTGGCCGTGCTTGTCGGTCACGGTGAAGATGAGATTGACCTCGTTGGCGCCGATATGAAGGACGGTTGGAGCGCTTTGATCGCCCTGCTGATCAGCCTGCGAGGCGGGGGCGTGCGCGGCGGGCGTCTGCGCGGCCTGCGGTGTGGACGCGGCGGGCTGCTGACCATGCAAGGCGGAAACGGCGAAGAGGCCGAGGGACACAAGAACGGGAACGCTTCGGTTCATATCTTTCTCATTCTATCAATCGCCCGTGCGCGTTTGCGCTTCCAACGCTTTTCGAATTGCCTCCGCATCGGCAATATCTTGCGGCCTCCCCGCAGCAATTTTGGCCGCGATCAGATCAGGCGCGGAGATGAAATACGCCTTAAGGCCGGTCTTCGGGTCGATTGCGCCCTCAACTCGTCTATGCCAGGCTGCCTCAAAGTCGACGCCGGGAATACTTGGAAGAATGTCAAACCCGTGTGGATCGTGTCCAAAACGAAAAAAGGTGCCAGGCTCGGCAAAGTCTTCCGGTCGAATCCCTTGAAGCTGTGCGCCGAATGTGGCGAGCGCAGCAAAAGTCGCTTGCGCGTTTGCAGAGTCTGCTTTTATGAAGATGTCAATGTCCTTCGTAAAGCGAGGCTGCGAGTGGTAAATCACCGCATACCCACCAACGATGAGGTATCTAACGCCATGGGCATGAAAGGCGGACAAAAGGTCTTTGTAGTCTTGGTACATCTGGCTCGATCTCCCAACCCTTAAGCTCGTAGGCGGCTTGGATCATCTCCTCGACTGCGTCCATTCGCTCATGCACGGGTCTGCCTTGCCAGTACCGATACTCGTCGGCCTTCATCTCCCCGAAGCTCATGTACTTGCGTAGGACCGCATCCATAGCTCAATTGTAGCGCTCGAGTGCGTGCATGTAACGTTCCTATTCGAGCACCGATCAATGCGGCGCATCATCGCCTGGGGACGTTGTTGCGGGCCGGCCCTGCCTTGGGTGCCCCTGCATCTTTGCGCTGCTTAGCCCCTGCTTCTACCTGCACCTCGGCTGCGGCTTCAGCCTCAGCAGGGGAGACAGATCGATCGGGGGCTCCTGTACGCCTTTCCGGCGGCAATGAAGGGCCGGGTGATTCAAGGCGGGCGAGATACGACTCGAGTTCCGGCGGGAGAGGCGCTTCGAGGGTGATGAGCTTATGCGTGCGGGGATGGGGAAACTCGAGATGGGCTGCATGGAGGAAGTTGCGGCCGAGCAGGAGGCGCTCCGGTGCGAGCTTACGGCGAGCGGCGCGGGAAGAGGCGGATTGAGCGGCGACCTGATCCGTGAGCTGGCCAGCGCCGCCGTAAAGCGTGTCTCCCACGACAGGGTGGCCGATCGACGCCATGTGCACGCGAATCTGGTGAGTGCGGCCGGTCTCGATGCGGACGCGGACGAGAGTGAAGCGGCCAAAGCGGGTGTTGAGGCGGCGGACGACCTCCCAGTGGCTGACAGCGGAGCGCGCGTTGTCCACGGGCTTGGTGGTCATGCGCGTGCGATGAAGGGGGTCGCGTGCGATAGCGGAGTTGATGGTTCCCTTTTCGCGCGGGAGGTCGTCCTGCACAAGCGCAATGTAGGTTTTGCGCACCTCGCGCGAGGCGAACATTGCCCCGAGCGCCGCGTGGGCGCGATCGTTCTTGGCGACGATGATGAGGCCGCTGGTGTCCTTGTCGAGACGGTGAACGATTCCGGGCCGCAGGTCGCCGCCTGTCGCGGAGAGCTTGCTGAAGCGATGGAGCAGCGCGTTGACGAGGGTACCCTGGCTGCGCGCGTCCGCTGTTTGGCCGGAGCCGGCGTGGACCATCATGCCGGCAGGCTTGTTGATGACAGCCAGGTCGGCGTCTTCATAGAGAACGTCGAGAGGAATGTCTTCGGGAATGGCTTTGAGGGGCGCGGGATGAGGCTCGCCGCTGATGCGGATGGATTCGCCGCCACGAAGTTTGAACGACGCCTTCTCTGCACGGCCGTTGACGAGGACGCCGCCCTGATCGATGAGAAGCTGGATGCGCGACCGGCTGACGGCGGGGGCGGGTTCGCCGGGTTGCGGAAGAGCGAAATGAGCAGAGAGGTGCTCAACCAGGAACTTGTCGAGGCGCTGGCCCGCGGCTGCGGCCGGGACGACGAACTCCTTGTTCAGCTCCGGGGGCTGCTCAGCCATGCGCGGCCTCGATGGATTGCTTTGCCGTTTTGCGCTCAAGGAGGATTGCCGCGCCGATGAGCACGAAGACGATGGCGGCGAGCTGCGGGCCATCGAGCGCGCCGTCAAGAAAGATGCCGCGGCCCTCCTGGTCGCGCCAAAGCTCGGTGAGAAAGATGGAAAAGCCTGCGCCGAGAAGGAAGATGCCGGCGACGTCGCCTGCGCGGCGGCGCACCGGGAGAACAAGAAGCAGAAGGAGCGCGAGCGTCAAATAAGCAAGCGCAGCATAGGCCTGGACAGGATGAAGAGGAACGCCGAGCGGGGCGCCGCTCCAGCGCGCGGCGAAGATGTCGGTGTAGGTGACGGCCCAGCGGACTGAGGCCTCGGTGCCGTAGCCGGACCCCGCCAGGAGCGCACCGACCTGCTCAAAGGCGAGTCCGAGAGCAAGTGGAGCGGCGAGCGCGTCTGCCGTGGCAGCGAGGGGCATGTGCCTGATGCGCCCGTACACAAAGGCGGCGACAAGCGCGGCAAGCACGCCGGCCGAGGCGAGCAGCGGATGGTGAATCATGGAGAGAGCGAGCAGCCAGCGAGGATGGCGCTCGAGGTCACGCCAGTTGAAGAGTACGAGCAACAGACGCTGAACAAGAAGCGCGGCGAAAAGAGAAAGTATCGAGAGGCTCCAGACGTGTGCGGCATTGACGCGAGCGATGCGCGCAGTGCTTTGAGCTAGAAAGAGCGCAGCCAAAACCCCGAGCGCAGCGCATGCGCCGTAGGAGGGTACGAGCAAAGCTCCAATTTGAAAGAGGACAGGATGCACGTGAGCAAGCATAGTGCATCACGGCATGCGAAAGGTAGAAGCCGACCCACTGGGCCGTGAGCAATGCGCAGGTGAACCCGTCCTAAGACGGTGGAGCTCTCCGCGGTTCGTTAGGCATTCCGGACTGGCGGACACGGCACACGGAACCGATTGTCGAGTCGAGCCCCTGTTCATTGAATGTTGGTTCAACCTGCGTTGACCACCCACCTGCTTTGCAGGCCGGTTTCTATTGCGGATAGTATGGGTCGGCGCTATTAATTGCAAGTCTTGTGCGAGTAGGGCGGGATATGTTACTTTGACGCGCTCAATATTCCGGGAAGTGGGCGAACCAGATAAGAACAGGCAAGCACGTTGGTGGGTCTTTGCCCTTGCGCACTCCGCAGGAATGTAGTACTCGCACCGTTACAAACTGAGCGATCGAAGTCCCAGGACTGTGCAGGCGTTGTACCCGAGTCTCTGATTCAATGGGTTGGCGCAGACGTGTGCGTGGAGGCTTCCGCCGCTCGCGCAACCAGCTCTCTGAGCTTGCCCTCGACTTCCTCATTGCTTAGATGCTCGCCATTGATATCCTCGCTCCCTAAATACTGATATGCCAAACCGCCATTCGCATCGATGATGATTGTGTATGGAATGCCCCGGACCGCAAACAGCGTGGCAAGGGCGCCATCGAATCTGCCATCGCGATACTGCGGCCAGGTCATATGGTTTCTCGCCGTGTACGCCTTCCACCCGGCTTCATCCGGATCGAGGCTGATGCTGAGCATCACGAATGGCTGGCGCGCGAATTCCTGGGCAATCTTCTGAAGGTGCGGCAGGGCTCTGCGGCAAGGCGGGCACCATGTGGCCCAAAAGTCGATGAGCACCACCTTCCCCGTCAGGCTCTCCAGAGTGATGGTCTTGCCGTCCAGCGTGGTGACACGGAAATTCGGCGCAAGGCGCGAGCGAGCCAGATCGGGCCGCTCGATGAGCCGCTGAACGCGCGCGTAGTTCAGATCGCTCGGTCCGGCGAGTTTGAGATACAACTGGAAACGCGCAATTGCCTGGTCATCGTGCTTGAGATACGCCAGTGCCGTTCCGTCCTCGTAGATGCAGTCGAGATAATTGGGCCTGAGCTGCAGGGCTGCTTGAAACGCGGCATCCGCCTGCTCAAACTGGCTATCGCCATCGACCAGAATGCCCAGAGAGAGGGTGGCTTTGCCGAGCATGAACTCCGCCTGCGCCTTCATGGCCGGCAGCGTCACATTGTTCAGCATCGCCGTTGCCTGGTCCTGCGCCATATTGAACTCCGCCGCTTGCATGGCTGCGTCCCAACCCTCGAGCTCGCACATGAAGCAGTGGCCGCCGTCCAGCCGATCGGCTTTGCGAAACCCATCCAGCGCCGAGGCCGCACGGCCTTTCTCTAGAAGCTTCAACGCGTCGTCGAAGCTCTTCTTCGCATTAGAATCCGTGGGGCTGTAGTTGAGCGCAGCGGAACCGGCCGGCGAGGGTGGCGCCGGACTCTGCGCGTCGGAGAGCGCGACGTTGGAAAGCAGGACGCAAAAACAGGCAAACCAACTCGTGGTCCGTCGCATGCAATCACCAAAACTGCGCCCGACTCTATCTCCGGAGAACGAAACACGAAGCAGGCTAGGGCTGTGCAGCCGGCGGGCCGGAGTCTCTGGTCTGGAGCGTAGGAGTAGACGCGTGCGTGGGCGCCTCGGCTGCGCGCGCAACCAGCTTTTTGAGCTTGCCCTCGATGTCCGCATCGCCCACGTGCTGGTCTTCAAGCACTCCATCCGCATCGATGCTGAAGGTGGCGGGAATGGCATTGACGCCGAACTTGGTGGCGACTCTGCCGTTGAAGCCGCCATCGCGGACCTGCAGCCAGGTCATGCCGTTCTTTTCGACGAAGTCCTTCCACTTGGCGTCGTCCGAATCAAGGCTGATGCTGAGCACCACCAGCGGCTGGCCGTCGAATTTCTGGGCAATCTTCTTTATGTGCGGCAGAGCCTCCCGGCATGGACCGCACCAGGTGGCCCAGAAATCGATCAGCACGACCTTGCCCGCCAGGCTGTCCATCGATATCTCGCGGCCATCCAGGGTCGTGGCCGTGAACGGCGGCGCCATGGTCGCCCGCGCCAGCTCGATGCGATCGATGAAGCGCTCGGCACGCTCATGAAACGAGGGGTTGTTGCGGTCCTGATCGAGGAATGCGCTGAACTGTGCTCGCGCGGCGTCATCCTGGTTGAGATGAGCGAGAGTGACGCCCCAGTGAAAACGAGCGCGGCTGAGTTTTGGATCGAGATCGAGGCAGGTCTTGAATTCAGAGCTACTCTCATTGAACAACGGCTGTTTCTTGTCCATGACGCCCTCAGTTTGCAGCGCCATGGCGAGGAGAAAATGTGCTTGCGCCTTTTCTTTATCGCTCTGCGCCGTTGGGACGATGTCGCGCGCGATGTCAACCGTATCCTTGTACGCATCAAGCTTGATAGCCAGGCTGTAAGCGCGGCGCAGACATTCCCAGCAGTGGCCACCATCCTGCTTGTTGGCCTTACGAAACTCCTCGAGCGCTTCGTGGTAGGCACGTAGCTTCTCCCAGGCGATTGCATCCGCAAACGTCTTGCGCGCTTTGGGGTCAGTGGGTTCGGCATTCTTGGGTGCGTTGGCGGCCGCGACTGAACCCGGCGCTTGTCCCTGTTGGGGCGCTGCCGGAGCCTCTTGTTTTGGAGAATCGGGCTTGACGATGTCGACCACACCGGAGGCTGACTGCGAGAGCGCAGGAAGCGGAAGAGCGCACATCGCTGCAAGCAGCGCCAGGAGCAGAGAACTCCGATTGAATCGTTGACGAGGGTACATGTCGATCATGGATGATTCTCCAGTTGCGCCTGGTGGCGCAGAGAAGCCGGCAACAGGAGCCGAATGCAGAAGCGTGGAACTACGAGCCAGTTTTGCGCTCGTCTTCCAGGACTTCATCGAGCAGGCCGCGAAGAGTGACGGCGCGGGCGTGGCCAAAACGCGAGTCGGGGCGCTGTTCCGCCGCTGGATTGGCGCGAGCAGGATCGGAGCGCTCAAGCTGAGAGAGTTCGTCGGCGAGGTTGAGCGCGGCGAGGACGGCAACGCGAAGCGAGTCCGCAGTGCGGCCCTGAGCAGCGACGGCGCGCATTTTAGCGTCGACGCGCGCCGCGAGAGCGCGGATGTGGTCCTCATCCTGACCGGAGAGGTGATAGACCTGGTCGTAGACCTCGACTGTGACGTAGCTGAGCGGTGCGCCGTTTTCGTCGGTCATGATCCTCCTCTAGAGTTCGAGTGCATCGAGCTGAGAAAGCAAACGCTCGACCCGCTCGCGGACTTCATTGCGTTCAGCGCGCAGGGCGGCCAGCTCTTTGCTCAAATCATCGGCGGCGGCCATCTGCTCGCGCCGCTCGGAGTCGGCATGCTCCACGCGGGCCTCAGCGCTGGCCGCGCGGGCTTCGGCTTCGGCGCGAAGCTGGCGCTCGCGGCGCACCAGTTCGACCGCGCGCACGATGCGCTCCTCGAGCGCCGTGAAATCGTGCGCACTGAGCGAGACCGTTGAAGATGCCGAGGATTGGTCAGGCTCAGGCGCCGACGCGGGCGGCTGTTGCTGTTCGTCACTTTCCCAGGAGAATTCGGACATGGTGCAACCTCCGCCCGACGGCTTTCGTGCAAGTATATCGCCGAATGCGGCGGGGGATACAGTCAGGTGCGGAGGCGCGCACCGGCCTCGCCAACGGCTGCAACCACGCGGGCCTGGAAGTCTTGCAGCTCTTCATCGCGCAGCGTCCGGTCGGGAGCCTGGAAGGTTGTGCCGAGCAGGAGCGAGTAGTCGTTCGCGCCGAGACGCGCATCGCGGAAGACTTCGCAAACGCGCCAGTCGACGAGTTCGGGGATTTCCAGGGCGGCGAGCGCCTGATCGATCTTTTCCCAAGTGACGCTCTGGTCGAGGACAAGCGAAAAATCACGGCGCACGGGTTGAAAGCGGGAGATGTCTCGGGCCACCGTCTTGCGCAGCGGATGCTGGTAGAGGCGATCGAGATAGAGCTCGCCGACAAAGACTGTTTCCTTGAGCTTGCGCGCGGCGGCTTCGCGAGGATGGAGTTGACCGAACCAGCCCAGCGTGGAGCCGTCGACAACAACACGCGCGGAGCGGTAGGGATGGAGCCACGGCGGCATCAGGCCGGCGTCCAGCTCGAAGCGATCGAAATAAACACTGCGCGACTGGAAGCGCGCGAGGAGTTGCTCGACGGCGCCCTTGAGATCGTGGAAATCGATGGAGCGTGCCGGATGGAGCGAGCTCTGCTCGGGGAGCGAGCCGGCGGCGCCGAAGGCAAGGGCAGGACGCTCTTCGACCTTTTCGGTGGTCCCGGAGAAGACGGTGCCGAGCTCGAAGAGGTGAACATCGTCGACGTCGCGATGGAGGTTTCCGGAGACCATGGCGAGCATGCCGGGAAGCAGCGATGGACGCAGAACACCGGCCTCTTCACTGAGTGGGTTGCCAAGGGGGACAACAAGGCCGGGCTGCGGCGCAGTCAGCGCGGCCTCGGCGGCGGAGCAGAAGGTGCTGCCGATGGCCTCGTGAAAACCGGCGGCGAGGAGCGTGGTGCGAACAGCGGATTCGCTGGCGGCCCAGGGCACAGAGCGAACGCCATCGCCAAAGGCAGGCAGCGTGTTGGCAAAGCCGTTGTAGCCGTAGACGCGGGCCACTTCTTCAATCAAGTCGATCTCGCGCTCGAGATCGAGACGCCAACTGGGCAGCGTCACGCGCCAGGATTCCGTCGACGTTGCGGCAAGCTGGCACCCGAGGGCGGTGAGAACATTTTCAACTGTGGCCGCACTGATGCCCGCAGGGTCGATGGTCTGGCCGAGGATGCGATGGACCTGAGAGAGTGCGAGCGTGACGGGCTCACGCCGGGCGGTGCGGGATTCGAAGGCAGGGACACTCACGTCTACCAGATCGCCTTCGATGTGGCCACCGCTGGCGAGGAGAATCTTAGCGACCAGGGCGGAGGCAACGGGGCCGCCATGAAAGTCTGCGCCGCGCTCGAAGCGATGGCTGGCGTCGGTGTGGAGGCCGTGGCGGCGCGCGGTGCGGCGCACGGCCATGGGCTCAAACCAGGCGGCTTCGATGAGAACGTTCTTTGTCTCGGCAGTGATCATCGTGTCCCAGCCGCCCATAACGCCGGCCAGGCCGACCGGCTTGGCGTGGTCGGCAACGACGAGGTCCTCGGGATCTAGTACGCGCTCGACGCTGTCGAGGGTCTTGAGCCGCTCGCCCTTGCGCGCACGGCGGACGACGATGCCGCCCTCGAGCTTGTCGAGGTCGAAGACGTGTGTGGGCTGTCCCATGGCAAGCCACGCGAAGTTGGTGGCGTCGACGGCGTTGGAAATCCTCTTCTGCTCGAGGAGCTCAAAATATGTTGCAACTTCTGCCCCCGGAAACCAGTCCTGGGACTCACAGATCGTGATCCCACGCAAGACGCGAGCCGTGAATCGACCGCAACCATCTTCGGCCTCAATCTTCACAGGGAACGGCTTGGCGGTGGGTATGGGAGAAGGAAGCGGGAAGCTGAGCGATTTCAGTTCTACGCCATAAATGGCGGCTGCTTCGCGGGCAACCCCATGGTGGTTCATGGCATCTACGCGATTGGTGGTGATGTCCATCTCGTAAACCGAGTTGTACTGCGGCGGCTGGGCCCCTGCAACAGTATCCAAGAAAATCTTCCCTTCAACCGCGATGCCGCGCAGAGTTAGGTCTTCGGCTAGCAGGACATCGTCGACGGGGAGAGCTGGCAAATATGAGCGTAACCATTTGGTAAGGATCTTCATTTTGGTACCTTTTAGCGAGTTAGCCTACGCTTCGCTGAGCTGCAAGTTAGCAAGTTAGCCGCGGCTCATTTGATTCACCCGGTTTGCAAAACCGCAATCAATCCATTGATGAGCTTCGCCACCTCAGTTGCGAGTTCGAGTACCTGATTCGTAGCCTGCTGAGGGAAAAAGCCCAACCCCGTCGCCAAATCAACTTGCTTATCAAGCTCGTAAAGCGAGCCACGAGCCGTACCCAGCGACTTCCTCAATTCGGCGTCCGAGAGTCGTCCATGTCCGTCCCCGATGTGACTGGCAACATTCACAGCTGACCGCCGCAGTTGCATTCTGAGCCCAAATGTCTCCGATTTTGGAAACTCCTCCGTTTGCGAGTAAATCAAGCGTGCAAGCTCCATGGCTTTTTGCCAGACAATCAGGTCGCGATAATGTCGTGTCCTCGCCAAAGCCCCGTCTACCTCTCGCCCGCTAACCTGCTAACTCGCAACCCGCGCGCAGCGCGGCTAGCCCGCTAAACAAATTGACTAAGAAACCGCATATCTCCTGCAAAGAGGCTGCCGATCTCGCTGATTCCGTACTTCATCATGGCGATGCGTTCCACGCCCATGCCGAAGGCGAAGCCCGAGATCTTTTTCGGATCGTAGGCGGACTGCTTTTCCGCAGCAAAGGCGAAGACAGTGGGATCGACCATACCGCAGCCCAGCAGCTCGATCCAGCCGGAGTGCTTGCACTTGCGGCAGCCCTTGCCGCCGCAGAAGATGCAGCTGATCTGCACGTCGGCCGAGGGCTCAGTGAATGGAAAGAACGACGGAAAGAAGCGCGTTTTGACCGAAGAACCGAAGAGCGCCTTCATGGCGTGGTCGAGCGTGCCCTTGAGATCGCTGAAGGTGATGTTGCGGTCGACGCAGAGCCCCTCGACTTGATGGAAGATCGGCGAGTGGGTCGCGTCCTGCGCGTCGTTGCGATGCACCTTGCCGGGGATGACGATGCGCACGGGCGGCGGCTGCGATTCCATCGTGCGCATTTGAACCGGGGAGGTGTGCGTGCGCAGCAGCAGACGATCGCGCAGTGGGCGGCGCTCCTGATTTGCGATGACCAGCGTATCCTGCGTGTCGCGCGCGGGATGGCCGGGCGGGAAGTTCATCGACTCGAAGTTGTAGAAGTCGGTTTCGACCTCGGGGCCGACGCCGACCGAGTAGCCGAGCGCGGCAAAGACGCTGGTGATCTCGTTGAGGGTTTTGGTGATGGGGTGCTCGGCGCCGGTAAGACGTCGGGTTCCGGGCAGAGTGATGTCGATAGCCTCGGCGGCGAGGGCGGCATCCGTCGGGCCGCCGGAAGAAGCCTGGTCGAGCAGACTTTCCACCACGACCTTGAGTGCATTGAAGCGCAGACCAAGGGCCTTTTTGGCATGGCTCGGCGCGGACTTGAGCCAGCGACTGGAGACATCGTTGAGGCGGCCCTGCTTGCGACCCAGCCATTGCAGGCGAAAGGCCTCGACGTCGGCTTCGGTCGGGAGGGAGGCAGCGTCGGCGCGGGCATGGGCCTCAAGCGCCGCAAAGGCCTTGTCCAGCGAATCGTCATCGAATGCTGAAAGGTTGGGGATTTCGTCGGTCATGGCGCGTAATGGTCAGGATAAACCATTGGCATTGCATGCAGCAGACACACACTCCGATCGATACGCCGCGCGGACGGATCAAGAGCTATTCGTGATGCAAATGCGAATGGTTTCTGCTTCGGAAGCTCAGGCCGGAACGGCCATGCGCATGACCTGCGTGACCGGCTCGGGGATGGGTAATCGGTCTTCGCGCATTCCTTCGATATGAAGCTCTATCCCCTCGCGAAGCAGTTTCTCCGTCTCCTCGAAGGTCGCTGCGGCTACGCCCAAGCCCGGCAGGTCGGGAGCGTAGGCACTCCAGCCATTCGATGTCTTCTCGAATACTGCCGCGTATTCCTTCATTTCAGTCCCGCCTGTTGGAGTGGGCTCTTGCGCGTCCATGCCTTAGGATAATCCCCATGAAGAAAGTCTTCCTTCCCATTGTCCTGGCTTTTGGCACATTCCCCGCTTTCGGCCAAAGCGCTTCTGCCGTCTATCCGCAACAGGAAGGGTTCGTCGATGCGCATGGGGTGATGATCTACTA
>CAYWSR010000069.1:5419-20309 GCA_964460385.1 uncultured Occallatibacter sp. | reverse complement strand
TTCTTCGGAACATCCAGAACCACGTCGCCGAACATCTGGATCAGGCGGCGATAGGAGTCGTATGCAAAGCGGGGATTACCGCTGCGCGCCGCCAGCGCTTCAACGGCCTTGTCGTTCAGGCCCAGGTTCAAAATCGTGTCCATCATGCCGGGCATCGAGAACTTTGCGCCCGAACGAACCGAAACCAGCAGCGGATTCTCGCCTGCGCCCAGCTTCTGCCCCTGCAGCTTCTCCAGCTTCTCCAGGGCCGCCAGCATCTCCGTCTCAATCTGCTTGCTCAAGGAACCGCGCATGTATTCGCGACAGGCTTCTGTCTGAATGGTGAATCCCGGAGGAACAGGAAGGCCCGCCAGCGTCATCTCCGCGAGGCCGGCGCCTTTGCCGCCCAGCACGTCCTTCATGCGGCCGTTGCCGTCCGCCTTGCCGTCTCCAAAGAAATAGACATATTGAATTGAGGGGGTTGACGTCGTACCTGCCTGTTTGGCAGGCGCCTGTTCCAGAACGCCCTGCGTCATGGGGTGATGCCTCCGTATATCAAGATTCCGTATCTGCGGTATCGATGTCAGGAGGGACGGAACGGAGGCTCAGCAGTGAACCCGGAAGAAACTCTCCGCAGGCTGAGCGCGTGCGAGTCTCCCGAACATCAGACAGCGCGTCGCGGCATTCGTCGAGCAGCCCCCGCCTCTTATCGCCTGTCTTTTTTGTGTGAAGGAAGCCCGCCACGACGGACCATTCAACGATCAAAGCTTCAGGGAACTTGAATTAGAGGACGCTCTCGTCGCAATAACAAATAGCGCCGTAAGTATACCGTTGCCTGTGCCACTCGTCACAGACGATTCGTGCGCCGAACGCGCGGCCCGGTCAGGCCCTCCGATCGATTCCGCAATCTGAGACGAAATCCCGCGCAAGCGCTGCATTTTGCGCTGAAACCCCCAGCTCTATGCAGCCGACAGTTGCATCCGCCGACCGCAATACGAATCCTTGACCATATCGTGGGACAGTAGGATGCGGTCCAGGCCGCAGATCGAGAGAACCTTGGTCACATGCGACGTCGCATTCAGGAGGCAGAATCCATGGCCGGCCTTGCACGCAAGCGTATACAACTCGATCAGCGCGGCAATGCCTGCGGCATCCACCCGCTCAATCTCCGCAAGGTCCAGTGCGATCGATTGCTTGCGCACCAGCGGCGCAACACGCGCAACCAGATCCCTCTCATGGCCGAGTACAAGTTCGGTAAGCTTCATTGCGCTTCGCACGGGGAAAACCTGGGCGTCATTCCGATTCAAATCTGTCATTGTCATAACCAACCTCACTTTTTAGAGAAGCCCGCTGCTGCTTGCCTGATGATTGAGGGCCCGTGATTCGGGACCCGCTGCTCGGGGCAATACGCTCAGACTCTCTGTTGTTCCATACATGCATCCGGACTGCCAAACTCATCGCGGCGGATTATGCTGCAATCACTAGGGATATCCGCACTCCCGAAGATCGTTGTCCTCACTCCGGGTGTTCGATTTTGTTTCAGCCGTCCGAGACTGAACAGCAGATGATCTCAGCAACCTGCGTTCTATTACGCAAACAGGAGTGCCCGCGGTTCCATGTTTCGATTCGAAACAGAATTTGGCCGAGTCGAGAGTTCCCTCCCGCTTGAACCTCATGCTTGCGTCGGCTCTCAACAATTAGATTCGCGGCGGCCAGGATGGTCGCGCCGACCGCGCCGCGGCGCAGTTCGCACATTAGAGCAGGGAATTGTCCTTTATTGCACAGTGACCGTGGCCGTACCTGTTCCCGTAATCGCGCCGGAGGTGCCGGTAATCGTAACGGTATAGGTCCCGGCTGTGGTACCCGCAATTCCACCGCCGCCGCCCCCTCCGCCACCCGAGCCGCTGCCCCCGCTGCCGCAGGCCAGTACGCCCCCAGCCAGCATCAAGAGCAAGACCACCATTCCCGTCAAAGTCCGCCATCCCGAGCGCCGCCGCAGATTCCCGATGAACAGAAGGAATGCCAGCGCAGCACTGCCCGCCGCATACCAGGGATCTTCTGGACGCTTTGGAATTACAACTGCGCTCGTCGTAGCGGCCGTCGTAGAGACCGTGAGCGTGGCCGTTGCTGCAGTCGCCCCGGTAATTGCAACAGGAGTCGTCGAGCCGAAGCTCACGGTGGGTGGATACTGCGCGCCTGTCGGACTGGAGGTAATCGCGGCAGTCAGCGCAACGCTGCCGGTGAACCCGCCCGTGGGAGTCAGGGTGATCGTAGAAGTATTTCCCGTTGTTGCTCCTGGCGCGACGGTGACCGCCGGACCATTCAACGTGAAGCTCGGGGGAGCGGTCACCGTGATTGAAGCTGAGCCCGGTCCGCTGTCGTAGTTGGTGTCCCCGGAGTAGTTGGCAGTGAGCGTGTCGCTCCCCACAGCCAGAGAGTTTGCGGGAATATTGATGGTTGCGCTGCCGTTGACGAGCGCAGTCGCGGCGGAGGTATAGCTGCCGCTCGTGAGCGTCACGGTTCCTGTTGGGGTCGGGTTGCCGCTCGCCCCGCTCACCGAAACTGCTACCGAAAGTGCCTGCTCCTGCCCAATGTTCAAACTGGCAGGGGTCACGGCAACAGTGGCCGTCTCGCCCAGGGTTATGTTGTACGTCGCGTCGGCTTCGGCGCTGGGATAGTAGTTGGTAGCGTGCGCAACGGCCCTGACTGTTTCCGGCGAGCCATAAATCCACAATGGGTTCGTGGGCGGATTGTAGAAATCGTCGAACGTTGGTGCTGGTGTGCTTCCGTCTGTCGTATAGAAGATCGATGCATTACTCACTGCATCGCTCATCGTCACGGGGATGTAATTCTTATAATTCCCCGGCGCCGGGCTGAACGTCGGCGGCGGAAGGGTTTGATAGGTGGCAGTCAGGGATGGCGCCAGCTCCCACAGATCGTTCATCGGGAGGGCCCCGCCGCCGCCAAACAGCCAGAGGTTTCCATTTGATTCCGTCCAGCTTGACGAATTCGTGCGGGGTCCTGGGAGATTCCCCACGGCGGGAATTCCAAGCGATCCGTAATGCATGTAGCAGGATTCATTCCCGCAGTAATCGGCGCCCGGTCCGTTCATCCAGCCCCATTCTCGATCCTCTGTCTCATACACCCAGAGATTGCCGCAACCGGTGGCACCCTCGCCGCCAAAGAGCCAAAGGTTGCCTGCGTTGTCGACCCAACCGGTCGCCCAACTGCAGCTTGCGGGGACATTGCCCGCGGCGGGAACTCCCAATTTGCCGAAGACTGCCGGTACGCCGGTGAACGACGTAACAGAATCGTTCCCGCTCATCCACGCCCATTCATTTGTAGAGAGACTGTACATCCAAAGGTCGTTGAGGTCCCCGTTATCGGACTCGTTCCCATTCACCAAAACGTTCGCCCCGTATCCATTCCCGCCGAATAGCCAGAGGTTTCCACTTTTGTCGGTCCAGCTTGTTGCTCCGATGCGTGAGCCAGGGTAGTTCGCCGCATTCGGAGCCCCTAAGCTCCCGTACACCCCATAGAGCGATTCATTGCTGCCGCTCATCCACGCCCATTCGCCCAGCGATTTGTTGTATTCCCAGAGGTCGGCGTAGCCGTTGATGCCGCTGAAAAGCCACAAATTGCCGCTCAGATCGGTCCAACTCGCCCCCATCGAGCGGCATCCTGGCCAGTTTCCTGGTGCCGGCTTTCCCTCTGTCCCGTAGTTCCCGGCCCCTCCACAAATCTGATTTCCACCTCCCACAAAGATCCAGGTGCTCGTTGATATTTCAAACTTCCAAAGGTCTCCTAACATGCCCTGACCCCCGGTCGCATCAACGCCCTCACCGCCAAATAGCCAAAGGAAACCGTCGTTGTCCGCCCAGGCGAAGGCAAAAGATCGGCTGCCTGGAACGGCTCCAAGCCCGGTGTAAATCCCCGGTGAATTCACCGCGCCCGTGTTCGGATTGCCGCCGCTCACCCAGGTCCATTGCCCGGTGGCCGGGTCGTACTTCCAAAGGTCGTTCAAGTAGGGCAAGCCTTCGCCACCTCCGCCGAAGAGCCACATGTTGCCTCGATTGTCGGTCCAGCTGGCCGCACCATATCGGCTGTACGGAAGGTTCGTTGTTGCTCCAACTCCCACCGTTCCATAAACGCCGGGGTTTTCCTGCTGCTGCGTTCCACTCATCCACGTCCATTGATCAGGCGCAGCCTGCGCATGTGCGCCAACAGAAACAAAAGCAACTCCAAGCACCCACGACAGTAGAAAGATCCGGGCCGGTCGAATTCGATTCATCGAAGCACTCCTGAAAACATGCGGCATGCACCGGATTCATGGAAGTGGCTTATCAAACACGTGTCATCTCTGGAAACGCTTTTTCGGTTGCTATCGAAGCTCCACGCAAGAATACATCAAGGCTTTGGGGTGTAAATTACCCTGAGTCTTGTCGGCGGCGTAATGGCTGGCTGAACAGG
Source organism: uncultured Occallatibacter sp. (assembly GCA_964460385.1). Lineage (GTDB taxonomy): Bacteria > Acidobacteriota > Terriglobia > Terriglobales > Acidobacteriaceae > Telmatobacter. Next base: position 15,860 of record CAYWSR010000069.1, on the reverse strand, counting down.
CGTTGGAGGCACGATTTGCAGCAGTTCCGCAAGCATCGCTCAGACGAGGCGGCCCCATCGGCGCCCCAGCTGACGCGCGTGCGGGCGCGCTCTCTGGCCCTTGACGCCGGCTTCCACGAGGCCGGCGTTGTTGCCCTTCCGCACGCGCAAGAGGCCCGCGACGCGCGCCGCTTTGCAGAATGGGTCGATGCCGGCCGCGCCGGATCGATGCGCTATCTCGAACGCCGCGACGAACACGGCCGCCTGGTCCGCGAGCGCGTCGCCATTCCCTTTCCATGGGCGCGCTCCGCAATCGTCTGCTTTTTGAGTTACCACTGCGATCAACCGCTCTCAACTAAAACTCCGCCCCCACACAGTGGGTGGATTGCGCGTTATGCCTGGAGCAGCCGCATCGATGAGCAGGGCATTCGCCGCCCCAGCGACTACCACAAGGTGCTTCTCAAACGGTTGCACTCGCTCGAAGCGCGCCTGCGGCGAGAGTTCGCCCCGAGTCATGCGCCCGCTTCCACGGATGTACTTTCTGCCCATCCGCAGGTCAAGTTCGAAACGCGCTGCTACGTCGACACCGGTCCTGTGGTTGAGCGCGCGCTTGCCATCGCCGCAGGGCTCGGCTGGACCGGAAAGAACACCTGCCTCATCCATCCCCGCCTTGGCTCGTTCGGCTTTCTCGCCGTGCTGCTTACCTCGTTGCCGCTCGCAAACGAATCGGCTGCCGCTGTGCCCCATCCCGACCGGTGCGGCACCTGCACCCGCTGCATCGAGGCCTGCCCCACCAACGCGCTCGATGCGCCTTATCAGATGGATGCGTCGCGCTGCATCTCCTATCTCACCATCGAGCACAAAGGCCCGATTGGCGAGGAGCTGATGGCCGGCATGGGCCGCCAGGTTTTCGGCTGCGATATCTGTCTGGATGTTTGCCCGTGGAATCGAAAGGCGCCCATTGCCGCCGATCCCGAGTTTGAGCCGCGGCCCGAACTCGTGAACCCTTTGCTCGACTGGCTCGCAGCCATGGATCAATCGGAGTTTGAATCGCGATTCAATGGCTCGCCCGTCCGCCGCGCCGGCTTCGACGGCTTGCGCCGCAACGTTGCCATCGCCATGGGCAACAGTGGCCTTGAGCGTTATGTACCTGCGCTCCGGAAGTGGGCCGGCGCTGCGGAAAAAGGCCTGCGGACCGCCGCACAATGGGCCTTGTCCCGGCTCAACTGCGGCGCCTAAGACCTCATCCGTAGGCTGCGCATTGGAGTAGCGCTGCTCTCCAGCCGGGGTCCCCGGCGGCAGGTCTTCGTCGCGGGTTTGGAGAGCGGCTGTACCGGCGGTGTCCACGCCGTCCGGATCGAGCAGCGCGTTACCCAATCGCGCCGCGCCTCATTCGGCCCGGGTCACGTCCAGAGCGTTCAGTCCTTTGGGGCCCTGCTGGCACTCAAACTCGACGGCTTCGCCCTCGGTCAGTGTCTTGTACCCCTCCACCTGGATCGCGGAGAAATGTACAAACACGTCCTCGCCGCTCTGGCGCTGAATGAACCCATATCCCTTCGCCCCGTTGAACCACTTCACAACGCCTCGCTCCTTCAACGCAAACCCTCCTTGCTCATCGTTCCCGGCGAACCGGCTCAAGCGCGCTGCTTTCGCCGATCAGCTGCCATGACAAATTTGTGATGCTATCGGTTGTACCTGTTCCTTTTTTATGGCAGGAAATTCGTGAGGATGCAAGAGGAATCCGTGGGAATCGATCGCGCAGGGCGCCCAGTCATTCCGGTTCGCCACCTGCGCGGCCGCATCGAAACCGCTATCCTGATAAGGAACGCACCTCCCAAACGCTGAACGGCGCTGCCTGCACAGCAGGAACGAGAGCGCCCCGCGCCCCGTAAGAGTTGTGAGCGGATTCAATGCAAATGAAGGAGTAATTCGTGGCTGAGGTTTCCGATTCCGGTCGAAAAGATGTTGTCAACGTAGAAGTGGCAGGCGTCGTCGGCCAGGTTGCCGCCGCCAAACTCTCCAAGTGGTATCGCTGGCGCAAGGATGGCAAGGCGCTCATCTCCTACCTGCTCGACAGCGAAGTCCACACCTTCGCCTTCAGCGTGGCCGCCAACGCAATCATCTCCTTCATCCCCTTCGTCATCCTTCTCTACACCCTCGCCCACTCCGTCTTTCGCTCCTCAGCCATGGTTGGCGTGGTCAACGAGATGGTCAACTACTACTTCCCACCTACCGAACAAAAGGACTGGCTCACAAACACCCTCAACTGGCAGGCGCTGCAATCAGCCAGACATGGCGTCCAGGCCCTCAGCCTGGTCATGATCCTGGTCAGTTGCACTGGGATTTTTCTACCGCTTGAGGTTGCCCTCAACCAGGCCTGGGGCGTCACCAAGAGCCGTAACTATCTCTTCAATCAGTCGATTGCCTTCGGGCTCGCCATCTGGATGGTTGTCCTGGCCATGATCAGCATCATGCTCAACGAGGGATTGGAGACATTGCTCGCCTTCCTCCCCTTCCATCTTGCCGACAATTTTGTATTTAGGGGTCTCAGCTTTATCTGGCTCGCCGCATCCACCGGTGTCGCCTCCATCCTCTTCTTTTTCTCCATCTATTGGGTTCTCCCCAACCGCAAGGTCCCCTGGCGTCCCATCCTGCGCACATCTGTGTGGACGGGAATCATCTGGCTGGTCGCCAAGTATCTCTTCGTCCTGCTTCTCCCGCACATGGATCTCAAAGCCCTCTATGGGCCGTTCTACGTTTCCGTCGGCCTGCTCTTCTGGGCCTATGCGTCGGGGCTCATCCTGTTTGCAGGGGCGCAGTTCAGCGTCTCGCGCTGGGGCGATAAGAAGTAAGACCATGCTCCTTCCGATGCGCTCTACAATACCTCGAAAGCAGTTTCGCAGGGGCTGCCGTCGATCACCGCCGGCCGGAATTTATACTGCCTCGCATCCTCGGCCAGATGTTGCGCGCTGTCCGGCGGGGTCGACCCATCCTTCCATGGGCCATAGATGACCTCAACTTCCCTTAGCGCCCCGTGCCGGTCGACAATTCCATGGAGGATCATTCCAGGAAGAGGATCGGGCGACTGAGAGCCTCTCTGCGCGGTCGTCCGAGTCGACTCCGAATGCGTTAGTTCCGCCGGCCTGACCTCATACCAGTGCAGGGGGCGAAGCGTCATCCCAGCGTCCGCGTCCTCCCCAGGAAGGTCGAATGCAGCGGGATCGACCGCGCCCGGTTCATCCACTTCAACCTCCGCAGTCAATAAGTCCCTCTTCGTTCCAGCCTGCACAGTTACGCTTCTCGGCACCACTTTCCCCGCGAATTGGGTGTCGTCCGCCCAGGTGGTCACGAGGTCGTTCTCGTTGGACTGCATCAGAATGCCGCTAGAAAGGAATATATACGCGGTTCCGGTTGTGACCCCGGTTGAGATGTTGTCGCTTTTCGAGAAGCGCACGAAGGTCTGGCCACCGACGGTCGAGCGATCCGTACTCCACCGGACGCGGTGGTCATGCAGCTCCGGCGAGAGCGTTCCGCGCGAGATTGGGTTCAGCAGAGCATCCATTAGCATGAACACGCGGCTGGGCTCGTAGTCGGAACTGGCCTCCATCTTTCGGGCCCTGTCGCTGTGCGTCTCGACCGCGTGGTAGCTTCCAAGAGTGACCTCCCGCCGCCATTGCTGCGGGGATACCCACGTCTCCTCGTACTCCCCATCTCCCGAAATGATTTCCGACTTATCTTTTGGCAACAGTTCCATGCCGGGAAACGCATGAAACGCCACTTTCAGATGGAAGGGCGCAGATCCCAGCGTCCGCAGGTTCATTTGGTTGTTGGCACGTTCGAACCACCCTAAAGCATCCTTGGGGTCGATCTTCGAGTCGGCCCCACTTGGTTGCGCGGTCGCTGGCAATAACGCCTCGCAAGATAGAAACAAACATAAGATTCGGAGGATCTCTCGTGTCCGCATTCGGCGCCTCCTTCTTTCGACACCCGCTATAGCGAAACCAGAGTTGATGTGTCTCTCAGTTGCAGCCCCAAGCCCTCGCGAACTCGGACTCCAGGGGCCCATCAAGAAACTCAACATGCAATCCTACACCTTGTTTTTCCGGAGGTATGTGTCGCCCTTACTTCACGCTGAACGACTTCACCGCAATCGCATTCGGTCCGCGCCCGGTAGGCAGCATGGTAAAGGCAAAGAGTTCCTTCGCCGCCGTGCGCGTGCGAATCACGGCCACATCCGACGATCGTGTATCCACCACAAACAGCAGATTGCCGGCCGAGGAGAACGCCATCGCCGATGGTCCGTCGCCAACGTGGACCGAGTTGATCCGCCTGCCGTCTTCGGTCGAGTAGATCGTCACGTACTGCGAGCGGAAGTTCGCTTCGTAGAGGATTGCGTTGTCGCGCGAGACCAGCCCGCGGATGGGACCGTCGCCCATCAGGTAGGCCCCGCCCACGTCGTCGGCATTCGTCACAACTTCTGAGATCGTATTCGACCCCGAGTTCGAAACAAACAGCTCGCCGCCATCCGGTTTCAGCGCCAGTTGCACCGGCGCCAGGCCCACATCCATGAAGGCCGCCAGCCGATCCGGCTGCGTTGTGCCAGCCTGTGTACCAGCCTGCAGCCCGTCCGTTGCCGTGCGTGCCAGCGCAATCGACATCACCTGGTGCCCCGCCGAGCACGCCACAAACGCCTTGGAAGAGTCGGGCAGAATCACCACGTCATCGGCTCCGGGGCAGTCTTCGAAGACCGCGCGCAGCCTGCCCGAGGGCGCATCGAACACCGAAGCCGACCCGTCGCCCAGGTTGGCGACCACCAGCGTCTTGCCATCGGGAGAGAGCCGCGCCGCTGCCGGCTCTTTCCCGGTGGAGATGCGGGCGATCTCCCGCCGGTTCGCGAGGTCAAGCACAGAAATCGCATTCGAACCTCTGTTCGCAACCCACGCCAGCTTTCCATCCTGCGCCACCTCAATCGAAACCGGCTCACGAAGAACGGGGATCGTCGCTACAACCGAGTTGTTCTCGGCATCGATCACTGAGACCGAGCCCATTCCGGCCGCCGCTCCGGCATTCACCACATAGACTTCATTCCGGGTGGGACTGGCCGCCACAGCTACCGGATTCTGCCCCACGCGAAGCTCGCGGTCAAGGCGCAGATTCACGGCGTCGAGAACCGTGAGTGTCCCGCTCTGCCCATTGGTTACGTAAACATATTCGCGGTAGTTGGCAGGGTATTCCGGAAAGTCGTGCGTCCGGCAGCCCGTGAGAAAAAGCGCAAGCCCGGCAATTCCAACTACGAGAGCAAGCGCCTTTGACGTGCCGGAGGTCATGCGTCTAGACCGCGGGTTGGGCAACGTGAATCCCGCGCGGCAGCGATCGCCCAACGATGGGCGCGATCTGCCCGACCTCGTCCATCAATCGCGCAAATTGTTCCGGATAGATCGCCTGCGGGCCGTCGCTGAGCGCCTTGTCCGGCTGATGGTGCACTTCCACCAGCAGCCCATCCGCGCCCGCGGCCACGCCTGCCCGCGACATCGGCAGAATCGCGTCGCGCTTGCCCGTCCCATGGCTCGGGTCCACCAGGATCGGCAAATGACTCAAAGCCTGCACCGAGGGAATGATGCTCAGGTCGAGCGTGTTCCGGGTGTGGTCGGCAAAGGTCCTCACCCCGCGCTCGCACAGTATAACTTCGTAATTCCCCTCGCTCATCACATACTCGGCACTCATCAGGAATTCTTCCAGGGTCGCGCTCAATCCCCGCTTCAGCAGCACCGGCTTGCGCAGCTTGCCGGCACGCTTTAGCAGCGAGAAGTTCTGCATGCTCCTGGCGCCGATCTGGATCACGTCCGCCCATTCGTTCACATGGTCGAGCGATTCGTTGTCCAGCGCCTCGGTCACGATGCGCAGTCCATAGCGTTCGCGAATCTCGGCCATGATGCGCAGGCCTTCCACTCCCAATCCCTGGAACGAATACGGGGATGTCCGCGGCTTGTACGCCCCTCCGCGAAAGAACAGCGCTCCGCTGGCGGCTACATGCTCGGCAATAGCAAACGCCTGTTCGCGGCTTTCAATCGAACAGGGACCGGCAATGATCGCCAGGTTGCGGCCGCCGATGCTTGCCTCCGGGCAGTTGCCCGTGCGCGGGAAGTGAATAATCGTGTCTTCTTCTTTAACGTCCCGGCTTGCCAGCTTGTAGGCCTTTGACACGCGAATGACCTCGGCGACTCCGGAAAGCGTCTCTATGTTCTGTTGATCGACTGCGCCGTTATTGCCCGTGATGCCGATTGCCGTTCTCTGCGCTCCGGGGATCGGGTGTGGGCGAAAGCCCAACTGTTCTATTGCCGCACAGACCGCCTGTATTTGCTCAGGCGTCGCCTGCGCCTTCATCACTACCAACATAAAGGCCCCTCAGCAGACAAGTCTAAAGGGTCAACAGCAAGATGGGCAATGGATTTGGAAGGAAAGGAGTTGCACCGGCCTCAGCGAATTCTCATGCCGCCGGATTGTCCCGAGCACAGGATTCGAGGTGCTACGAGCCCGAGACTCCGCCTGCGCTTAACCTTGGCGCTGGATCAGTTCTCTTTGTCGGAGAGGTCGTCGGAGTTGGCCGCTACAATCGCGGGCGCCAGCAGCATTCCAATGAACGCCAGAAAGATCACAATGTCATGCATCATGTCGTTTGCCTATCGCCGCCTAAAATGACTGAATCACTCAGTGATCATCGGCTGGATCCGGCAAGACTGGAATCCAACTTAAGCTCCGCGTGCGCAACCTCGGAGGGAGGCGACCCTCCCCGCTTCGTAACTCTTGAACGTAACCATCGTGCGGCCCGAAGGGAAACCTCCGTCCGAGACTTCCGGGGTTCGCCCAGGTATGCGGCTAATTCGTTGAAACGGATTCGCTTGGCCCGCGCTTAGCCTCTGTCCAGCATCCGCCCCGCCAGAGGCTTCTGCGCACTCCACTTCATCGCAAGCCATGCCAGGTAGCCGAGCTGAATCGCCCAGGTAACGGCATAGGCTGCGACGCGGAAAGCGTGGTCGATGGGAGCGACCATCAGGTCGTGCTGCTCCTGCGTCATGTGCAGCCTCCAATCCCTGGGCGGTTCTGCCGGCGCTGCATAGAGGCTATACAAAGCCCAGACAAGGAGGGCGATGGGGACGAGCGCGAAGATTTGTGCGACAGCCTTTTTCAATGGAAACCTCGATAATCGTTGAATCAGGCGTTGAGCGACTGCTCGGCTTCAAGGGCGGCAGCTGCCTGTTGCTTCAGTTCATACTGGTGACGCAGGATCAGGACCAAAACTCCCCAAAACAGCCACGCCACCATGTTCCACAGGAACGGGCGCAGTATCTCAGGGGCCATGCCCGAAGCCCTGTCTCCTCCGAAGACCGGACCAGGATGCTGGCCCGGGATACGGTTGGCTATGTAAACGATGGGGACTGCGATTCCGCCGAAGATGCCCAGCACGGCGGAAGATGTACGCATCTGCGGGCCGGCTGCGAACCGGCGCGTCAGCAGGTAGCTGACGTAAATAAGCCAGAGCAGGAGGGTCGTTGTGAGGCGCGCGTCCCACGTCCACCAGATGCCCCAGGCACGATAGCCCCAAAGCGGTCCTGTGACGAGCACGACGGTGCAGAAGATGATGCCCACTTCCGCGCCGGAAACAGCCCATCCGTCCCATGCAAGCGCCTTGACGGGGTTCTTCTCGCGAAGGACGAGGAACCCGATTGAGCCCGCCATTGAGATAGCAAAAAAGAGGAATGCCACCGATGCCGAGGGCACATGGTAGAAGATGATGCGGTATGCGTCCCCCTGCATCATCTCTGCGGGCGCATGGACAGCAAGTTCAAAAGCCCACACCAACAGTGCGATGCTGACAGCGGCATAGAGACCGAAAAGGATCTTTTTCATCGAGGTCCCCAATCTGACCATCTCAGTTTACATTGCACAGAATGCGGCACAGCGTCTACTCTGCGCGCAAAATCGTATCAAACAGCAAGAGCGAAACGGTCGTGTAAATGATGTCGTAGGCAACCAGAAGCTTGATCCAGATCGCGGGATCGAACTCTCCGGTAAAGATGCCGGTTGTCGCGTTCACCATCGCCATGAGCGCCGGCGTGAAAATCGGAAAAAGGATGAGCGGCAGCAGCAGCTCGCGGTTACGGCTGTTGATCGAGAGCGCGGCAAAAAAGATTCCGTTCGCCACCAGCGCCCAGGTCCCCAGCGGCAGCACCAGAAGCAACAGCCAGCCATCCCCGAGAATATGCAGGTTATAGAAGACCAGAAAGACCGGCGCCAGCAGAATCTGCACCACTGATACGAAGAAGAAATTCGCCAGCACCTTGGCCAGATACATCTGCGCGCCAGCGGTCGGCGCCATCCGCTGCGCATCCAGCACCTGGTGCCGAATCTCCCGCGCCCACGCCTGGTTCAGCGCGCTCACCGAGGCAAACATCGTGGCCACGCACAGCACGCCGCCGGAAATCTCCCGCGAGAAGGCCCCGCGCGGGTCGAACGCGATCGAGAACAGCACCACCACCAGCAGCGAGAAGAACAGCATCGAGTTGATGGCCTCTTTTGAGCGCCACTCGATCCGCAGGTCTTTGGCCAGGTGCGTCAGCAGGGTATCGATCATCGCGCTTGACCCTCCTGCCCGTCCTGCGGATGCTGTCGTGGAACATCCTTCGTCAGGTCCGCCGTCTGCACTTCCACATCCAACGCCTGCGCCGCTTTCAGATAGTCCTCCGGGCTCAGAATCAGCTGCGTCCCGCGCGCCCCAGCCGAAACACTGATGCGGTCAAACAGAACCGCCGTCTCGTCGATGTAGACCGGGTAGGGCTTCCGCGCGCCAAACAGCGTGACCCCGCCGCGGATATACCCCGTCAGCGGCTGCACGTCTTTGAGGGGCGCCATCTCCGCCTTGCGCAGCCCCGCGGCCTTGGCTAGCTTCTTGAAGTCCAGCTCCGCATCGCCGGGAATCACCGCGAACCGGTACTCGCCCGCGCCGCCCGTCACCAGCAGGGTCTTGAACACCTGCTCGGCCGGCATGCCAATCTTCCTGGCCACGGTGATCGCGGACAGGTCTTCGGGATCGAACTCATACTCGCGCAGCTCAAACGGAATGCCGAGCGACTCCAGGAATCGTGCGCCGTTGGTCTTCATAGCGTCGGGCTTCCTCGATCGAACGACGCCACGCGCCCGGCCTTCAGCGCCAGCACCCAGTCGGCAATCGGCGCGGCGTGCTCCCGCTGGTGGGTCGTGATCACAATCGTCCGGTTGCCCGCGCGAAAGCCCGCCAGCAGTTGGACCATCTGCGCGACGCTCTCGACGTCCATATTGGAAAACGGCTCATCCAGCAGCAAAAGCTGCGGCACAGGCAGCAGCACCCGCGCCAGCGAAGTCCGCTGCCGCATTCCCTGCGAATACTGTCCCAGCGGGCGCTGCAGCTCAGGATCGAGTCCGACCTGCCTGAGCGCCTCGGAAGGCGACAGGCTCGGCCTGCCCTTGTAAAGTTTTGCGAAGTAGCGCAGGTTTTCTTCGCCTGTCAGCTCGTCGTAGAGCATCGGAGCATGGCTCATGTAGCCGATCCGTCCGCGCGCTTCATCTTGGTGCGGCTCCAGCCCGTCAAACACCTTCACCGTACCGAAGCTCGGCCGCAGCAATCCCGCCAGAATGCGCAGCAGCGTCGACTTGCCCGCGCCGTTTTCGCCGATCAGCACGTAGCATCGCCCCGGCTCCAGATCGGCCGTCACCTGCCGCAGCGCGGCAAACGATCCGAAAAGTTTGGACACGCCCGCAAGTTGTGCGCTCAGCTTGGTTGGCGCCTCCGTGGAGGCAGCGTCGCTGGGTTGTGCCGCCATAGTTTGGGAACCTCTGCGCAACTTGCACTGTATCAGGGCACGACTTCAGTCGTGCCGATAAGGCCAACAGAATGAATGGGCTTTAGCCCCTGCAATTCCTGGCTCAACGAAAACGCCACTTGTGCGGTGATTCCCTAGGAGGCCGGTACGCCAGGCTGTGCCGCGCTTGAAACATTTGACTTGGGCTGCGCCTCACCCGGCTTCGCCCCGCCCGGGTGCAGCGGCGTCGCGGGCGCATACTTGCTCGCGCATTTGGCCTGCAGCGCGTTCGCGTGGAAGACCCCATCCCGTCCGTACGTGCCCTCGGCCAGCGCCTGCGAGTCGTCTTTGAACGTATCCGGCGGCGGCTCCGATCCCGCGTAGGTCACCTTCAGCAGCCGCCCTGTCAGCGCCTTCGGCGAGTGGCTTTCAAACTCATTGATCGTGAAGGTCACATGGGGCCCGTTGGTCTCAATCGAACCGGGAACCACAAAGCCCTCAACGCGAATCTGGTTGTGATAGGCCTTGTCGCCCATGTCGCTAAGCTGAGCGATCGTCACAAAGTAGCTCTTATTGGCGCCATAGCCTGAAAAAGCCAGCCAGGCAATCGTGCCCACAATAATGAC
>CAYWSR010000069.1:4101-5319 GCA_964460385.1 uncultured Occallatibacter sp. | reverse complement strand
AGCCGCAACCCATTGACCCTTTTGGCCCTCGTTTGCCGTCAATTCATTGTCGAGGGGAACGGGCCGACATTCATGTGATCTGAATCACTTTACATCGCCGTCCAGGCCTCGGCCCCATCTGAAAGGAGGGCAAGGAGTACCCCAAATCGGGCCATCCCAACTAAATCCGCTCCCCAAGAAATGTTCGGGTACCCATCTCCTGCCCTGAGCCTGTTGAAGGGTCAGGGCTTTCAGACATGGGAGACCCGGAACCTTAAATGGTCACGCGCCTTTAGGGCCGGTCCGAACAGTAGCCCGCGCCAGCGGGTATCCTAATCCCGGTCCCAAAGTCCAAGAGATATCCATGCGCCTCTGGCTTAAGCGGAACAGCGACGTTAACCTGCGCGAGCAGCTCTCGACCCAGATCGTTCTGGGCATCCTGTGCAGCGAGCTTGCCCCCGGCGAGCGGCTGCCCAGCACCCGCGAGCTGGCCCAGCGCCACGGCATCCATCCCAACACCGCCAGCGCGGCCTACAAAGAACTCGAAGACCAGGGCTGGCTTGAGGTCCGCCACGGCAGCGGCGTCTATGTGCGCGCCACGCGCCCCACCGCCCCGCTCTCGCCCGAGATGGCCCCCGAAATGGTGATCGACGAGCTGATCGGCAACCTGGTGGTCCGCGCGCGCCGCCTGGGAGCCGACGAAAAACTCGTGCGCGCGCGCATGGCCCGATGGCTTGAGCTTGCGCCGCCCGCGCGATGGTTGCTGATTGAGCCCGACGCCGCGCTGTGCGAAATCGTCCTCACCGAACTGGCCACGGCACTCGACCTGCCCATGAGCGGATGCACGCCCGAAGAGTGTGCCGACGAGGCCGTGCTGGCCGGAGCCATGCCCATTGTGCTGCCCAGCAAGGCGGCGATGGTCCGCGCGCTGCTGCCGCCGGGCACGCCCCTCACCACGCTCCGGGTCCATCCCATCGCGCCCGAGTTGCAGGCCTATCTCAAGCGCTATCTGCCCCAGAAGCTGGGCTCGCTGGTCGGCATCGCCTCCCACTGGACCGAGTTTCAGCGTTTTGCCGAGGTCATGCTGGTGGCCGCGGGGCTGCCCGCCGACACCCTTCTCGTCCGCGACGCCAACGAGCCGGGCTGGGAGCGCGGCCTCGAAGAGACTGTTGGCGTGGTGGTCGACTCGGTGACCGAGCGCGAACTGCCCGCGGGCGTCCATCCCATGCGCTTCACGCT
>CAYWSR010000069.1:0-4001 GCA_964460385.1 uncultured Occallatibacter sp. | reverse complement strand
AAAGGAGGCAAACGATGTCCTGGCTTTGGCATACCCTGGCCCTCGCAGCCGTTGTCGCGGTCGCGATTGTCCTTTTTGTGCTCCTCACGGTCCACGATTGAATTTCTGACAGCCGGAGATTTCCAACATCGGCAGGGGAGGCAATCGATGTTCTCGCATTTCTTACACATCTTGGCCATCGTCGCGGTGGTGCTCCTGGTGCTGCTCTTGGCGGGCGGCATGCACGATTGAGACTCATGCTCGCAAGCAATCAACTCCAAAAAAACCAGGAAAGGAGGCAATCGATGTTCTCGTCTTTCTTGCATATCTTCCATGTGGCCTTTCTCTTTGTCTGCGTGATGCTCGTAATCGTCATGTTTGGCGTATGACTCATTCGCGACTCGCATGCGGTGAGGCATCGCATGGAACGAAAGAAAAGAGAGGGTCCATGTTTAGCAGAGCCTTGAAATGGGCGCTGGCAATTTGCGTCGGCGCAGTTGTTGCAGTGGAAGCAGTCGGCCAAACGCCGCCGGACCAAACGTCACCGGAAAAGTCCAGCCCGCAAACGCCGCCCGACGCGCCCGATATGACCGGCTGGTACCGCGTGAGCGACCTGTTTAACGGCCAGCGGATTGCCGTCAGCCTGGACGCGGGCTTCCCCATCCATTGCATCTTCCGCGGGACGACGGATCATTCGCTGCTTTGCGACCAGGGCAGCCGCCTGTTCGGCATCCGCCACCGCGAGTTCGCGCGGGACGAAGTCAAGCGCGTTCGCACCGACGATGCCGCTCACAAAAGCGACATTGTGGTGCTCACTCTAACGGGCACAGGGGCTGTCCTTGGCGGCGTGTCGCCTCTAACGACCAACGTAGCGTCAGGGTTAAAGGCTGCGGGCATCGGTGGTTTGATTGGCGCGGCCATCGGAGGTCTCGCCTCCATGCCGATGGCGCTTTTCAACGACGACAAGACCCTCTATACGCATCCTGGGCATCCGTCGGCCGCACATCTTCGCTGGCCCCTCAGAAAGCGGAAATCCGGGCAGATCGAACTCGCCCAGGTTCAGTAGGAATCGGTCGCAAATCGCAATTCGTAGAAAGGGAAGGAAGAGCCATGTTTCGACGTATGCTCATCGCTGCGTTCTGCATTTCCACTTGCGCAATAAATGGATGTGTTGACTCAATCAACTATTTAGCGAGCGATTCGAGACTGCCAAGGTGGCTCACGCTCCCGACTGGCCTCACACGACCAGACGTTATAGTCATCCGTGCGTCCATGGAACCAACGCGACGAGGTGCTGATCTGAAAGTAGCCTTATATCATGCTGATATAAAGGTGGCGTTACTTAATAGAAAATACAAAAAACTGGCGGAGGTAAGCGGCAAGACGGTTCGGTTGGGAAATCTCCTTCTGAATGTTGTAAACGGCGTGCCAGAAATTACAGGGTATAAAGCCCAAAATGACGAACATGGAAATCGAATGCCGTATTTCTATCTCGTTGATGACCCTGTTTTAAAGAGAAAGCTCCTGGATGAGTACGAAAAAGAGCTCCTGAACGACAAAGGAATTGATTATCCCGCTCTAAGGAAAGAGCTTTTAGATGGGAACTGATGGCCGATTCCTAACCATTAAGTCTGGGTGGCGGACGGCCCGTTCATAAGACCAGTGAGACGATGAACTTAAACCCGGCGGGAAGGTGGCCCTTGTCTGATCATCCCAAACAACTGGACAGGTCGGCTGGATGACCAGGGGAAGTGATCCTTCAACCCTGCTCCGGCTCTTCCTGGTGGAAAAGAATACGCGCCGTCGGCTGACTCGCTGTCTCGCTGTCCGTCTATCCGCGATTCACGGCTGTGGGCGCAGAAAAATTGCTCAGTCGACCGGCGGTGTTGGGGCTCGGCTGTTCCACCGGCTCTCTCTGTGGCCAGATCGCCACCAGCGCCGGGCTGGCTGCGAGAACGACGAACGCGGTTGCAATCAGGGTCACGGTCACGTGAAAATTCCTTCTGTTCTGTCCCGTACATTGCCGCCTGCCGCGCCGGGTTGAACACCGTCTCAAGTGCAAACAGTGTGCCAAATCGAGGCAAAGAGCCCTCAACGTTTGAAGTCAGAAACTTGAGAGGGTTTTCCTGAATCAGGACATCAGCCAGTCTGTAAACGGGAGTTTACGGCAGGCGCACGGATCGGGTCCGCCTGTACACAGTGCGGACAGCCTGTCGCGCAGCTGTCAAGCCGCCGGGACAGCCAGGCGCCGGGTCTTTCTAGCCTCGCTGAAGAGGCGAAGCCGCGAGGGCTTTGCTCAGTTTGCCCGACGGGCGGGCCTCATCTTCCATCTTCCTCTGGGGAAGGAAGGCGATCAGAGCCGGGCTGGCGACCAGCAAGACGAAGGCGATTGCAATACAAACCACAACCATCTCAGGTTCCTTTGCGGGGCTTATCGCAGGGAGGTTGCTCTTCTGGACCGGAACGCGCACCCGGCTCAGTAACCCTTGCGATCACCCATCTGGGTAACGTACAGCGTATTACCAATTTACGCCAGGACGAAGACACTTCAATCGATAAATGTAAGATTTTCAGTCATTTTCTGTGGATAAAACAGGGCAGGCCACATCCCCCTAAAGTGTTACCTCCAGGGAAGTCAGCCAGGAGAATGGGGAAGAATTACTATGGTAACTTCTGTGTCTGGCCGAAAAAACACCCGCATCCACCCGAAAGAAAGCGCCATCCCGTCTTGGCTGGGTTCACCATTCCCCTGCTACTCAGCCCCATTCAAGGTCGCCCCAGCCCGGTCCACCGCCCGCGTGAGAACCTCGAGCTGGCCCTTGGCGCGCTGCGTGTCCCGGCTGTCGATTGCCTCGCTCACTCCAGGCATCACCACGGCGGCGTAGCCCGTAAACTCGCCCGGAGCAAAGATCGTGTGCCTGTACCACGGTCGATTGGGCAGGCCCTCGTCCGACAGAAACGCCCCCTCCGTCTGTCGCAGCGCCCTGTTTAGCTTTTCCAACCTGTTCAGTTTGTCCAGCTTGGCCAGGTCTCCGGCCGGCGCAAGCTGCTGTCCATGGACCTTCTGTGCAGCCGCGAGGAACCGTCCGACTGCCGCTTCCAGCGGTGCAAAGTCGAGGCCCCCCATGCCGGCGTCCTGCGCCTTCCGCTTCACCGTTGCCGTGTACGAGGCAATCGAGTTCGCATAGGTCACATAGTCGTAGGGCAGCACGTCCGCATCAGCCATCCGCACAGACTCCAGCCCCAGCACCCGGGCCATCTGCTCCAAATACACAAAGTGCGGATCGGCGTTCTGTTGAAACCAGTCGTAGTTGTCGAAGACCGAGTGGTACACCCCATACGGCCCCTCCGACCCGATGTCGGTCGACGGTACTCCCACATGCTGGAAGAACGGAGTAAAGTCTGACCCCGACCCGAGATCCCCCATTCGCACTTCTCCTTGCGCCTCGGGAGCGGCCGGGGCCCGGTTCGGGTTGCCCTCCTTCGGCGCGATCTTCCACTGGTCGTAGACCGTCGCCCCCAGCGGGCTGGGCACGGCCCGCGTCACCTCGCGCACAAACTGCTTCAGCGACGGCACCGCCGCCGCTGAAAAATCCGGTCCGGCCACCGCAACATCCACGTTGAAGTAGGCCACCGCGCGCTCCAGGGCCTGCGCGTGCTGCTCCACCCACTCCGTCGAGCCGATCAGCCCCTGTTCCTCGGCATCCCAACTGCAGAACACCATCGTCCGCTTCGGCCGCCAGCCCTGCTTCAGCAGTCCGCCGATGCCATGCACTGCCTCCAGCATCGCCGCCGTGCCGCTTGAGGGGTCCACCGCGCCGTAGACCCAGGCATCTCTGTGGTTTCCCGCCACCACCCACTCGTCGGGATACTCCGCGCCCTTCACCTTCCCAATTACATCCCAGATCATTCGCAGCGCGTAGTCCTGCTTCGACACGATATGAACTCGCACACCCGTTCCGCCCACGTGGTAGCGAAACGGCAGCGCCCCTTGCCAGCCTTGTGGCGCGCCGGGGCCAGTG
>CAYWSR010000068.1:0-20980 GCA_964460385.1 uncultured Occallatibacter sp. | reverse complement strand
AGGCATCCTTCTTTTCGCTTTGGAGGCGGTTTATGGCAACTTGTCGCTTCCACTGGGACTCCCGTCTCCGCCCGAGATCCTGGACCCGCTGGGGTTCGGTGTCCTCCTATTCTGCTTTGGATATGTTGCCGTGCAGAGCCTGGAGATGAGCTCGTCGCCATCCGCAAGGTTTTGAAAGCGTATCCGCATGCGGGTAACCTGGTCTTCTCTCGTACATTTCCTGCGACAGCAATTCGTTTACATCGCGATCTCCGCAATCGCCGGGGCCATCTTCTGGGCCATTGGACAGCAGATTAATCCGCTCACCGTCCTGGTCTATTCGATTGCGATTGGGAATATTGTGGTGCCTGTAACGCAGAGGTTGCACAGGTACTATTCTGAAAAGCCATTTCCGTACAACTGGTTCTTCTTTCTCCCGATCCTGCTCGTTCTCCTGATTCCGGTTTACGTCCTTTCGTCGGTGGTCGTTTGGATTCTTGCGCCACCCACGCCACAAACTCTGGGGCACTTGCTCAGAACGGGCTGGAAATTTCCGGTACTGATCACATTTGTTGCGAGCGTGCTGATTTTTCTTTACCAGACCACAAAGGAGAAGCTTGAGCGGCGCAATACCGAACTGCAGCGCTCGGTGGATCTCGGTACCGCGCAGCTTGAAATGCAAGAGCAGGAATTGCAACGCGCACGGGAGATACAGCAATCGCTTCTCCCCAAGGAGATTCCCCAACTGCCCGGATTCGAGGTTGCGGGAATCTGGCGCCCGGCTCACGCGGTCAGCGGCGACTACTATGACGTCTTCAAGCTGGGCAGACATAAACTGGGCATTTGCGTAGCGGATGTTGTCGGCAAAGGAGTGTCGGCCGCACTGTTGATGGCCAACGTGCAGGCTGCCGTTCACGCCTTTGCCAGTGAATCGGAGAGCGCGGCATGGCTATGCGGGAAGGTAAACGCGCTGCTTTATGAAAATATTGCCATCGGGAAGTTCGTCACCTTTTTCTATGGAGTGCTCGATGGCAATGCACGGACCCTGCAATACTGCAATGCCGGAAATCCTTACCCGGTCCTCGTCTCTCGTGGCCAGACCGGGATGCTCGAAAAGAGCGGCGCTGTCCTGGGTGTTTTTCCTTCGTGGACCTATGAGGATGCGACGGTTGACTTGCAGCCGGGAGACCGTTTATTGCTCTTCACGGATGGAATCACCGAAGCATCCGGTCCGGACGAGCAGGAGTTTGGCGAAGAAAACGTTGCGGAGTTTGCGCGTACGAACTCCGTCCGCTCAGCCGGCGAACTGAACACCCGATTGCTCGCTTGTGTTTCGGGATTCTGCGGAGACCATTTCCAGGACGACGCAACTCTGCTGGTGATTGCCGCCAACTAGAGTCGATTGATGATTTATCGCTGAACCGGGTCTCGAGATCAGTGCCAAGGAAAAGCGTGCGGATTCCTGGGTTCCCGGGTTCCCGGTTGGATAACCAGCAATCCGGAGGTTACGTCCTTTTCCAATTTCAGGTTTGAATGGTCTCGATGGCCTGAGACGTCTCTGGCTGGAGCAGCAGAGCCCTAAAACCGTTCTCCGGGGCCGGCCTCGCGTCCGCGGGGCCAACCCTCAGCACCTTTCGTTTAAATAAACGCGCAACGCCCCTGCGGGCCAGCCTCTCGGCCGGGCGAGCCCAGCCTCCAAAAAATCCACAAAAAAACAGTTGCGCGCTCACCATTCTTGTGTGTTACAGTCAGTAACACTATGACGAGTAACACTGCAATGAGTCACGATCCTTCGGAGCTGGGCGAGCTGGAGCGAAGCATCCTCTCGGTTGTCTGGCGGAAGACGCAAATCACCGCCGAGCAGGTGCGCGAGGAACTGGGGCGCCCGCTCAAGGACTCCACCATCCGTACGGTTCTCAGGCGCCTTGAAGAAAAGGGCTACCTCGAGCATTCCCTCGAGAACCGCACATTCCTCTACCGTCCAGCGGAATCCCGGAACCGTGTCGCCGGCCGCGCGGTGAAGCGCATCGTCGACTGGTTCTGCGAGGGCTCAGTGGAAGCTCTGCTGGTGGGCATGGTCGACTCCAAAGTTCTTGATCGGGCGGAGCTTCAGCGGCTTGCCGAACGCATCGCCGCGGCCCAGAACAGCGTTGGGAATCCTCACGAGCCCTCACGCCGACCGAAGGGAGCAACGAAATGACAATGGCCCCGTTTTCAATGCTCATCGAAGCTGCGCTCCGGGCACTGCTGGTGGCGCTTGTGGTTTGGGCTGGCCTTCGCCTGCTCCGCGTGGGCAATGTCCTGGCCCAGAAAACCGTGTGGGCCCTGGTTTTGGCCGCCGCCGTGGTCATGCCCTTGTTGATGCGCTGGCACGGCCTTCCCGCATTCGTCTTGCTCCGCGTTCCGATGCCAATGTTGCACCCGGGGCCGCAACCGGCGCTGACTGCAGAGTCCGCCGCCCTCGCTGAGCCTACAGACGCTGTTTCAGCCTTACCGCTGCCCAAGCCAAGGGCCGCGCATCAGTCGTTCGCTGCATTGGGAGGCCGCTTTCCCGCGCCCTCGATCTCCAAGAGAGAGTACGGAACCTCATCCCCAGCGGGCTTGCAGAAGGCAGAATTGGGACCGGTTTCCTCCCGGGATCCGATCGACCATCGACGAAACGCCCCTGAACCAGTCGTGCGTCGCATCCCGTGGCAATCGCTGGCCGGGGTTCTTTATTTCGCGGTCGCCGCCGCACTCATGCTGCGCGTGATCTTCGGTCTGGCCGCCGCTCT
The DNA here is from genome assembly GCA_964460385.1 of uncultured Occallatibacter sp. Taxonomy (GTDB): domain Bacteria; phylum Acidobacteriota; class Terriglobia; order Terriglobales; family Acidobacteriaceae; genus Telmatobacter. The sequence continues at coordinate 18,227 of CAYWSR010000068.1, read as the reverse complement.
TCGGTTATGGCTCGGGTCGCAGCCTGTCTCCCTTGAAGAGGACCGCGATGGTTTTCCCAGGCTGCATCTCCGTTGCAGTCCCGCCATCGCCTCCCCGGTCACCCTAGGCTCGGCCGTGCTGCTGCCCGCCGACTACGCCGAGTGGGACGCCGATAAGGTCCGCATCGTCCTCGCCCACGAGCGCTCCCACATCCGCCAGGGCGACTTTTACCTCCAGCTCCTTGCCGCTCTCTATGCGGCAGTCTTCTGGTTCAGCCCGCTGGGATGGTGGCTCAAGAGCAAGCTCCGCAACCTGGGCGAGGCCATTGGCGACCACGCCGCCCTCAACCATGCGGCCAGCCCCGCCTCCTATGCCCAGCTCCTACTTGAATTCGCGGCCTTGCCGCGCCCAACCCTGATCGGAGTAGCCATGGCCCGCCCCAGCACCATCTCGCAACGCATCGAGCGTCTGCTCAACGACTCCACTTTCCGCCAGGCCTTTGCTGCCGGCAAGAGCCGTGCCCTGGTCGCAGTCCTCATCGTCCCCGTGGCGATTTTTGCCGCGACCGCCCTGGTTCGGGTGGAAGCAGCCGGTGTCGCACAATCTCAAGCTCCATCGCCCGCAGCTGCCCCGTCTCCGGCGGGCACTGCTTCTGCGCCAGCTCCGGCAGAACCCGCTAGTCCGGCCGATTCGCCCCAAGCTCCTGACGCCGCTTCCAAGACCGATCCAGCTTCCGGGGCAGATTCGGCATTTCCGCCTCAACCGCCGTTGGTGCAGGCCGTGCCCCGCAAGCCGGGTCAACCCAACGTGCCCAATCCACCCGATTTGCTCATCATGCCTGACGGAGGCAACGCGCCTGACCTCGTGACCCTACCCGACCAGGCAAACGTGATCCTCCTCCGCAACCATGCCCAAATACAGGCTCAAGTGAACGCCCAGGTGCAGGCTCAAGTGCAGGCGCAGATCGTGGCCGCTAACAAGTACTTGCAGGACGCCCGGACTTACCAGCTCAAAGGGCCTGACGGCGAGCACTCGTACTCCTACGTACTCTCAGATAGTGGCGATTCCTACGCGATCGTCTCCGGACCTGACAGCAAGATGGTGTTTTCAGGCGATTGGAACGGAGGAAGACACGAGGACATCGAGAAGGCGCGCAAGGTGGCGCACGGAAAGTTCCTCTGGTTTGAGCATGACGGCAAGTCGTATATCGTAGAGGACCCGGCGGTGATTGCCCAGATCGAGGCGATGCGGAAGCCGATGGAAGACTTCGGCCGCGAGCAGGCGGAGCTCGGCAAGAGGCAGGCTGAACTCGGCAAGCTGCAGGGAGAGTTGGGGAAGCAAGTTGAGCTTGCGAAAATTACCGCGCCGGACATCTCAAAGGAGATGGCCGAAATCACCACCGCAATGACCAAGTTGCAAACCCAAATGGGGAAAGAGATCAATCGGGAAGAATTGGCTGAAGTGCAGGGCAAGCTGGCTCAACTTCAGGGAAAGCTGGGCGCATTGCAAGGCGGATTTGCCTTCAAGAACAGCGACTTCTATTTCAAGATGGGCCAGCTGGGCGCCGAGCAGGGCAAGCTTGGTGCGAAACAAGGCGAGCTCGCGCGTGACGCCGACCAGAAGGTCAAGGCCCTCATTGAGGAGAGCCTGAAGAACGGAAAAGCGAAGCCTGTCGAATGATGTCTAGTTCAGCCTCAGGCTCCGTGGCCCCAAGAGGTCTTGGAGACTGAAGCTGGACGCTGCTCCGCCGGTTGGCTTCGCGGTGCAGTGCACCCTCGGATGGATCGGCGTTGCATACGACCGCGTCACGTGCATGCGGTCCATCAGGATGTAGCGCGTGCGCACGCCGTTGATCGTTGCAGGCATGCTGGCCGGAACCACCTTGCGGTCCACGTAAATGATCAGCGCGGCCTCGCGCGGATTGTCGAGGCTTTGACCCACACCCACGCCAAAGAACGCCGGGCGTTCCTTCATGAGCCTGCGCGCAACCTGTTGCTTGGCGCTGAGGCCGACGCTCAGGGCCGACTGCGAAAGCGTAGCAGCACTTGCGGCAACCCCCGATTCGGCGGGCGACTTTGGCGCTGTTCCCTGGGCCACAGCTCGCGCATTGGCCGGAATCACCACTGTTCGCACGCCGCCGATGGTTGCCGGCACATTGGCGGGCGACAGACTGACGCTCATGGCCTCGTCCACGTAGACCACCACCGCCGCTTCGCCGGGATGATCGCTGCTGCCGCCGGCGGCCACACCGAGGATGCCGGACTTGGGATCGACCAGCAGACGTGCCTGCGCCAGGGCACGATTGCCGCGCGCAGCTTCCGCGCTCGCCAGCGGCCGGCCCTGGGCTTGGAGCACGGCTCCGGCGCCATAGTTCAGGCAGCTCACCGCGTGGTCGGTACCGCCGACAAACGAATACGTCACGCCATTTCCAGCAAGCGCCGACAACTCGCTCAACACGTCGCCAGCCGGGCTCGCAACCGCCTGGCTTGTCCCGGCCATATCCATTCCCCCGGTGAAATAGAGCCCCACCGGCTCGGCATTTGCGATGTCTACCACGAGCGCCCCGGAATCGCCCGCATCGGAGAACGCACTGCCCGTGAGCCCGATCTGGTTGGTGAAGGTCTTGGTCAGGTAGGGCTTTGTCTCCGCGCAGTCGTCATAGTAGTCCACCGTGACGTCGACGTTCACCGCGGAGATCGCCCCGCAGGTCAGCCCCGTTGTCCGCCCGCTCTTGGCCACGGCGAGGGCCAGCGGCCCTGCCTCGCCTTTGCCTCCTGTCGAACTCACCCCTGGCGGCGCGGCGGCCAGCGAACCATCCGCCAGCCGTGCTCCCAGTTCCAGGATGTTGCCGTTCGCATTCACCGTGCCCGAGCCTACCTGCGCAATCGCCGCATCGGCGTTAGTTGAGGCCGCGCTCAGAGGCAGCCACGATGTGAGCGAAGCCACCGGCGTGGTTCCCGGACCATCCCCGTTCGGTGTGCAGCTGTTGTCGATCAGCCCCGGTTGAATAATGGCGTCGCCCACCCCGGCATGGTCGCTGCGCGCCAGCACGTGATTGTTGCTCAGCACATACTGCCGTCCGGTGGAGTCCACGAGCAGCGATCCGAGCGTGCCGCCGCAGCAGTCGGCAATCTGGTTCCCCGTCACGTCGTAGTCGTTGTTGTTCCCGCCGGAGCTGCCCAGCAGCACCGGTGTGGATTGCGCCGCCTCGTGACCCGCCGGACTGCTTGCCAGCCCCAGGCTGTTCAGCAGCAGTTGAGACGAGACGATGGAAGCCGAGTGGCCCACCGTGGCCACAACCCACGTCGGGCTGGTGGAAGAAATCGTGGCCGGGGCCGTGTAGATCACTGTGCAGGTTGTGAAGGCCTGCACGCTGCGCTGGCAGTTGACGTCGCCGAGCGACCCCTGTCCACCGTTCGATCCCGTCGCCGAGTTCGCGAGGGCGAACGAAATTCCCTCGTAGCCGCCCGCCTCGGCCAGCGTTCCAGTCACCGTCACCTGCCCACCGGAAGGGACGGCTGCATTCTCCGGCGAGAGCGGCTGCAGGAACCCCGGTGTCACCGTCAGCACAGCCGTTGCGATCACCGTCTTATTCATTGTCGCGGTAACCACCACCTGCGTGTGGTCCGCCGTCAGGTAGCCCGGCGGTGTGTACTGGCCCGCCGTGGTGATCGTCCCCGGCCCACTATTCGCGTCGCCGCCGGAGACCGACCACGTCACCGTTGCCGGCCCTCCGCCGACGAGTGTCGCGGTGAACTGCTCTACAGCCGCGGTCTGCGCGTTTGTCCCGTTGCAGCCCGTGCAGTTGGTGTCGATCGAGGCTGTCCCAGGTGCAATCGAAAACGTCGGGTTGCTGGGGTCGGCACTGACGCCGCCCCCGGCGCAGCCGGCCAGTACCAGCAGCGCCGGTACCAGCAGGATGGCAGGAATCCGCGTCAGCAGCCCCCTCAAAGAAGCCGATGGACCGCGCATTGTGGATTTCAATCCCGCCATTTCAATCTTGTTCCGCCCGCGCTTCCCTCTCGCCCTTAAGACGCGAGAAGGGGAAGTTTGCATCATGTCTAGAATAGCGTAAACGATGCGCGCGCATACCGCTCCTTGCAGGGTCTTTGAAGCCTTATGAAACCAGCCTGTTTCGCGGCGGCGAGAGGCTCACGTCATCCTAGACTCTCACCAGAGTCCCGCCCTCCGCGCTGGGAGTTTCTTGTTTACGGATGAGACCCAAATCTACGCCCGATTGATGAAATGTGGGGCAAAACCATCGTCCTTCTGTGCCAACGCCGCGTGAAAATGTAGAATCTCCGCAAGGCCTTCATCAAGCTAGCCCTGAATTGCTCCTCTATGCCCGACACGTTTTCCCAGTCTGAGCGAGATGCGGACCGCGCTTTGAGCGTTGGCGGGGAGACCCATGCGGCAGAGTATGAGGAATCAGGCGGCCGCCGCAAGACTTCGGCGTTGGACTGGATCGTCCTTCCACTGATCTCAGCTGCCACGATCGCCATCTTTTGCGGCGGGATAAGGCTCATCAGTTACCTGGAGTTTGCCCATCTTAAGTGGCTGCCCGGCAGATGCATCGTGCAATCGGGATCGGTCTTACACGGAGTTCCTAACTCGGTGTGTACTGAGCGGAACTACTACAGCCAGCTTGTGGAATACAGGTTTAACTCCTGCGGCGATCGCACCCCGTTCGATTGCCGGCAAAAGCCAGAAGGCGTCTATCGAATTGTCCTCATCGGCTCATCCAATCCCATGGGCTACGAGGTTCCTGCGGAAAGCACTCTTTCCGAGCGTCTCTCCGCCGAACTCTCGCGCCGGACCGGGCGCCGCGTCGAGGTCTACAACGCCTCCTTGAACGGGTCCAGCGGCGCACCCAGCAATCTGGCCAACCGAATGTCCCGAACCATGGCGCTCCAGCCCGATCTCATCCTCTGGGTAATGAATGCATGGGATATCAATCCCGATAAGAGCGAAGATCAGATTCGGGATGAGGCATTGCAAGGAAGCCCCCGAATATTGCGTGCACTGCGCCTTCTTTTCACGGAGACCAGAGCAGGTTACTGGATGAGAGAGATTCTCTATCGCAGTCAGAGCCTGTATACAGCTGCCTATCTGAAAAGAATTCAGAATGAGGCTCAAACTCATGCAACACCCAATGACGAGGAACATGAGCGGATGCGCCTGGTCAGCCTCGATGTGAGAACCATTGTTGACCGAGCCAAGGCGGACGGTGTGCCGGTGGTGGTGGCGTTCCTGCCGGATCGTGCCGTAGCGGATGCGTTCTCAATGAGTCCCCGACCGGCAGGTATCGAACCCGATCGATTGAACAACGAATTGCACACCGTCCTGGCCGGCAAAGGCGCGATCTTTGCCGATGTCGTGCCGGACCTTCGCAAGGCCCTTAATCTGGATGGTCTTTACGACCCGTTCGGTGCACATCTGAACGCCGAGGGCCATGCGTTCCTGACCCAGCTCCTGGCGAATATCCTAACCAGCGGCGTCGTGCCCGCACTTTCAGTAAACGAACAGGCTCAGTCTGAGAGAATTCAGCAATAATGAATTAAGAAAACGCAAAAGATATGAATATGGATACAGCCTCGTTCCAATTCGTGCTTTACGGCCTGGCAGCAGCTCTGCTCTCGAACCTGAGCCGGTCGCGGTTGTGGCGCTCGATTGTGCTCTCCGCTGCCACCGTTGTGTTTCTTGCGCTCCTCGATCGCAATCCACTTCATTTCATCCCGCTGGCCGGCTTTCTCCTGGTTGGCTATGGAGGGCTGTTTCTCATCCAGCGTGGCTTGCCAAAGGCCCAGGTACTCAGCATTCTCGGGGTGATCGTCGCTTACATTTGGCTCAAGAAGTACTCCTTTCTGCCCGCGGCGAGCTTCCTTCACTCGTTCTACTTCACGATTGGGCTTTCCTACATCTTCTTTCGCGTGCTCCACCTGCTCATCGAGTCCGGCGACAGGGGTGAAGAGCCCCGTGTCGGCATCGGCGCATACCTTCTCTACACACTGAACTTCACAACGCTCGTCTCCGGGCCAATTCAGCGTTACGACGAGTTTGCGCGCGACCAGTTCGCCGAACAGCCCATACCGCTCGGCATCCGCGTTGTCGGCCTGCAGATCGAGCGGATCATTCGCGGCTTTTTCAAGGTCAACGTCCTGGCGATGATCCTGAATTTTGCGCGCGAAGACGCGTATATCCAACTCACGCACCCCATGCCGCCCGGCCTGAAGCTCTACGCCGCGTTCCGCCTGGTCATCATCTACCCCATCTTTCTCTACGCCAACTTCTCCGGATACATTGATATCGTCATCGCCCTTGCGCGCCTCATGCGCGTGCGCCTGCCCGAGAACTTTGACCGCCCCTTCTCGGCGTCTTCGGTCATGGATTTTTGGAATCGCTGGCACATGACGCTCTCCAACTGGCTCAAGAACTACGTCTACAATCCGCTCCTTCTTACATTGATGCGCCGCTTTTCCTCCCCGGGCGCCGGACCTTTCCTTGGTGTGTTCTGCTTCTTCGTTACGTTCTTCCTCATCGGGGTCTGGCACGGCCGCACCTCGGAGTTCATCTTCTTCGGCGTGCTCACGGGCGGCGGAATGTCGATCAACAAGCTATGGCAGATCTGGCTGGTGAAGGTCCTGGGCCGCAAAGGATACAAGACGCTGGCCGCGAATCCTGTTTACAACGCCGCCGGGCGCGGCCTCAGCTTCAGCTGGTTTGGCTTCACGCTCTTCTGGTTCTGGGCTGGGTGGGCGCAGATCAAGACGGCTGCCGGCTCGCTCAGCCCGTTGCAATGGCTCGGAGTCTGGGCAGCGGTCTTCCTCAGCGCAACGGTAGTGCTGGCGGTGTGGGAGAGTGTGCGCGCCTTGCTTCTCTCCATCCGAACCAGCGAAGGGCCAGTGCTCACCAGCCGCTACGCGCGCGTGGTCTACGCTTCGGCGCTGGGCTTTGCCGCCTGTGTGCTTACCATCCTGCTGAACCAGCCCGCGCCGGGACTCGTCTACAAGGCCTTCTGAGGGCGGGCTCGCCGATTCTGCCGCGATACCCGGTCCCCAACATGGTTGCGCGCCTACTTCTTCAGCGCTTTGCTTGTGGCTTGCAGCGTAAACTCCAGAGACTCGCGCGGAACGGTCTCGACAAACGGATTGATCGCCCAGTCCAGCTCCGCGGGGATCGAGCGTGCAAGCGATACCGACTCAATCTGCATGTAGAGCCCTCCATCGCGTTCTTCATAGCTCCAATACGAGTTGAGCCGCCACAGGAATCCATGCTGGTCGCTGCCGCTCATCGCGTGTTCGTTGTTGGTTTCAGCATCGGCAATCTCAGTGACTCGCGTGCTGCGGGAGGCGCTGTACCCGTGCTGCGCATCGAGGCGCGCGAGCACCACGTCGTAGTCAATATCCATCACCACGGTAATTATGTGGCGCTCCTTCACACGAAACGAAGCCTTGATGAAGGTTCTGCCGCCTTGGTTCTTGCGGCTGAATACCTTTGCCCGCACAATCTCGGGGGCGAAGTTCTTTGGAAAATCGGCGAAATTTTCCATCAGGCGCTCGTAGTCGGCAACCTTTACGCCCGGCACAAAGGCGGTTCCGCGCCAGTGGTACAGCGTGGCTCCCGGCAACGCTGGGCCGCCTGAGGGGCGAATTCGCTCGACGATCGGCTCTCCGCGTTGGAGCTTTGCCCGATTGTCCGGATCGGAAAGGACCGAGTCGATGAACCCGTCCTGCGACCGGTGCTGTCGGTCGATTCGCGACTCGAGTGCAGCAATATAGGTGTTGAAGCCCGCGGTTGCAGCGGCTGTGGGCTCTTCCGCACTGGCGGCAGTCGCCGCAGCAAGCACGGCGAAGAGAACAACCGCAACCCGAACCCGCAGAAAGGATTTCCTGTACGGCAGCGTGGCTCCGCTAGTGCTACGCAATTCGATCATGTTCAGCCCGCGGGAAGGAGGAAATGAAATCATCTTGTGTTAGACCCTCGAATCATTCGATTGTGACCACCAGCTTGCCAAAGTGGCTGCCTTCGGCCATTCGCATCAGCACTTCGCGCGCCTGCGACCAGTGAAAGTTCTCGCCCACCGGCCGCAGCCCGACCAGCGAAATCGCTCGATTCAGGTCTTCAAAGTCCTTCCGCGAGCCAACGTAGATGCCCTGCATGTTGACCCACTTGTGAAAGATCGACGCGAGAGGGAAAGGGACCGGATCGCCGCTGCCCGAAAGAACTCCAATCTGCGCCACGGCGCCGCCCATGCGAACCGCCTTGAGCGAGCGCGGCAGGGTCTGCAGGCCCCCCACCTCCACCACCAGGTCCACGCCCACGCCATCCGTCTGATCGAGCGCCCATTTGTCCCACTCCGGACTGTCAGTGTAGTTCAAACCCGCATCCAACCCCAGCGCAAACGCCCGCTCCAGCTTTCGGTCGCTCGAAGAGATCCCCAGGACGCGCGCCCCGCTCAGCCGCGCCAACTGGAGCGCAAAGATGGAAACCCCGCCGGTGCCCTGGATCAGGACCGTCGCCCCGGGTTCGAGCTTTGCCGTCCGCAGCGCGTTCCAGGCCGTCACCGCCGCGCAGGGCAGCGTTGCGGCTTCCTGAAAGCTCAGGTGCTCGGGGATGCGAACCAGCCCGGCCTCCTTCAGAACCACGAATTCGGCGAGCATGCCGTCGATGTCCCCGCCCAGAGCGCCCCTCGACTTGGCCCGATCGATGGGCCCTTCCAGCCAGTTCTGCATAAAAATCGCGGCCACGCGGTCGCCGGGCCGGAGCGAACTGACGCCGTCGCCCACCGCCACCACCTCACCGGCCCCATCCGAGCACGGAATCCGCGGCAGCTTCATTTTGGGGTTGTAGGAGCCCTGGACTACCAGCAAATCGCGGTAGTTGAAGGAAACGGCGCGCACCCTGACCAGCACCTCGCCGGGGCCGGGCGCGACGCTGGGGCGCTCGATAAACTCCAGAGAATCAATGCCGAACGAGGGAATCTGCCAAACGCGCATGCCTGCTCCTGCCGTGGCGATCGGAACGCGGCTCGCCTTCAGACGCGACCAACCGCTCAATACCACGTAGAATGAAGATAGGACTCGTGAACGGGAAAGTAAATCGAGGGGAGATTGATGGCTAAAGCCTCAAAGAAACCGGATCCGGCCGAAGCAAGCGGCCTGGTGAATGAAGAACAGCGTCGGGCTGCTGAACTGGTTCGCGCCACGAGAGAGCGCCAGCGTCAAGGCCTCAACCTGCAACGCGAGAACATCCTGTCGCAACGCACCTCAAACCCGAACAGGCGCTCAGCGCTCGAAGCCGCCCTGGCCCAGGTCGAGTCGCAGATCGAAGCCCTCGTCTAGAGCAAACAGGGCCACGGCCTGAACAATCGCGCGCCTGCGCCCTCGCCTTCGCTGCGTCCCTCGCTCACTTCTCGCGATGAAACAGGAGCGAATTGGCCTGGTGAATCGACGTCAGGCTGACCCTTGCAATGTTCACATGCGCAGGCCGGCTCACGGCCCACACAATCGCGTCGGCAATGTCCTCGGGAGCCAGCGGTATCAGCCCCTTGTAGACCTTCGCGGCGCGCTCCGTATCCCCATGGAAGCGCACCAGGCTGAAGTCCGTTTCCACCATCCCAGGATCGATGCTGGTCACGCGCACCGGCGTTCCCAGCAGGTCTTGCCGGAGCCCGTCATTGAGGGCCTTTTCCGCCGCCTTGGTGGCGCAGTACACCGCCCCATTCGGATAGGTGATCTCTCCGGCCGTCGAGCCCATGTTCACAATGTGCCCGTGGCCGCGCACCACCATCCCCGGCACTACGGCCCGCGTCACGTAGAGCATCCCCTTCACATTGGTGTCGATCATCTCGTCCCAATCTTCGGGTGACCCCATGTAGAGCTTGTCCAGGCCTCGGCTCAGGCCGGCATTGTTCACCAGGACTTCGATGTGCGCCCATTCCTCGGGCAGTGCATCAATGGCGTTCAGCACTTCGCGCTTGTCGCGCACGTCCAACTCGAGACAGCGCACCGCCTCCGCCCCGCATTCCAGCGCCTCATCCGCCGTTTCCTTCAATTTTGGGGCGCGTCGCGCCGCCAGCAACAGTCGCGCGCCCTCTTCGGCAAAGGCGAGTGCCGTCGCCGCGCCAATCCCGGAGCTGGCTCCGGTGATGAAAACGATCTTCCCCTCAAGGCTTACATTTCCTCGACGCATATCCCTATCTTAGAGCCACTTCGGGATGTCCGCGGCGTTTGCCGTCACACCTGCGGTGGCAGAGTGATGAAAAGGTCCGTTTCTAGTCTTCGATACATCGCGGTAGCTAGCCATAACAAGCAAGGGCGGCTCACCTGGCAATGCGGTGGGGGGTTTATTTTTTATCGGCGAGGGCTCGGGCCATGATCTCCTCAACGACCGCGGTCTTGGCATCTGCGTAGTTCTGGACGTGCGTCCAGTCCTTCTGGGAAAGTGCTTCTTTGGTGCGTCCGTACAAATCGCGATCCAATTCATTGGTTCTGAGCCAATCGCGAAAAACGATCATTCGGTCGATTTCAGGACAACCGGATGAAAAAGCGTGCAGGTTGCTGTCTGTGTCTGGGCCCTTGAACATTCGGTGCTCGTACCAGTTGGGCTCTCGGATTCGAAGCACATAGCCAGCCGCTTCCAAAGCCGGCGCGTACTCATCTTCCCTCGCCGAGTCAACAACCTCCAACAGGAGATCAATAATGGGTTTTGCGGCCAGCCCTGGCACTGCTGTCGAGCCGACATGTTCAATCCGCAACGCCTGGCTCCCAAGCGCGGACCGAATTCTTTCAGTTTCACGCGCAAACAGCACCGGCCACTGCGGGTTGTAATCCACAAGCTGAATTCGGCTGGATAATGGTTGCAGCTCTCCAATTGTGTGAGCGCGGATCTCGTCTTCGGTATGCCGTTTGCCTTCATTGGGTGACTGAGGTTTGTTCGACATCGCTGCTAAGCCCCCGCGTACCTTTCCGCCACGCGCAACATTCCGGCCGCCCAGTCATCCTCCGCCCACCCCGCAGCCAGCGCCTCTTCAAAGACTTCAGCCAACCCGTCGGCCAGCCTGAGCCGCCTGTTCCGCGCGGCCGCCGACTCCCGCAGCAGGCGCAAATCCTTTGCGCCAAGAGCCACCGTTGCGCCGGGGGTGGGCGGCGGCTGCAGCATGACTTTGCTGTACGCCGCATAAAACGGCGACTGGAACAGCGCATTGTTGACCGTCTCAAGAAACGTGGCCGGATCGATCCCCTGGCTCTCGGCGTAGACGCACCCATCGCACAGAGCCTGGATCATTGCGCTGATCAGAAAGTTCCCGCCCAGCTTCATCGCATGCGCCTGGCGAGGCTCCGCGCCCACAACCGTGATCCCGCGCGACAGCGGATCGAGCAGAGGCCGCGCCTTGGCCAGTGCGCCGGCCTCTCCCGCGGCCACAATCCACAGCCGCCCTTCAGCGGCAACATTGGGCCGGCCAAAGACGGGCGCAGCCACAAACGCCTGGCCCCGGCGCGCATGCTCGGCCGTGAGCCGCTCGCAGAGGGCCACGCTGATGGTCGCCAGGCTGATGTGCAGGGCAGCGGGCTGCATAGCGTCGAGTACGCCGCTTCCGCCCAGAAGCACCGCTTCATGTGCCGCGTCGTCGAAGAGCATGGACATCACAACGTCCGCATCCCGAACAGCCTCCGCCGGGCTCGTGCTCCTGGTTGCACCCTGCGCCACGAGTTCTTCCTCGGGTCCGGGGGTGCGATTCCAAACCGCCAGCGAATGGCCCGACGCAAGCAATCGCCCAGCAATCGCTCTACCCATCTTGCCTAAACCCAGAAATGCGATCCTCATATGCCCTCCCATTCATCTTGCCCGCCAGCGCTGATTCTTGAGTCGCATCGTAACAGCTTCGGCTCCTGCGGCTGTTGTCAAGTCCTTCAATTCGTGGAGGAAAGCGAATTTGCACGGGTTCGCAGTGGCGCGAGAGTTGTATGGTAACGATCCACTTGGAGGAGTACGTTAACGCTATCTCAGGCGGGTGCGACAGCCGATAAGCAGAAAGGTGAACTCCTTTCCGCCCATCCAACGAACGGCGAAGCCGGCCGCACAGCGGGATACGGGCCGCGCATGGTTTGGAAACATGAGTCAGCATTTGGAAACTCCCGGATTCCTCACACACATTTTCAGGTTTGCGATCGCGTGCGTCACCGGGTTTCTCTTTTTTCTGCTCGTCAGCCTTTATCTGCCCTGGCAAGAGCAGCTGATCCTGGGTATCGCAACCGTAGTTGTCGGGCTGCTCGTCGACAAGTTTTCCCGTTCCCGCGTCATCACCATCGCGCTGATGATGATCTCGTCGACCGCCACGCTGCGCTACTTCTGGTGGCGCGCCCACATGCTGGCGGACTACTTCACCGATGAGTCAAACAACCGGGGAGTCATCGATACCACGTTTATTCTTCTTCTGTTCTCCGCTGAAGCCTACACCGTCCTCATCATGTTTCTCGGCTACATGCAAACCGCATGGCCGCTCCAGCGCAAGCCGCTTCCGCTGCCCGCCGACGAATCTCTCTGGCCCCATGTCGACCTGCTGATTCCCACCTACAACGAGCCGCTTTCGCTGGTTCGCTATACCGTTCTGGCTGCGCTTGCCATCGACTACCCGCCGGAGAAGCTCCACGTCTACATCCTCGACGACGGTACGCGCGAGGATTTCCGGCTGTTTGCAGAGGAAGCCAATGTTGGCTACATCACGCGCGCCACCCACGACCACGCCAAAGCCGGGAACATCAACCGCGCGCTCACCATGATGAGTTCGGAGTTTGTGGCTATGTTCGATTGCGACCACGTGCCCGTGCGCAGCTTCCTGCAAATGACCCTGGGGTGGATGCTTGCGGACCGAAAGCTGGCCATGATGCAGACGCCCCACCATTTCTACTCGCCCGATCCCTTCGAGCGGAATCTCCTTCAGTACAAGACGATTCCGAACGAGGGCGAGCTTTTTTACGGGATCGTGCAGGATGGAAACGACTTCTGGAATGCGACCTTCTTCTGCGGCTCCTGTGCCCTGCTGCGGCGCTCGGCGCTCGACGAAGTCGGCGGCATCGCCACCGAAACCGTAACCGAAGACGCGCATACCTCGCTGCGCATGCAAAAACTCGGCTACAACACCGCCTACATCAACATTCCTCAGGCAGCCGGCCTGGCCACTGAAACCCTCGCCGCCCACGTAGGCCAGCGCATTCGCTGGGCCCGCGGCATGATCCAGATTCTGCGCATAGACAACCCGCTTTTTGGCTGGAAGATGAAGTTCAGTCAGCGCCTGTGCTACTTCAACGCGATGGCGCACTTTCTCTATGCCGTGCCGCGGCTGGTCTTCCTGCTTGCTCCCCTGGTTTACCTGCTGCTGGGCCGCATCATCATTCCCGGCTACTGGGCCGCTATCCTGGTCTACGCCCTGCCGCACCTCATCCTTTCAAACCTCACCAACTCCCGCGTACAGGGAAGCCACCGCCATTCCTTCTGGAACGAGATCTACGAAACGGTGCTTGCGCCCTTCATCCTGGCTCCAACGCTGCTCGCGCTCATCAACCCCCGGCTGGGCAAGTTCAACGTCACCGACAAGGGCAATACACTCGCGCAGACCAGGTTTGACCGCTCCATCTCAAGGCCCACCAAGTTGATGCTCCTGCTCAACCTCATTGGCATGCTGATGGCCTTGTACCTGCTCTTTATCAAAGGCACGATCCATACAGGCGCGGTCGTCATGAACCTGGTGTGGGTCATCTTCAACATGGTCATCCTGGGCGTAGCCGCCGCGGTGGCCTACGAACAGAAGCAGAGACGCACCTCAGTGCGTGTCGAAGCCCGGCTCGCGGTTTCGGTGCGCATGCGCGATGGCCGCCAGTTCGCCGGGATGACCACGGACATGTCCGTCGGCGGAGCGTCCGTTCAATTTCCTCACGGCGTTCAGTTCGTCAGCGGTGAGCGGTTCAAAATTTCCTTCCCTGGACAGACGGGAGCCGCGGAGATCGATGTGCGCGCCGTCGACCGAAAGGGCGACGAGACCCGCGTTGCGTTTGTGACGCCAACCGTTGCCGACCAGGAGATCGTTGCCCGCGCGCTCTACTCCCGGGCCGATGCATGGCTGCAAAACGTCGACAAGATCGAGGTCGATCGGCCTCTTGTTAGCCTGGCCCGCGTCGTTCGCCTCTCGTTCTTTGGCATCTATCAGATCCTGCGCAGCCTGTTCGCTGGCCAGGAAGGCAAGCCGGAGCCTGTGAAGGCCTCAAAAGAGGCTACTGCACTGTTGGTTCTGCTTCTGCTGGCGGGTGGGACGCGGCTTTGCGGCCAGGCCCTCGGCTCTGGGGCAAGAAGCGCTCCTCATCCAGCCGTCCAGCCGTTCTCGCCCGCCTATCAACCTGCCTCGGGTCAAGAAGGAACTGCGGCCACAGAAAACTCCGCGAGTTCCACGCAGTGGATCACCTTCAAGGACATGGGCCTCGCCGCCCCCATGGAGTTGCGCGGGCCTCATTCCTACTATTCGCTCCGCTTCACGCTCGCCTACACGGCCATTCCGCGCAAAGCGTCGCTGCGGCTGATCTACACGCTCGACCCGAGCCTCGATCTCCACACCACGTCGATTGGAGTCCTGTTGAACGGCATTCCGGTGGCGACCGTGCTGCCTGCCACTCAATCCGGCCAGTCTGGATCGGACCGGCACAGCGGAAACTTCACCACCGATCTCTCTCTGCCCGACTCACTGCTGGTGCGAGCGAACAATCTGACCCTTGAATTCAAAGAGGCTGGGGAATTCAAAGGGACTGGTCCGACTGACCCATCAGGTTCGGCGCAGCCTGAAGAACAGGCCAAAACGCGCGTGGTTGCGCGGGTCAGCCCGTTCTCTTCGCTCCAAGTCGACGGCGATCGCATTCAGTGGCAGAGCAATCTGAGCCAACTGCCGCTTCCCATCTTCGATCCCGACCTCGAGACCACGACCACCATTCCGTTTGTCTTTCTTTCCAAGCCCACGCCCACCACGCTGCAGGCGGCCGGCGTGATCGCCTCCTGGCTCGGGCTGATGGTCAGCACGAAGCCAGTGCACTTCGTGGTTTCAGAGGGGACGATCCCCGCGGGCAACGCAATCGTCTTTGCCAGCGACAAATCGCTTCTGCCCGCAACGCTGCAGTTTCAGGAGACCTCAGGGCCGGCGCTTGCCCTCAGGCCCAACCCCAACGACGAAAAGGGCAGCGTGCTGGTTCTGGCCGGCGACAGCGAGGACCAGCTGCTCCGCGTCGCGCAGATGCTGTCGCTCACTCGCAACGCCAATGGACAATCCCAGGGCTTTCTTGTCGGGCTCACCGGCGACACGACGAAAATCCCCGATGGGTCCTTGCCCCCGTTGCGCGCGGCCGACGATGCGCCCCGCTGGCTCACGCTCACCAGGGGCGCGCGCTTTGCCGGCTGCAGCACGCAAGACGATCTTGAGACCGATGGTTCCTCTGCCATCCCCGTCTACTTCCACCTTCCCCCCGGCGCGCAGTTCGGCGACAAAGAAAATGTCTCGCTGCGCGTCCACTATCGCTATGACGCGCGGCAGATCGCCGCGGGCTCGGCGCTGCGCGTGGTCTTGAACGGCGTGATGGTGGCCGACATCCCGCTCATTCCGGGTGCGAGCGGGGCTGACGGCCAGAGGATTATTCAGGTTCCCGTGGAAGTCTTTCAGCCCTTCGGGAACACGATGCTTTTCCACTACGACTTCGTGCCGGCAAGCCGATCGGCCGCGAACCAGCAGACGGCTCTACTGAACGGAAAGATTCTCTGCGACTCGACCCTCGATCTGCACGGTCTCACGCTGTGGACTGCGATGCCGAACCTTGAGCTCTTTGCGAACGCCGGCTTTCCTTTCACCCAGTATGCCGACCTGCAGAAGACCACGGTGGTGCTTCCTGGGTCGCCGGACGCGAAAGAGATCGCCCTCTACCTTTATCTGATGAGCCATTTCGGCGCGCAAACCGGCTATCCGGGCCTTCGTGTCACCGTCGCGGGCCCCAACGCTGTTCTCAGTTCAGGACTGGATTACCTTGTGCTGGGAACGGTCGGCAACCAGCCGGCCTTTGCGCCGCTCGACAGCATCATGCCGGTCGCCCTCGTCGCAAGGGGAATTCAGGTCCGGCCCGCTACCGGTTTCCAGGCAGCGATTGGCCGGGTGCAGAAACTGGTGCTGGACAAATGGAACACCTTGATCGGCAAGCCGCCCATCGACGACCTCTCCAGCGTGGCCGGCGCGCCCGACGTGCTGGTGGAGGAAGCCGGGTCGCCCGCATCGCCCGACCGCTCGATTGTTATGGTTGCCCTGCGGCAGGATTCTGATGCCGACCCGTTTGCATCGGCTTTCCTCGATCGTTCGCAGACCCGCGACATGACCGGTCCGGTCAGCATGCTGATCGGCGGAAAGCTCCAGTCTTATCCGATGGCCGGCGCGCGCTATCACATCGGAGAAGCCTCGCCCTACGTGCGCCTGCGCATATGGTTTGGCGAGTCTTACCTGCTGCTCCTCCTTGCTGTCACGCCGCTTACGCTTCTGGTTGCACTGTGGACCTACGGCTGGATGGCGCGTCGCGCGCAAGAACGGCTGAAGCTGGGGGAGTAGCCGGGGCTGAGCGGGGGGAAGGGAAGCTGCGAGCGGCGAATCATGCTGGCGCGGGCGGACAGACCAATTGCCAGTCTAGCTTGCTTCGGCGGGAGAGCTGGTCGCGATTCCGCGCTCCAGCTTCTTCGACAGGATGATGCTCGACACGCAGAAACCAATGAACAAGTAATAGCCGGGCAGGATTTTGGAAGCGTTCGTGGGGATCAGCACCTGGTTGACGTTGGGCATGTCGCGCAAGCCTTCCATCGAGCTGCCGATGACGCCGTTGAATGCGACGAAAGACATGAAGACGGCAAGGGCCATGACGTCGGCCATGGACCACTTGGACAGGGTGAATGCAAACAGCTTGACGATGCGGCTGGTGCGCAACAGCGCGGGCCGAAAGAGAGCCGCGACGAGCGCCAGCATCTTCAGCGCCGGGAAGACCACGCTGAACAAGATCAGCAGCACGGCAACCAGCGTCATCTCGGGCCGGCCCATCTGGATGAGGGTCTGAAACACCTCAAGCACGGTCTTGCTGCGGTAGTAGAGCGACTGGTCGCGAAACTCGATGGGCGTGCCGAGCAGGGTTGCGTCGATCCTGGTGACGCGGACCTCGACCTCAAGCATGGGGCTGAGGACCCCGCCGACCAGCATGGCAAGGCAGAAGACCATGAGCACCACCACGGCGGCACGCGAGAGCGTCCGCTCGCCAACCATGAGCAGGATGAACCCCAGCGCCGCCGACGCGAGCACGATGAGATAGTCGCGATTCAGCTGGGAGTCCGCTGCCGCGATCCGATTGCCGAGCGTCCCCTCGCAAACCGCGCCGCTGGAGCACCCATAATGCTTGAGGATGGCGTTATAGGTGGTCATATCCGTAGTGCCGAACGTGTTCTTGACCGCATCGGCCAGGACCGAGCGGATGGAATCCTTGAAACTAATTTGCGTTTGCGGCTTGGATAGCTCGGCCATCACCACGTCGGTGTATTCCGGCACGTGCGGACGCAGGGACGCGATGATCATGTTCACGAACATGGGGTTGACCAGCATCGGCTTGGCGGCACCGGGGCCGGGCGTGCCCGATGCCTTGGCGTTGGGCGACGTCGGCTGGCTCGCCGTCATCTGCGCCTTGATGTTGTCGAGCAGGGCATAGAGCGAGCGCTCAACCATGGGCCGGAGACTCTTGCTCTGACCTTTGAGATCGATGTTGTCGACTTGCGCGCTGAGCATGGGCCCGATGATGGAGCGCCATTGGTCGGCGCTGAGGATTCCGTAGCGCGCGTGCTCGATCTCGGCCAGGTCGGTGCGGACGAGGCGGCGCGCGGCCAAGCCTTCAACGGTCTCGAAACTGAACCAGATGGCCGGCACGAGCAGAATGATGGCTGCGGCCAGGCGGAGATGGAACCAACGCGAGTGCTTGTCTGGGGACGGATTCGATAGTGTGCCGACGTTTTCCAAGGTGATAACGAGTATAGAACCGGGGCCGGCCCGTGAAGGACTCAATCAATCGCTTCAAATCTGTCCGACGCTATGTCGGTTCGACGAGGTGGTGGGCGATCGCGAACAGCGCGAGCTCCAGTCGAGTGGAAACGCCGGTCTTGTCGAAGATGTTCGACAGATGCCGCTTGACCGTCTCTTCGC
>CAYWSR010000067.1:0-21358 GCA_964460385.1 uncultured Occallatibacter sp. | reverse complement strand
GGAGATCCTCACCGACCCCGCGTCGTACGAAGCCGTCTCCGCGGCGATCAAGGCCGCCGGCATTCCGACCGTGATGAGCGAAGTGACCATGGTGGCGTCCACCTACACCAAGCTCGAAGGTGCACAGGCAAACCAGATGGTACGCCTGCTTGAGGCCCTGGAAGACAGCGACGACACGCAGAATGTGTTTTCAAACTTCGATATGGATGCGGAACAGATGGAGCACGCTGCAGGCTGATCCAGACGCATCCCTGGGTTCAGGAGAGGCCGCCCAGACGTGGCGGCCTTTTCTGTGAAGATTCGCGCGATTTCAAAAGGAGAAAGGGACTGGATTTGATTCAACGCATGAGGTTCATCCTGTTTGTTGCCCTGGCAGGAGCGCTGATAGCTCGCGCCGAAACCCCGAACGCCAACTCTCCCACGGATGCGGACAACCCTGTCGCCCAGGTGCGCAATAACAAGAGCTGGGAGTACGGTCCCTTTGTAAACGGCGGACAGGGCTTGGGCAATCGCGATAACTTTTATTTCTTCAGAGCTGGATTTCAATTAAGCAAGATCATTTCGCGCCCACTTCACCCCTGGCCGTTTCCCGGCCAATTTGAGTTCGGGGGCAACATCATGCCGCTCTGGCAGGCCTACACGCCGTCCCCGCATGCGGGGACGATACCCTGCGTGGTCGATGGCCAAACGCAGCAGTGCGATGTGGAGTTCGGCGGCGGAACCTTTCGTGGCGTCAGTATTACGCCGGTCGTCTTTCGGTGGAACTTCCTGACCAAATCGAAGCATTTTCAGCCATGGTTTCAGGCAGCAGGCGGATTGATCTACACCACCCACAAATTCCCGCCAAATTTCTTCAGCTACCCCGCACTCGGCATCGACGGCACCACCAGCGTGTGGAACTTCTCTCCGCAGGGCGGGTTCGGTGTTCACTACTTTACGCGGGCCGGAAGGTCATGGGATCTTGGCGTCAACGCCGTACACATTTCCTCGGCGTCGCTGGGGGATCGTAATCCCGGCGTGAATGCGAGCGTCGAAGTGCAGTTGGGCTATACCTTCTGGCGGTGACCGGCTGGAAGCGAGAGGGCAGGCAAGCAAGTTGACGATGAGCGGACCAGTTGTTGAGTGCGTACCAAACTTCTCCGAGGGCAGGGATGCCCGGCGGGTCGAAGCCATTGTGGCGGCGATGCGCGTGGAGGGGGTGCGGCTGCTCGACTGGTCGATGGACGCCGACCACAACCGTTCCGTGGTGACGATTGCCGGCGAGCCCGGCGCTGTGGTCGAGGCCGCCGTACGCGGAGCGGGGAAAGCCGTCGAACTTATTGATCTCACACGGCAGGAGGGCGTCCATCCCCGCATCGGCGCGGCTGACGTCATCCCCTTTGTGCCCGTCTCCGGCATCAAGCTCGAGCAATGCGTGCTGCTTGCGCGCCAGGCGGGTCTTGAGATCTGGCGGCGCTACGGGGTGCCCGTCTTTTTTTACGAAGCGGCCGCTGCGCGCCCCGATCGGGCCAATCTCGAGGATGTGCGCCGGGGACAATTCGAGGGCCTTCGCGACGCGGTTAAGAAGGAAGCATCGAGCCGGCCGGATCTGGGCGGGCCCGGCTTGCATCCCACAGCCGGAGCCTGTGCGGTCGGCGCTCGCAGGTTCCTGGTGGCCTACAACGTTTACTTCGATTCGTTCGACGTTTCCATCGTGCGAGCGGTCGCCCGCGAGATTCGCGCGGCTTCAGGCGGTCTGAAAGGCGTGAAGGCAATGGGAGTGCTGGCCCATGGACGGGCGCAGCTCTCGATGAACATTACGGATTTCAATGCAACGCCGATCTCGCAGGTCTTCTCGGCGGTTTCGAAGCTTGCCCATCGGCACAAGGTCGCCTTGGCCGAAGGCGAGGTCATCGGGCTGATCCCCGAGGCGGCCTGTGAGCGGGAAAGCGAATGGATGCGTCTATTAAGTGGGTTCGATCCGCACACCAAGATCCTGGAGCATCGGCTTGAGGCTCCGCTTGGCTGGCCGGGAGAGCCGTAGAATTGAATGGATGGGTTGAATGAGCCCGGATTGAATCAGCCCGGACAGATGGCTGGCTCCCACGAGCCGGCAGCTTTGAAAGCGATGTCCCCCAGGGGCCGGCCCTCAAGGGATCCGGGCTCAGGGGCATCATGGATGGATGGAGGAAGAAATTGTTGAAGTTCCTGCTTAAGGTTTCAGTGGTTCCAGTACTGGCGGCTGCGGCCTCGCTCGCGCCCGCGGCTCAGTTGTCTACCGATGCGCGCACAGCAATTCCGCGCGAAGTGCAGCAGCTCGTGGTGATCGACTATCGCGCCATGCAAAACTCCACCGCGGCAATGGACCTGCGCGATCGCGTCATGCCCCCCGACTTGAAGCAGTTTGACGATGCGCTGCGCAAGTCCGGCCTCAACGACAATCACGATGTCGACCAACTCGCTTTCGCCCTCTTCCGGCCGTCCGCAACGAGCGAAGGCCTTACCACGCTTGGCATCGCCCAGGGCCAGTTCCCCATGCAGGACATTCTGGCCAACTTTCGCAAGGACAAGGTGAAGGCCACGCTGGTCAGGACCAATCGCGTCTACCCGATGGCAAAGACCGGAATGCTCATCTGCTTTGTCGACCCTTCCACCATGGTTTTTGGTTCGAAGGATGCTGTCGATAAGGCGCTCGATGCGCGCGACGGCATCGGCCAAAGCCTGCTTACCAATGGCCCGATGATGGATGCCATGCGCAGCGTTGACTCCCAGCCGCTGTGGAGCATTCTCGACGACAAAGGCACGCAGACAATGATGCGCCAGGTCCTGGGCGAGGCCGGATCGTTGACCGACTTCGAGTCGGTTCGCAAGCGGCTCATTGGCTCCTGGTACGGGATGGACTTCCAGCACGGGGTCAAGTTCGACCTGACCATCTCAACGGGGGACTCGTTCGCGGCAGCCACAATCTCGTCGCTGCTGACGGCGGCGGTTCTGGTGCGCAAGATGAGCGGCTCCGATGCGGAGAAGTCGGCGTTGAAGGCGACAGATATCTCCTCGGACTCAGGCAAGCTGGGCATCCACTTCGCCACGTCCGATTCGGAGTTCAACAATCTACTCCACTCGCCGCTTTTCCAAAGCATGGTGCGTTAACAGGCTGGCAGCGCGCGCGTGCTGCCTGGCTGGCGCAGGTACGGGGCAGTCTTGAATTACGGGGCAGGCGTGAGTCCCGGGTGAAACTCCGCCTTGCCGTCAGGAAGAAGGACGATCTGCAGCCGCCCCTCCTGCTTTTCCGCCACCTGAGGGCCGTCGATCGAAACCTGGCGGCCATCATCGGTCGTGTACGCCACTTTGAGCGGTCCGGAACTCCGGAAAACCATCTGATAGGAAAAGACCGCGCCGGAGTCCAGCCGTCCGGTTCCGAAGCTCGCGCTCGGATAGTCCACCTCGAGCAGCTTCACGGGTTTCCCGGTACGGTTCTCCACGGTCGTATCCACGCGGTAGGAGTGGCAGCCTGCAACCGCGAGGACCCCGAGGAAAACCAGCCCCGCCAGCAGAAAGCGAAGCGACGTCTTCACCGCCAGACGCATGCCAGCGTGAATGGTCCCGGTCATTGGCCGTCTCCATCTGTGCCTGGTGCATCGCCGTTTGGACTCTGCGACTCAACCTTCTTCTCCAGCCGTTCGAGCCTCTTGAGCAGCTCCGGTAACCGTTGAAAGATTGCAGCGGCCCGTAGCCAGAGCCGATTGTCGAAACCTGGGGACCCCGAGATCATCTTCCCCGGCGGCACATCGTGCGATACCGCCGACTGCGCTGTAAGGATCACGCCGTCGCCCACCTTACAGTGGCCGGCAATCCCGGTTTGACCGGCAAGAATCACGTTGTCGCCCACCACCGACGATCCTGCGAGTCCGGTCTGCGCGCAAATCAGCGTGTTTTCACCCACCCTGGACCCATGGCCGATCTGGACGAGATTGTCGATCTTGGTTCCGTCGCCGATTACCGTAGAGCCCACCGTCGCACGGTCAATGCAGGCGTTGGCCTGCACATCCACGCGATCGCCGAGTCGCACCGGCCCGGACTGCGGAATCTTCTCCCATTGGCTGGCCTCGTTCTTGGCAAATCCAAAACCGTCTGAGCCCACGATCGCACCGTTCTCCAGCGTCACGTGGTTGCCGAGAACGCAGTTCTCCCGCACCACTGCATGGGCATGGGCAAAGAGACTAGTTCCCGCCCGCACGCCGGGGTAGATCACCACATGAGGCAGCAGCGTGGCATGGGGCCCCAGCCGAACATTCGCCCCGACAACGACATACGCGCCAATGTGGGCGCCTTCGCCGATCTCGGCGGAAGGATCGACAACGGCGGTCGGATGGACGCCCGGCGCATAGGCCAATGGCGTGTAAAACATTGCCAGAGCCCGTGAGAACGCCAGGTAGGGATTCTTGATTCGAAGCGTGGCGGTGGTCAGCTCCTGAAAGCCCGGCTCGACCAGCACAGCGGCCGCTTTTGTCGTGCGCGCGAGTCCAGCGTAGCGGGGATTGGCCACGAAGGTCACATCGCCCGCACACGCCTCCTCAATCCCTTTCACACCAGCAATTTCCAGCTCCGCGTTTCCGCGCAGTTCGGCTCCAAGGTTGGCTGCCAGTTCCCCTAGCTTCATCGGTACCGATTGTACCGGAAGCCTCAGCCTTGCGCTGTGGAGTGTCAACCCTCGATAGTGTCGAGGTCGGCTGGGAAGAGCTCGGGCTGCCTGGTCGCCGCCGCTGCCGGATGCTTGCGGCTCGCTGCCCCAATCAGGCTTACCACCTCGAGCGTCTGGATCGAGCTCCGTGGGATATAGATTCGCTGTGTGTTGGACCGCGTGTCGGGAGGCGTCAGCAGCAGCCCCGCCCCATCCACAAGGGATCGATCGTTTGCTGCCAGGCCCTCCAGCTCCTCGCCGTCGGTCAGTGTCATGCGCAGCCACAGTCCGGCGGTCCGGGGACGCGTGGCAAAGCGCTTCTGCATCAGGCGTTCCGGGTTGGCAGACTCACCCTGAGGGAAGTCGCGCACATAGCAGACCCACTTCACCTCGGTCCAGGGAATCCGCAACACCTTGCCCGTCACGTCCAGGATCTCGCACTCGGTCGAGCCCGGGGATGCGCCAGCGCCCGCGTATCCTGCCGACCAGTCGCGAGAGAACTTGCGCACGATGACGGGCTTGCGTGCTGAAGCCATCGCATTGATTGTCGCACGGTCGAATGTCGCAAAGGGGTTGCAAAGGGTTGCCCCTAGGCAATTCGGCAACCACGGATCATGTTCAACTCCGAACAATTGCGAAGATCGCTCCATTACCGTCTGGCAAACCCTAGCCAAGGCTTGAACTTTGTGTTAATGTACTGGTTGCTGTCTAAGCCGGTTTGCTCTGTAAGAGCAACCAGATCAGGTACTTGGGATTGCGGTCCCGAGCCATTGGCCGAGGCGGCCAAAATTGGGAGGGGGATGGCGGACTACATCTATCTTCTGGACAACCGACTGTCGGCGGACCAGCAAAACGCGCTTCGCAAATTGCGCGAGGCCGCTCGCGAGGCAGGTTTTCTTCTCTTTCTCACCGGTGATTCGGTTCGCGACCTGACCAGCGGCCACGCCGTGCGCGATCTTGAAGTAGCAATTCATGGAAATGCTCTTAAGCTGAAGAAACCAATCGAGAAACTTGGCGGGAAGATCTGGGGCGACGACGAGCCTTCGAAGAGTCTGTTCGTCTGTTTCCCGGGAACCGTCCGCGTCGACGTCATCAGCACCCACCGTGTGGACTACCCCAAACCGGGAAAGGCTGTCTACCAACCCGCTGCCATCCTCGATGATCTCCGCCGCCGCGACTTCACAGTCAACGCCATGGCCATCTCGCTGAATGAAGGCTCGTTCGGCCTGCTCATGGACCCGCTCAATGGTGTTGCCGACATCGAAACACGGTCCCTACGGCTGGTCTCAAACTACGGTTTTCTGGAGGACCCCTCCCTTCTGATCCGCGCCACCCGCTACCAGGCCAGGCTCGGCTGGGAACTTGACCCGAAGACGCGCACCCGCTATGACAATGCAGTAGCCGAGGGTGTCATCGAGCACCTCTCTTCCACCAGCCGGAGCCAGGAACTCGAGCAGATCGGCCATGAAGAGGAGGGTCTCAAGGCTCTGCAGGCTCTCGAGGCTGCCGGCTGGATGAAGGTGCTCTTCCCGGCCTGGACGTCCGCCAAGGCAGACGCGGAAAAGCTCACAGCCCTCCACAATCTTGCGGTGGAGCTTCTTGTGCAGGGGGTCCACCCCGACATTTCAGCCGCCCAAATGCAGCTGCTCACGTCCAAACTGGCACCTAAAGACCTCTCCGCGCTCAAGAAGGCGATGCTTCGCCCGGGCTTTGTCGAGGAGTGGAACAGCCTGGACGGGCTGGCATCCAAATTCGCCAAAGTCCTGCTTTCCAAAGAAAACTCCACCCCCTCGTCAGGCTTCAAGCTCTTCAAGAGCTATGATCCGGAAGCAATTCTCTGGCTCGGGTTTACAACCAAGGATGCAGCAGTAAAGGAACGCTTTAACCAGTTCCTTAAGGTTTGGCCGGAGGCCCGTCAGCGCATTCCCCATGCTCTCATGCAGGAGATGCGCATCACCCCCGAGCTGGCCATCTACCAGGATGTCGTCCACCAGGTATTTCTGCAGCTCATTGACGGCAGGTTGGAAACGCCAGAAGAGATGCGTGCCTACCTCGAGCCGCATTCACCACCCGCTCCGCCTCCGCAGATAACCATCAAGCGCACGCGGGCCAAACGCTCTGAGGCGAAGGTGAAGGAGCGCTCCTTCGACGACGAAGATGGAGATGAGCAGATCGACGTCGACGACGATCTCGGAGAGATCGAGGGCGACGATGAGGAGTTGGACCTCGGGATAAAGCTTCCCAAAGGCGATCTCGACGTGGAACTGGACGAGGAGTCGGAGCCTGGCGACGACGACCTTGACGGCGAAGAGGAGTCGGCTGCAAAGCGCGGTTCCAAGGCTGCTCCCTCAAAGAAAGGCGTGGCAGAAAAGGGGAAGAAGGCGGCTGTCCCGCCTGCGGCTCCCAGGGCAAAGCAAGTCGCCACGACCCCGGCGCCCAAAACCCCGGCTCTCAAAACGCTTGCGCCGGTCAAGGCGGCTGCCTCTCCAGTGAAGACCGCACCGCCGGTCAAACAACCCTCCGCTTCGGTGAAGTCAGCATCGCCGCCCAAGGCAGCCGGCAAGGCTCAAGCCAAGCCAATCCCGAAAGCTCCCGCAAAGGCAGCGGTTAAGGCAAAGGCATCGCCGCCCAAGGCGACCAAGCCAGTGCCCAAGACCAAATCTGCGCCAAGGCCCAAGCCCGCGCCGAAGCCGAGACCTGCGCCCAAGCCCAAACTCGAGCAGAAAGCCCCTGCGAAGCCGGTTGCCAAGGCTGCCCCGGCAAAGAAGGGAGCGGGCGCCAAGGCCGCGAAGCCTGCAAAAACTGCGAAGCCCGCGCCGAAGAAAGCCCCGGCCAAATCCGGCAAGAAGAGATAGCGGAAGGTCCCACTCCTCCGCCAAAGCTTCAGCGTTCTCTCCGTACCCAGGACAGCTGTGCGCATCTCGCCTGCTCGTGCAGAACGCTCTCCCGTCGTGCTAGCTTAGAAAAATCCCGGAGGTTCTTCGATGCTTTCTCTGCCTGCCTTCTCACGGCCTGTCCGCTTGGATTTCACCGGTCTGATCGTCTTCGCCGCGCTCAGCGCCGGCATCCTCCAGGCAGCCCCCACCGGCGGTGCCGCAGCGTCGCAACCTCATTCGCAGCCGGGTTACCGCTTCCAGAAGGGCGGCTGGACCTACGTCCACCTTGAAGGCACGCCTGCAGAGATTGGGTTTCAGCACGGACAGCTTCTGGCCACCGAAATTGCCGACACGCTTGCAGTCATCAAACTTGAAAACACCCACGATACGAAGCGCAACTGGGAGTTCTTCCGCCAGGCAAGCCGTACGATGCTCTGGCCGCGCATCGATCCCGAGTACCAGCAAGAGCTCGAAGGCATCGCGCGCGGCGCGCAGTCTCGCGGCGTCAAGCTCGACGTCTGGGACATCGTGGCCCTGAACGGCGGCATCGAGCTGCCCCAGTACTATGTTCCCTGGCTCAACAAGCGGGAGAAGGCCGAGAACGCACCGCACATCTGGCCTTCTGGGCGCTGTTCGGCCTTCATCGCAACAGGCAGCTTCACCAAGGGCGGCAAAATCGTAATAGCCCATAACAACTGGTCGAGTTACGCCGAGGGCGAGCACTGGACCGTGATGTTTGACATCCAGCCCACCCACGGCCATCGCATGCTCATGGACGGGATGCCCGGCGTCATCACCAGCCAGGATGACTTCGGCGTCAATGACGCGGGCATCATGATTACGGAGACGACCATCACCCAATTTGTCGGCTGGGACCCGGAAGGAACGCCAGAGTTTGTTCGCTCGCGCCGCGCCATGCAATATGCGTCCACGATCGACGACTACGTGAAGCTGATCAAGGATGGCAACAACGGCGGGTACGCCAACGATTGGCTCATTGGCGACCGCAAGACCGGCGAGATCGCCTACCTTGAGCTCGGCTTGAAGAACACGCCGCTGTGGCGCTCGAAGGACGGATACTTCATCAGCACCAACTTCGCGCGCGATTCATCGTTGATCAAGGATGAGACCGACGGTTTCGACTTGAAGAACATGTCGAGCTCACCGAACGCCCGCCGCATCACGGCCGAAAAGGAGATCGAGAGCGCCAAGGGCCGGATCGACGTGCAACTTGCCGAGCAGTTCCTCTCCGATCACGTTGACAGCTACTCGGGCAAGGTAGAAGCCGATCAGCGCTCGCTTTGCGGTCATGTGGACAAGGTGAAAGAGGGCGTTCCGGTGTTTGACTGGGGGCCCTACTTCCCGGGGGGCGCCGTCACGGGCAAAGTGACGGACTCGGACCTAGCCGGAAAACTCTCTCTCATTGGCCACGCCGGGCATCCTTGCGGAGAAGACTTTCTGGCCGCGCCGTTCTTCGCGGCTCATCCTGAGTACGCATATCTTAAGCCGATTCTCAAGGACATGAAGGCCGGGCCCTGGACCCAGTTCGCCGCCGGCGAAAAGCAGTAGCAATCTGCCCATAAACGCAGCCGGCTCGCCGTGAACTATCCAACCGCCGCCACAGGCTCCATCGCTGCGGTCACCATGGCACGGATTGAGTCGACCACGAGGTCCGGTTCGTCCAGGTGAATCCAGTGCGCGCTCTCGTGGGCGATCACCTGTTCAATATTTGTACCAATGCGGCTCAGGCGCTCCGGCGAGAGCGGCGTCGACTTGCCCGGCGTGAGGACCAGAACCGGGATATCGCGAATTGGATTTGCGTCCTTCATCTCGCGAACCGTGTCGGGCACTGCCTCCACGTGGGACCGCATGCCCACGTAGTAGCCGGGCCGCGACCAGTGTGCAGCCACCACGGGCCATACTTCGCGCGGCATTTTGCCTACTTCCTCGGTAACGCGCGCAAGAACATGGCGGCCACCGTGTCCCGCGACGTCGGCGAGCTGTCCGGAGATCTTGCCTGAGCGGCAAAGCAGGGAAGTGACCGCGAGCCTGGCTAGCCCTATCCGCGCAATCGGCACCGCAAATTTGCTTAGCTTGGTTCCGCGGTCGATTTCTTTCTGTTTGTCCGGGCTCAATGGAGGCCACTCTTCGCAACGCATCGGGTCCACCAGCACGACCCCTGCGACGTCCTCAGGATAAAGCAACGCAAACCGGCGCATTACAAGCCCACCGAAGGAATGACCAACCATGACATAGGGCGGTTTGATCCCTGCTCGCATCAGCCCCTCATGCAGCTCGCGGGCAATGTTGCCCGGGGTCCGCGGAGTCCGGCTCGGGCTGCTCCAGCCGAGGCCGCAGCGATCGTACGAGGCGGTTCCCGTGAATCGCGAGACTACGTCCTGAATGTGACACCAATTCAGGTTGGTTGCCGCAATCCCGGCTTCAAAGATTACCGAAGGTCCCCCCGAACCCTTCTCCAGCATGTACAACCGGGACCCGCGGCCGATCTTGATCCAACGTCCCGTCTTGGCAAAGCGAAGACGATCGCGGTGACCGCCAATCCACTGATAGAGGAATCCAATCGCTATGAGGGCGATTAAAGGGGTGATGATCCAAAGCATTAATTGCATTCACGATCCTAATGGTTCATGGGAACCGGGTGAGTTTCTCGGAACTGAAGTCCCCGAGGCTTAAATTTGCTTTTGGGCTGCCTCGGTCAATGATAAGGAGTGACGAACCAGTTTGGCCATGGTTTTTTTCTTCAATTTGGTTGGCGGACCAGACTCCCCCCTCATGACGGAGCCCATAGTAAGTGTATTCCCGCACGAGGGTCGTTTTTTTGATTGTCTTCTCGACGTATACGGGAAACCCTATGGTGCTGTCCAGCCATGTCCGGACCTCGGAGTAACCAGTCCGGTCGGTTGGTCCGGGCGTGCTCTTCAACAGGTCGCAGTCGCGCGCGCCATACTTCACGTGCTCCGTCACTGACTGGCCGGCCCAGAAGTATTGCTGCTCGAGAAAGTCTTCATAGGTAAAGGCTGTCCCAGCAACGCCTTCCGTCCATTTCTCCACCGGCAGAGTGGTTGCCGCAGCGTCTCCCGGATGGGCCAACTTGATGGTCGGCTGCCCACTGGGCCGCAGTTCCAGGAGGATATGTACGGGCGCTGTGGGTACTGCTGCGGGCGCCGAACCGGACGGTTTAGAAACATCTAGCAGAACCCGCAACACACCGGGGAACCAGTGGGCCTTCAGACTGACTGGGTAGCTTGTGCGCGACCCGCCCGGGTCTACGCGCACCAGATGACCCGTCGCTCGGAAATCAGCTTTCTCCACGGCTTGACGGGGAATGTTCAGAATTGCGTTGGCACTCTGGCCACCTGCGGCGGCCGTCGCCAGAACCGGGATCAGCAATGCGGAAAAAGCAACCTTCATGATTCGATTCTTCCGTCTCGGATGCGAATGTGTCGCGGCGCCGCATTGGCAATGTCGTTTTCGTGGGTCACGATCACCAGGGTCATCCCACGGGCCTTCTGAATTTGCGTCAGAAGCACCAGCATGTGCGCCGAGTTCACGCTGTCGAGGTTGCCGGTTGGCTCATCGGCTAACAGCACAGAAGGGTTGTTGGCCAGGGCGCGCGCGATCGCCACTCGCTGCCGCTCACCTGCCGAGAGCTCATTCGGATACTGGTTGAGACGATGTTGCAGCCCCATCTCGAGCAGCAACGCTTCTGCTCGGCTGGCCCGGGTCGTGACGTCGGTGCCATTTGCCAGCATCGGCACCTGCACATTCTCAATCGCCGTCAGAGTGGGAATCAGGTGGAATGCCTGGAATATGAATCCGAGTTGCCGCGCCCGATAGTCGTCCAGACCGATCTGATCGAGCGGCTTGCCATTAAAGAAGACTTGTCCGCCGGTCGGCACATCGAGCCCGCCCAGCAGGTGCAAGAGCGTCGATTTTCCACTGCCACTTGCCCCGCTAATCGCCACATATTCACCTGCCTCAATGATGAGATCGACTCCGCGCAGCGCCTCAATCCTGCCGTCGTCGTAGCTCTTGCGCAGGTTGCGAACTTCGAGTTGCGGAGCAGCCTGGTTCTCAGTCATGCCGCAACGCCTCCACTGGAGAAAGATGCGAGCCGCGCCATGCCGGATACGCACCCGCCAACAGACCGGATAGCAGCGCGATCACCATCGACTGCAACAGATGAGATGGCGTCAACGATGTGTGGACGAGAATATTCGTCTTCGGCACCCAGGAAAGCAGCTGTAGCGCGCCCCACCCAACGCCGATTCCAAGGATGCCTCCAGCCACGCCAAGCACTGCGGCCTCCGCCTCGATCAGCAACATCACTCGCCCGGCCTTCCAGCCGATTGCGCGCAGGATGCCGATCTCCCGGGTCCGCTCAAACACCGACATGGCCATGGTGTTTGCAATGCCGAGAATCCCCATCGCAAGCGCGATGGCCGATGTGCCCCATGCGACAGCGTGTGCGAGTTCGACGAACTGATTATTGGTGGCCCGGTCGCTCGCTAACTGAGCGTTCAGTCCAGGAAGCGCAGCCTCGATTTCAGCCTGCGCACGCTTCAAATAGTGATCGGCCGACTCTCCGGACGGCGCAGGGCGCAGCCGAACGTGGAACCCTGAAACCTTTCCCTGCATGCTGGTGATCGCCTGCATTTGATCGAGGGGTAAAATGACTGCTCCCGCCTCAAGCGCCGTCCCACCGTGAAAGACTCCCACAACAGTGAAGGTCGCCCCCTGCATGGTCAGGGTGTCGCCCACCTTCTTGTTTAGGTTCTTCGCCAGCAGGCTTCCAAGAATGACCTCGGGCTTGTTGTTATGGAACTTTCCGCCCGATTCAAAGGTGAGGGAATTGAATTCGTAGGTGTCATCGAGCCAGCCGAAGGCGATCGCATTTACCTCAGGAGTGAGATCCATGAGGTTGAAGATCATCGGAGCTGCCTGATCAACCACAGGCAACGCACGCAGCTTGTCGGTCAACGACTCATTCACTGAGGAATTGAGAAAGTTTTTCTCGACAACCGCAATATCGGTGCCGCTCGAAGAATAGAGCCGCATCCACTCGCCCTCGAATGACCGCGAAAACCCGACCAGGGCAACAAAAGCCCCAATTGCCAAGCTGATGCCGCATAAGGTCAACAGCGTCCTGAGGCGTCTCCGCCAAAGGTTCTTCCACGCAAATCCGGTGAACGTCAACTGGGAGGCCATCAGGTCGAATCGATTCCTTGTGAATCCATGTAACTTCGGGCGGCTGGGGGTCAGTTTATCGGGCCGTGCGCCCTGTGCACAACCTTCGATCTCAAAAATGCTTTCCGGTCAGTCTCGGGGTATCTTGAGCGGGAAAGACGCATCGGTCAGGCGCTGGAGCCGATTCGCCGCCATCCGGAGTTTAGGCCCGCTGCGGAGTATCCAAAGAGAAAAAGCCTCGAATAACGAGGCTTTCCCGTGGTAGAGCAGCCTAACTGACCATTGGACACTGCGGGGCAAACCGGTGTCTGATCTGATTTGACCAGAATCGTCAAGAAGATCGACGTAGCTATTACCGCCCGCGATCCCGGAAGCCTCCGCCCCCGCCGCCGCTCCCTTTGCGCGCCTGGTAGCAATCCCGGCAAAACACCGGACGGTCGCCCCGAGGCTCGAAAGGTACGGTCGTGGGCTGGCCACATCCTGAACAAATGACAGGAGTACCCTGCGCTGGAGCCGAGCGGTATCCGGAGCCCCCACCACCTTGATCGTTTTTCTTTGCCTGACGGCAAGGCTTGCAGCGCTTTGGGGTCGAATAACCACGTTCCTGAAAGAACGTTTGATCCGCAGCGGTGAAGGTGAAGTCTTGCCCGCAGTCACTGCACGTAAGTTGTATATCTCCGGCCATGGGTCTCCTCGTGGTGATTGTACAGCCCAAGGAAGAGTTTGCGTAAAAAGTTACGATAATTGCAATAAGTTTATTGTGAGGAAACGTTTGCTGCCCTTACCGGTACTGTTAAATGGGCCTTCCCCCCAGACTTTGACCTCATCCGTCGATCTCTCTGGACGCAAGGGCCTTTATTATCGAGCCAGGCCGGCAGGTTCGCAGCTCGCGCCTACCCCCACATGAGGCTGTGCGTCCCGAGATTCGACGCCGGGTGCATTCGCCGCATCCTTGCGGGCGCCTAAATGTCGCTCACGGCTGCCAATGCCGCCAGTCCAATCGCCAGCCGTATTCTGCTGATAGCAAAGGCAGCGGTGCAGAGGTTCTGCAAGAGCGCAAGCAGAAAGCTAGCTCCGCCCAACGCACGGATGCGATTCGGATTGTCGAGGAAGCTCTGGCTCACTCGTCGAAGCCCTAAGTCCTTGGGAACTGCATCAGAGTAAAGAATGGAATGAACGGCCGGCCAATCCGAATGGCGCGCGCTAACGTACCTCAGGCATATAAGGAGGAAGCGAGATTTTTATAGACCACCCGATGCGAAACCCTGTAACTTTTCGCGTAGGGGCCTACTCCTAGTGTGCGTGACACTGAATGCAGGTTATCGGCGCCCCAGCCGAACCCGCAAGGCCACAACCCGCGGACCCTTCCGCTCCAACCCCAAATGCGAGGTCAAAATGAAGAACCATCTGAATGCTCTCCTGCTGACGGCGGCGCTCTCAGGCCTGGTCGGTGGAACGTCCGTTGCGGCCAATGCCGCCACGAATCCCAACTCGTCCAAGACCACTATCGCCAAGGCCGGTCTGCTCCGCGTCGGTCAGCAGGCCCCGAATCCAAAGCACTCCTGTAAAGGCAAAAACGACTGCAAGGGCGCTGGCGGCTGCAGTACCGGTGACCAGGGCTGCAAGGGCAAGAACTCATGCAAGGGCAAGGGCGGATGCGCCACCGATGGCTCCAAGCCACCCAGCTTCGTCTAATTCCCGAGCCAATCAACCTGGCGCGGTGAGCGCGAAAAACCCCTCAGCCTGCCGCGCCAAACCATCCTTAGAAATCCGATCTCTGACAACTGAAAGCTGATCCCTGTGAGCTGCCTAATGGCCGGCAATCGCTTCAATGGATATTCGAATCACGGCGTCGGCATCGGGCTGCGGATTCCGCACTACGAGCACATCTTCTCGCGCAAGCCGGTTGTGGATTGGTTTGAGATCATCTCGGAAAACTTCATGTGCGACGCGGGTCGGCCGCTTTCCGTCCTTGACGACATTCTCGAGCAGTATCGAGTAGTGCAGCACGGAGTTTCAATGTACTTCGGCTCCGTCACTGCGCCGGATCCCGAACACCTCAAGCGCCTCAAGACGTTGGTCCGCCGCACCGAAACCCCCTGGCTCAGCGATCATCTTTGCTGGGGCAGCGTCGACGGCACATATACGCACGATCTGCTTCCGCTCCCTTACACGTGGGAGGCCGTGGACCGCACTGTCGAGCGCGTGCGCATGGTCCAGGACTATCTTGAGATACCTGTCGCCGTCGAGAACGTGAGCAGCTACGCCGAGTTCAAGAGCTCGCAGATGACTGAGTGGGAGTTCCTGGCTGAGGTCGTTGAGCGCGCCGACTGCGGCATCCTGCTCGATGTCAATAACATCTATGTCTCCTCGGTGAATCATGAGTTCAACCCAATGGATTATGTGAATGCAGTTCCCGCCCATCGCGTGGCACAGATTCACATCGCCGGCCATTCACGCTACGAGAAATACATCCTCGACACGCACGATCATCCCGTCATCGATCCAGTATGGGGGCTCTACGCGCGCGCCATCGAACGCTGCGGCCCAACGCCCACTCTGCTCGAGTGGGACGCGCACATCCCCACGTTCGATGAAGTGCATGCCGAAGCTAAAAAGGCAGAGAAGTATCTCAATGCGACCCAGGCTGTCCCGGCGTCTGAAGCGGTACTTGCGGAGAGTGCCCGATGAGCACACCCAATACGAGCGCGCCTGCGAGCGAGCAACAAATGAGCCTTCTGGAGGTTCAGCGGGCCATGGCCGCGGCTGTCATGATGCCGCTCAGCGCGGATGAAGACATGCAAAATGTCGCTCCCGATGGCCGTGACATGCGTGCCGTTGCCGAGACTTTCATCGCGCCAAACAACCGACTGTCTGCCTTCGAGCGTCTCGAACTCTACAACCGCCAGTACTGGTACCGCCTGCTCGACGCGCTGGCCGATGATTTTCCTGCGCTGCGCGCTCTTCTCTCGCCCCAGCGCTTTGAGAGCTTGTCGATCGCCTACCTCCAGGATCATCCGAGCCGATCGTTTTCGCTGCGCAATCTTGGCTCCCGGCTCGTCGATTGGATGGGGGAGCACCCTGAGCAATCTGGCCGGCGCCATCGGCTGGCCCTGGACGTGGCACGCCTCGAGTGGGCATTCGTTGAGGCATTCGACAATGCGGAATACAAACCCTTGGCCCTCGAGCAGATTGCAGCGCTGAACGCAGAGTCGCACCTCACGCTCCAGCCGCATGTGCAGCTTCTGGCTCTCGATCATCCGGCCGTTGACCTGGTTCTGGCGCTGCACAGCCGTCAGAAGCGCGACTCAAGCGAAGCCGGCGTCCGGCACGACGACTCAAACGACGCATCTGCCAGGAAGCTACCCCACGTATCCCGCCGCCCTACTTGGGTCGTGGCGCATCGGGTGGACAACTCGGTCTACTATCGCAGCCTCACGCGCGAAGAGTTCCTCACATTGACGGCACTTCAGAGCGGGCTGTCCCTGGGCGACGCATTGGAGGCAGGCTTCTTAGGCACCCGCAAGCCGCAGTCTCGCTGGCCGAAGATGGTCGAGGGGTGGTTCGCGAACTGGGCGGAATTTGGCTGGATCTGCGAGCAGCCTTGAACCATTGAGCTGGTCCCGAAACATTCAGCCGTCGCGTCCGCTCGCGCGCCAGGTTGACGCCGAGTCCGCGAAACCCAAGGAGAACGATGAGAAAGCTGATCTCTACCTTTCATGCAATCCACAGTTGGTTCATCAAAGCTGCCAACCTTCTGCAGAGCCCTCTGCTGCTCGCTATCCGCCTTTACTGGGGCTATCAGTTCATGCAGGACGGCTGGGGCAAGATGACGCACCTCGACAAGGTCACTCAGTTCTTTGCCTCGCTCAATCTCCCCATGCCCGGAGCCACGGCCTTCCTGGTTGCATTCGTCGAGCTCGCAGGCGGCTTCCTCTTCACGTTTGGCATCTTCACGCGCCTCACGTCCTTGGTCCTCTTCGTCAACATGACCATGGCATACCTCAGCGTGCCCGATGACCGCGTCAACTTCTCTCACATCCTTTCCAATCCCAGCGACTTCTACGGCGCGACTCCGTACACCTATTGGTTTGCGACGCTGCTCATCCTGGTGTTTGGCCCCGGGCTCTTTGCCACAGACACCGTCCTGGGCCGTCTTGCGATAAAGAAGCCCACGCCCTGACCGTCGGCGTTAATATGGTTCCGCTGGAGGGTACGGCGGGATGCGGATCGTCTACGTACTCACATCCCTTGGCATAGGGGGAGCGGAGAAGCAGGTTGTGGCGCTCGCGGCGAGGATGGCCGAGCGGGGACACACTGTCGCTTTGATCTCCGTGATGCCGCACAGAGCGGAAGAATGGCCGGCCCCTGTCGAGGTGCTCTACCTGAACATTCACAAGACCCCATGGTCCGCGTGGGCAGGGCTGATGAGGGCGCGATCCTTCCTTAGGGAATTCCGTCCCGACCTTCTTCACAGCCACAGCTTTCACGCCAACATGGTGGCGCGATTGCTTGCGTTGATCGTCCCCGGAACCGTGGTCATTTCCACCATTCACACCGTCTATGAAGGTAGTGTGTCGCGGATGCTCGTTTATAAGCTCACCGATCGCCTTTGCCGCCAGACTGTCGCTGTGAGCCAGGCTGCGGCCGATCGAATCACAGGGCTCGGAGCGGTGCCGCCAGGACGCTGTTCCGTCATCAAAAATGGCATCGATATCCACACGTTCTGTCCCGACCCGGAGAGGCGCGCGCGCATGCGGCAGGAGATGGGCGTGAAGGCCGGGTTTGTTTGGCTAGCTTCTGCTCGCATTGTCGCTGCCAAGGACTACCCCAATCTTCTGCGAGCGCTAGTAATTCTGCGCCTAACGCACCCCGGTGCACAGGTTTGGGTCGCCGGTAGTTGGGCCGACAAAGAGATGGTGCGGCTCATCGAGCTTCCCGAGTTTCATCAGGTTGACCATATGGTTCGCTGGCTCGGGCTGCGCAGGGATCTGCCCGCGCTCCTCGACGCAGCCGACGGATTCGTCTCCTCATCGGCCTGGGAGGGCATGCCGCTCGCCATCGGTGAGGCGATGGCCATGGGAAAGCAGGTCGTCGCTACAGATGTGGGGGGCGTTCGCGAACTGGTTGGCTCCGATGGCTACCTGGTCCCGCCCCGAAACCCGTCGGCGCTGGCAGCGGCCATGCGCGAAGTGATGCAGACTGACTCTTCCATTGGCATTCCGAAAGGCCGCTCGGCGCGGGAGCGGATTTGCGAGAGTTTCGATATGGATGCAAAGCCTCGGGAGTGGGAGAGTCTTTACCGCGAGGCGCTTGGCGGCAATGGCCGCACCGGCAACGGGTAGGCTGCTAACCTTGATGGCGGTTTGATGAGCGGGGTTTTCTGGCTGGAGTCTGTTCTGATCAGGGGCCATTCCGGCTGGACGGTCAGGGAAGAAGGCGGGACAGGGGAAAGAGAATGAAAAAGACAGCTTGGCGGGCAATTGTTCTATGTTTTCCTGCTTTGATTAGTTTTCAAGCGAACACCGCAAATGCGCAGGCGAGCTACCCACAAAACGCAACGCTGGCGCTCGAAAAGGGCTGGGAGTTCCGGCAGGTGCAGGCTGGGCAGGCCGCTGAAGAGGGTTGGTTCCCCGCAGAGGTGCCCGGCGATGTGCATCTCGATCTGCTTGCCAACAAGAAGATCGACGATCCTTTTTTTCGCGACAATGAATCGAAGCTGCAGTGGATTGAGAAGGCCAGTTGGGAGTACCGCTCGACCTTCGACGTGCCCGCCGCGCTGCTGGCGCGCAGGAATGTCGATCTCGTCTTCGACGGCCTCGACGCAGCCTGCGATGTAACCCTCAACGGCGCTGAAGTGCTCAAGGCCAGCAACAGTTTTCGCGTGTGGCGTGTTGCGGCAAAGGCCAATCTGCATGTGGGCAAGAATGTTTTACGCATCGTCTTTCCGTCGCCTATCACTGCGGCTGCTGAGGTAGCGGCGGGCGACCCATTTCGGCTGCAGTCAAAGACCGAAGACAAGACTTACATCCGCAAGCCCGCCTACGAATACGGCTGGGACTGGGGTCCTCGCTTCGTCACCAGCGGCATCTGGCGGCCGGCGCGGCTGGAGGCTTGGGACAGCGTGCGCATTGCAGACTTCTCGATTCGGCAGCGCGACGTGAACAAGGACGTGGCGCATCTTGACGCGGAGGTTGAGATCGAGGCGGCCGAGGCAGGGCCGGCACAGGTGAAGGTGAGCTACCTCGATGGCGGCAAGCCGGTTACACTCAGCCGCGACGTTACTGTTCATGCAGGCAGTAACGTGATCGATCTGCCTGTCGAAATCCGCCAGCCCAAGCTTTGGTATCCCGCCGGCTACGGCGATCAGCCGCTCTATGAGTTCACAGCTTTGGTGAGCACTGGTGCCTCTGCGCCGGCAGCCGAGTCACGCAAGGTCAAGGTCGGTCTGCGCTCTATCGTGCTTCACCGCGAGTTGGACAAGTGGGGCCGCAGCTTTGAGCTTGTGGTCAACGGCATCCCCGTCTTCGCCAAGGGCGCGGACGTAATCCCCTTTGACAGCTTCCCCAATCGCGTCACCACCGCCGATTATCGCCGCATCCTCGAGTCGGCGAAGGAAGCCAACATGAACACCATCCGTCATTGGGGCGGCGGCTACTACGAGGCGGACGAGTTCTACCAGATCTGCGACGAACTGGGGATCATGGTCTGGCAGGACTTCATGTTCGGGAACGACTGGCAGCCGGGAACCTACGCCTTCAAGCTGGACATCGAGGCCGAAGCGGAGGATCAGGTGCGGCGCCTTCGCAATCATCCCAGCATCGTCCTCTGGTGCGGCAACAACGAGACCGAGGCGGCCTTCAGCTGGGGCCCTCGGCCAACACTGCCGCCGGAAGTACGCCGGCTTATCTGGCAGGACTACCTCACTGAATTCAGTGGCATTCTTCCGCGCGTTGTCGCCCGCCTGAACGCGGAGACGCCCTACTGGCCCAGCTCACCCAGCGCCGACTACGAGCCGATCACCTCTACTTTCCACAGCGGAGATGACCACATCTGGGACGTCTGGCACGGACGTGTTCCGTTTACAACCTATGAGGCCCATCACTCACGGTTTGTCACGGAGTACGGTTTCCAGTCGTTTCCAGAGATGCGAACGGTTGAAAGCTTCACCCAACCCGAGGACCGCACCGGCATCTTCACACCTGTGATGCTGGCGCACCAGAAGAACAACGAGGGCAACTCGATCATTCACGATTACCTCGCGCGCGATTATCCCGAGCCAAAGGACTTCGCCAGTTTCCTCTACGTCAGCCAGGTGCTGCAGGCCGAAGGCATCAAGATCGGCGCAGAGCACTTCCGGCGCAGCAGGCCTGAGACGATGGGCTCCATCTTTTGGCAGCTGAACGACTGCTGGCCCGTCGCCTCCTGGTCGTCCATCGATTACTACGGCCGCTGGAAGGCGCTGCAGTACTACGCTCGCCGCTTCTATGCGCCGATTCTCGTTTCTCCGCACATCGAGGACGGCGCTGTGAGGGTCTATATCGTTTCCGATAGGACCACGGCAACGCAGGCCACACTGCGGGTGAGGCTGATGGACTTCGGCGGCAAAGTGCTAGCGGAGGAAAAACAGTACATCAGCATCGATCCGCTTGCCAGTAAAGTCTATCTCGACTGGCCGCTTAAGAAACTGACCGATGCGGGCGGGGCCGACACTGCTCGCGTCTTTGTTGTAGCCGACCTCCAAATCGGCGGTGCGACGGATTACGCGATGAACGGCAAGGAGATTTCGCGAAGCATCATTTACCTTACGCCGGTGAAGCAGATTCAACTGAAGCCCGCGACACTCAGGGTCGAGACAACAGGGGAGAAGGGAAACTATAAGGTGAGCATCAGCTCTCCGGTCCTGGCACGCGACGTCTATCTTTCCTTTGGCAACCTCGACGTGAAGGTCTCGGATAATTACTTCGACCTGCTGCCCGGTGAAACATCCGAGATTACGGCCACCAGCGCGGCGGCCCTCGCCGATCTCAAGTTGCAGATGAAGGTGATCTCGCTGACGGATGCCTTTGGTCCACAGCCCGGGCAAGCGGTTGTCAGCGCCGCAAAGTAATGCCCACGGTGAGCGCAAAGAGCAAGAGGGGTCGGGTCACTGCGATCCGGCCCTTTGCATTTTGGTCCGGCCTAGAAGTTGAATGCAGCCTGGAAAAAGATGCGTCGCGACGCCGAGCCCGAAGGGGAGGCGAAGATGCCGCCGGCAAGGCTTGTGGACTTGCCAAAGCGGCTTCCGGGGCCGTACTCGTTTGTCGTTCCGATCTGCGAAGGATCGATGCTCCCCAATGGTGTCCCGTAGTTGATGTCGTTGAACAGATTCAACGCCTGCGCGCTGAAGGTGAGAGAGTACTTGTGGCCTGTGTTCGCGGCCTGCGGTCCATATCCGCCTCCAACGCCACCACGGCCCCCGCCCCCTCCGCCCGGCCCTCCATAGCCGCCCATTGGTCCGCCAGGGCCCCCCTGACCGCCTCCCGGACGCGCCCCATTCGCTCCGTTCGGCGATTGGAGCTTGGGACCGATTCCGAACGACCGGCTCACGCGCAGGTTGACCGCAACCGAGGCA
>CAYWSR010000066.1:0-21757 GCA_964460385.1 uncultured Occallatibacter sp. | reverse complement strand
GGAAGGCATCTAACTCTGCCTGGTTGCGGTGCGGCAGAACAAGAACCAGGCGCATCGACTGCGATTCGGGCAGACGCCCGACAAGAGGCGCCTGCCCATTGAGAGTCTCCTGACGCACATGGCGCGTCAACAAGGACTGCTGCTGGGCCTGGGAAACAATGACCGCGCCCAAGATGAGTGCGGACACAACCGGAATCCGGTGAGCGAAGAACCCAACGCCTGGGAACATAACTGTATCCTCTGAGTTCCGCGCCCGTGTATTGGAGCCCGCGGACGGGCCGGTAGCCTGCATTCTACGCGCAGCCCACAGGGATTTGCATTGTTTCAGTCAAAGATTTCGGGGCTCACCCAACGCGCTTGGTCCCGGGAAGTCGGCCAGCGCCCACCCATCCGTCTCCGAATGATTCTCGAATGACCCAACAGTCAACGCTCTCATCCACCTCATATCGACTCCCACAGAACCCCGGCACCGTCCGATCTGCCCACGAAAAGCTTGAAGCTAGAAGCTAGCAGCTAGAGGCTGTTCCCCCCGATCCGACCCAGGTTTCAAGTCCCCAGTCTCTGCTCCTCGCTTCACTCATTCACCACTTCACTTTTTCACTGGTCTCTTTGCGCATAATTACGCCCCCCCCGGCGCACACTGTACACGTGAATGCCAAATCAGCCATCAGGCTGTCCACCGGCACCACCCGGAGCAACCGTCATGACAAGCGCGATCCCACCCTCAACCCAATGTTCCCTTATCCCTGTTCCCTTCTTCCCGGTCTCTCATGCGCCGCAAACCAAAAATCAAAAAACATACCCAAATCAGCCCCTAACTCCCTTGCTTCCAGTTCCTTAGCCCCATAATCCTTACCTATGCCACCCCCTGTGGAAAACCGGGCGAAAATCCACCAAACTGCTGAACCTAAACAACTTGCATCTCGCAAGGTTGCGAAAAAGAGCCCAAGAAACGGCCAAGAACAGCCAGTTTCGAGCCAAAAACAGCCGTTTTTCACCAAAAATCATCCGTTTTCACCCCAAAACAGCAGATTTTCACTTCTTCACTTTTTCACCGTTTCACTGACCACTCACAACTGATCTCTGATCCCTGGCCCCCGGGCCAACTGGCAACTGACCGCTGAAAACTGACAACTGAAAACTAGCTCTTCTGGCACTTCGGGCACCAGAACGTCACCCGCGCATCTGGCCCCTGCAACTGCCGCCGAATCGGCTCGCCGCACTTCCGGCACGGCTCGTCCCCGCGCCCATACACCCAAACCCGCTCTCCTGGGTCGATTCTGCCGGTCGTCCTCCGGTGCATTCCGCCGTACGTCACCATCGTCTCGCCTGAGTCCTCCAGCACATTCGCCTTCACCAGCCGCACCGACGCCGCAATCAGCGCTTCAATCTCTCCCGGCCTCAGCTCCTTCACCCGGCAGAACGGGTTCACCCCCGTCACAAAGCAGATCTCCGACTTGAACTCGTTTCCCACCCCCGCCATCACTTCCTGGTGCAGCAGCACATCGGCAATCTCTTCTGTCCCGTGCGCCGCCACGTGCCGTGCAACTTCATCCGCATCGAACTTCTCGCTCAGCACGTCGATCGTCTGTGGCGGAATCCGCAGCGCCCGCTCCAGTTCATGCGCCCGCAGCATCTTCGCCACCGGCACGCGAAATCCAACCGTGACATACTCCGCGTTCTCCAGCACAATCCGCATATTCGCCCGCGGCTGCTGCCATCGCTCGCCCGGACGGTAGATGTGCCAGCTCCCGCTCATCAGCATGTGCGTCGCCAGCGTGCCGCCCCCTGAAAATCGGATCAGCAGCCACTTGCCCCGCGACTCCACCTGCTCCACCACCTGCCCGGCAATCGGCTCATCGTCATCCCACCGCGTCAGCAGCGGATTGGTCGAGCGAAATCCCGTCACCGGCTTTCCAATCAGCGCCCGCCCCATCGCCCGCGCCGTCCGAAAAATGGTGTCGCCCTCAGGCACGTCCTATTGCACCTCGCCGCTTGCCTGCGCACCATCCTCGCGCGGCCCAATCGCCATCGGTATGCGCCGCAGATGCATCCCCAGCGGCCCCGCATGAAACCCTGCATCCATCAGGAACCGCGCCATCGGATGCGCCGCCACCGGCTGCCCGTTGATCGTGGTGATCAGCACGCCTTCGTGGCTGTTCCCCCGCATCCGCTGCTGCCCCCGTGCACATAGAAAGTGCGCCAGCCCCGCCGCCGTATGCCCTCGCTCCGGCTCCTCCCCCGGTAAAAAAATAAGCAGGTTCGGATTCCCCCGCCGCAGCCACGCAACCAGTTGCCCATTCCGCAGAATTACCTCGGCATACGAGGCACGAGTGAGCACGCGCGGCGCGCTCTCTGAGTCCTCCTCCGCCACCGGCAGCTCCGGCCACCGCAACACCGAGCCATAGGGATTGGCCGGATCGCTTGCCGCCAACTGCACAAACTCCGGCCTTTCCTCGAGCGGCGCATTCCTCAACTGCCGCAGCAGATCCACCGCCGCAGGCAGCGCGAACTGCGCCGCTCCCAGCCCCGCCACAAAGTATCCGCGCCTGATCCGCCCGCTCTCTTCCAGCGCCTTCAGCACGTCGTACACCGCGCTGAACCCACCCACCACATTCTCCGCCGCAACCGACTCCCTCATCAGCACGCCATACCGGCTCAGCAGTTGCATCGCCAGCGCGTGGCTCGCCTCCGTCGCCGTCGGCCCAACCTCTGGCATCGTTCCCCTCACCGGCACCAGCGACCACCTACCCTGCGCCGTCGGCGGCGTCGTTCTCCGCGAGCGAAACACCATCCCCGTCTGCGCTCGCCTCTGGTTCCTCGCCGTCTCCGGTCGCGCGATATAAGCCCGTAGCGCGTGCAGCGAGTCGTTCGTTATAAGCCCTCGCCACACCAGGCTCCACAGGGCGTCGATCGTCTCGCCCGGATAGCCGCCGCCCACCGCCTGGTGCAGCGCATCCCAGAAGCTCGCCCCCGAAGACTCCAGCACCGCCAATAGCTTCTCCTCGCGCTCCTTCAGCGGCTCCGCTTGTGGCCTTTGCTGCGCCAACAGCGGCAGCTTGTCTGCCAGGAACAGCGCAATCCTTCCATCCCGCTCACCGATCGGTTCCACTCCCGCCCACGCCACTTCGCCCGCCGCAATCAACGTATCCAACCCTCCAGGCGCATATTCCGCAATCCGCGCCGGCAAGATCGCGCTCTCTACCAGCGAAGCCGTCAACGGTGCCCCCTGCAAACTCTCAATGGCGTCGAGCAGCGCGTCAAGGTTCGCCCCACGCCGAGGCGTCAGCACCCCCTGCCAGTGCGTCAGGAATCGCGCCAGCGTATGTTGCTCCACGGGCTCCACCTCACGCCGCAGCCGCGCCAGCGACTTCCGCCTTATCAGCCGCAGCATCTCCGCGTCGCACCACTCTCGATGCATGCCGCCCGGAATGAATCCACCTTCGAGTACTCGTCCCTCGTTCGCCAGTTGCCGCAGAGCGCCCTCCACCGCCGCCGTGTCCAGCGCAAACCGCTCTACCACCCCCCCCAGCGTAAACGGCCCATGCGTCCGCGCGTACCGCCGTACCAATTCCAGCACAGGCTGCGCCACCGGTTCCAGCAGCGCCGCCGCCAGGCCCGGCGCCAGCGGAATCCCCAGCCCATCGCGATAGCGCGCCGCATCCTCTGCCGCAATCAGCCTGCGCTCGCCCGCAATGCGCAGCTCCAGCAATCGTCGCGCCCGCACCAGCCTGTCCACATGCGTCAACACCTCCGGCGAAGCCACACGCCGCGCAAGCTCATCGCGCGACAGATCCCCCAACCGCAAACACAGATCGTGAATTCCATCCGCCGTCCGCGCCCTGTAGTTCTCCTTCAGGCATTGCGCCGTCTCCTCGACCTCCGCAATCGCCTCCGCATCCAGCAACTCGCGCAGGTCCGCCTCGCCCAGCAGCTCGCGCAGCTGCTCCTGATCGATCGTCAGCGCCTGCGCCCGTCTCTCGGCAAGCGGCGCATCACCGTCGTAGAGGAAATTCGCCACGTAGCTAAACAGCAGCGACGCCGCAAAGGGCGAAGGTTTGCGCGTCTCCACCACGTGCACCCTCAGCTGCCGCTGTTCCACCGCCCGCAGCGTCTCCACCAGAGCCGGCATGTCAAACACATCGCGCAGGCATTCGCGGTAAGCCTCCAGCAGCAGTGGAAACTTCGGATAACGCGAGGCCACGCTCAGCAGGTCATACGCCCTCTTCCGCAACTGCCATAGCGGAGACCGTGCATCTGCCCTCCGCCGAGGCAACAGCAGCGCCCGCCCCGCCGCCTCGCGAAATCGCCCGGCAAACAGCGCCGTCGTGCCCAGTTGCCTCAGAACCAGGGCCGTCGCCTCGCCCGGTTCCACCATGAACCAGTCCGCATCGGGCGGCTCATCGGTGTCTGGGAACCGCAGCACAAACCCGTCGTCCGACCACAGCGTCTCCACCTCCGGCCCGCCGGCCGCGCGAATCCGAGCGCTCACCGCCATCGCCCACGGAATGTGAATGCGGCTGCCAAACGGCGTCAGCACGCATACCCGCCAATCGCCCAGCTCGTCGCGGCACCGCTCGATCACGACCGTGCGATCGTCGGGCACCACCCCGGTCGCCTCTTCCTGGTCCGCCAGAAAACGCAACAGGTTCTCCGCCGCGCCAGGATCGAGATCGTGCTCGCTCACCAGCCGCGTCAGCGCGGCAGGCTTCGGCAACCCGCGCAACTCGCGCACCAGCGCGCCGATCCTCCGCCCAAACTCCAGCGGCCTGCCCGGCCCATCGCCCTTCCAA
The DNA here is from genome assembly GCA_964460385.1 of uncultured Occallatibacter sp. GTDB lineage: Bacteria > Acidobacteriota > Terriglobia > Terriglobales > Acidobacteriaceae > Telmatobacter. The sequence continues at coordinate 16,964 of CAYWSR010000066.1, read as the reverse complement.
AATGGCATCTTGCCCGGCTCGCCCGGCGCAGGCGTCACCAGCACCCGATCGTGCGTAATGTCTTCAATCCGCCACGTCGACGCGCCCAGGATGAACGTCTCGCCCGGATGACTCTCGAAGACCATTTCCTCATCGAGCTCGCCCACGCGCACCGACTTCCCATCGCTGTGCGCCAGAAACACGCCATATAATCCACGATCGGGTATCGTCCCCGCGTTCAGAATCGCCAGCCGCGCTGCCCCGTCGCGCGCCGTCACAACATTGCGAATCCGATCCCAGTTCAAACGCGGCCGTAGCTCTGCAAACTCATCCGACGGATACCGCCCGCTCAACAGGTCAAGCACTCCCTCGAATGTCCCACGCGTCAGCCCTGCGAACGGCGCAGCCCGCCGCACCAGCGCATACAGCGCGTCAACACTCACCTCCGGCTTGTTCGAATCCTCCGGGTGCCCCACCCTCGCGACATCGTTGTATTTGTCGCTAGGGTGGGAAGCCTCAAACCTCAGCTGCTCCCAATCCTTCTTCCTCGTGCTTTTTCTGACCCCTGAACCCTGAACCCTGACCCCTGGACTTGCCACAATCGCCACCAACTGCTGCGCCAACACATCAAGCGGATTCCTCGGATACCGCGTCGACTCAATATGCCCTTCGTGCATCGCGCGCGTCACCGCCGCGCATGCCACCAGGTCCGCGCGATACTTCGGAAACAGAATCCCCTCGCTCACCGCGTCCACGTGATGTCCCGCCCGCCCGATCCGCTGCATCCCGCTCGCCACTGACGGCGGCGCTTCAATCTGGATCACCAGGTCCACAGCGCCCATGTCGATGCCAAGTTCAAGCGTCGACGTGGCACACAAGGCTCGAATCTGTCCCGCCTTCAGCTGTTCCTCAATCACCGCCCGCTGCGCCGCGGCCAGCGACCCATGATGCGCCCGCGCAATCGGCTCGCCCGCCAACTCGTTCAGCGCGCCAGCCAGCCGCTCGGCCACCTGCCGGCTGTTCACAAACAGAATCGTCGAGGTCCGCTCGCGAATAATCTCCAGCAGACGCGGATGGATCGCATTCCAGATCGAGACCCGCTTCGGCACCTGCGACGCTGGGCCCGAAGGGATCGCCGCCTGCTCGCCCAGCCGCGCCATGTCCTCCACCGGAACCTCAATGCGCAGCTTGAGCTGTTTCCGAGCGCTCGCGTTCACAATCGTCACTGGCCGATATTGAATCGCCGCAGACTCAGTTACGCCCACGCTCCAATCGTCCGCGCCTTCAGGGTCAGCACCTCCGTCGGTTCCAGTTCCCTCTTCCCTGTTCCCTGCTCCCTGCTTTTCTAACCCCTGACTTCTGAACCCTGAACCCTCAATTTCCGCTCCCCCTAAAAACCGCGCCACTTCCTCCAGCGGCCTCTGCGTTGCCGAAAGCCCGATCCTCTGCAGCCGCCGCCCCGTCAGCGCCTCCAGCCGTTCCAGTGTCAGTGCCATGTGCGCGCCGCGCTTCGTAGGAACCAGCGCATGGATCTCATCGATGATCACCGTGTCAACGCTGCGCAGCGCCTCTGAAGCCTGCGAGGTCAGCAGCAGATACAGGCTCTCCGGCGTGGTGATCAAGATGTCTGCCGGATGCCGTGCAAACCGCGCCCGCTCCCGGTGCGGCGTGTCCCCGGTGCGCACGTGGATCGTCGGCTCGCGATAGCCCACGCCCATCCGCCGCGCCATGTTGGCCATCCCGGCCAGCGGCGACCTCAGGTTCCGCTCCACGTCCACCGCCAGCGCCTTCAGCGGCGACACATACACCACCCTGCACGCGTCACGTCCTTTGCCCGAGTCCCTGGTCCCTGGTCCATCGGCCCGCGGGTGTCCCATGTCCGGATTTTCGGACGTGGGAACGGACAACTGACGACTGACAACTGACAACTGTCCAAGCATCAAACGGTCCAGGCACCACAAAAACGCTGTCAGCGTTTTACCCGTCCCGGTCGGCGCCAGGATCAGTGCGCTCTCCCCACGCGCAATCACCGGCCATCCCATCCGCTGCGGCAGAGTCGGCGCGTCAAACACCGCCCTGAACCACGCCTCCGTTACCGGATGAAACACTTCCAACCCATCCGCAATGGGCTCGGCTCCTGCAGCACTCAGGATGTCTTTGGGCTCACGCACAGTGCTCTGAGAATACCGCAGGTGGTGGCGAAGAGGAAGCGAAAGGGATGCCCCCTGCCAACATTGGTATAACCTGCCCATCCGAGCCGCCCTGCACCGGCCGCCCTGTCGACCTCCTCTTTCAGGCCAGGCGCCTGTCACACTAGAGAAACTGTCACAATCCCCAAATCCGCCGCCCGCAACAATGGTTCAATCGGAGACAAACCTCCTGGACCTGCATCTAGTAGGCTATAGCTCTTCGAGGCTCCATGCGCCCCAACCTGGCAACCCTGATGGACGACTTCCGCCGCGCCGACCGCGAGATCGCCGTCGTCCGCTATCGGGGTAACCGCCGCCGCGTTACCACCTACGGCCAGATCGCCTCGCTCGCCGGCCGTTTCGCTACCCTGCTCGACCAGCGCGGCATCTGCATCGGCGACCGCGTCCTCATCTGGGGAGAAAGCAGCGCCGAATGGATCGCCGCCTTCCACGGCTGCATCCAGCGTGGTGTCCTCGCCGTTCCCCTCGACGCAGCCGGCGCCGCCGACTTCGCCGCCCGCGTCGCAGCCGATGTCCGCCCCAGCCTCGCGATCGGCGACCTCGTCCTCCTTAGCCAGCTCCCCGCCGGCTCCCTGCCTCCCGCCGACGCGCGCATCGCCTTTGAAGATCTGCTCTCCCTGCTCCCCACCGAAGAAACCGGCGCCGTTCCCGGCCTCAAAGCGGAGACACCCCTCGAAATCCTCTTCACCTCCGGCACCACCGGCGAACCCAAGGGCATCGTCCTCACTCACGGTAACGTCCTCGCCAGCGTCGGCCCCATCGAACAAGCCTCGCTGCCCTACATGCGTTACGAGAGGATCATCCATCCCTTCCGCATTCTGCTCACGCTTCCTCTCAGCCATGTCTTTGGCCAGATGCTGGGCCTCTGGGTCCCCAACATCTATCGCGCCGAGCTCCATCTCGAAAGCCGTCCCGCTGCGCCACGGCTCGTCGAAACCATCCGCCGCGAGCGCATCAGCGTCCTTGCCGCAGTCCCACGCGTCGTTGCCCTTCTCAAGACGCACCTCGAATCCACCACCCCCGGCCTCGCCGAGCTCGCAGCGAACCTCAAGGGCACGGCCACCAGCATCCCACTGCCCTTCCGCTGGTGGCGCTTCCGCAAGGTCCACCGCGCCTTCGGCCTCAAATTCTGGGCCATCGTCTGCGGTGGCGGCGCGCTGCTTCCCGCGGTAGAGAAGTTCTGGAACGCCGTCGGCCTTGTCCTCGTCCAGGGCTATGGCATGACGGAATCCACAGCGATGATCACGTTGAACCATCCCTTTCACATTGCTGAGGGCACCATCGGCAAGCCCGTTGCGGGCCGCGAAGTCAAGCTCGGCCCCGATGGCGAAGTCCTCGTCCGCGGAGAAGCCATCTCATCGGCCACCTGGTCCGGCGGTGAGTTGCATTCCCGCGCCGACGAGTGGCTCGCAACCGGCGATCTCGCCAAGCTCGACGCCGACGGCGATCTGCTCTTCCTCGGCCGAAAAAGCGAAGTCATCGTCACCGCCGGCGGCCTCAACATCCACCCCGAGGACCTCGAGGCCGCCGTTGAACTTGAACCTGGCGTCAGTGCCTGCGCCGTCGTCCCCGTCCAGACCCCCTCCGGCACCGAGCCCTGCGCGGTTCTCGCCATGCGCGGCTCGGGAGATCAGGCCGCGGCCGCCATTCAGCACGCCAACGCCAAGCTCGCGGACTTTCAGCACCTCAGTCGCTGGGTCCTCTGGCCCGAGCCTGATCTGCCCCGCACCTCCTCTGGCAAAGTCCGGCGCAAGGCCGTATCCGAATGGCTCGACCACCTTCAGGCAGCCAGCACCGGAAACCACAGCAACGGCACAGCCGCATTTGGCACATCCTCCGACTGGCTCCTCACGCTCATTGCCCAAATCTCCGGCGAAACTCCGCCCGGCGTCGGCGACGACCTGCATCTCACTGAGGATCTCCACCTCGACAGCCTCGGCCGCGTCCAGCTCGCGGCCGCCATCGAAGACCGCCTGGGCATCATCACGGGAAACGGCCTGCTCGATCAAGCGCAGACCCTCGGCGACCTCCGCCACCTGATCGCCGCAGGCACAGAAGCCCCGAATCCTGCAAAAGCCACCGACCAAACCCCACCGGCCCGCGAACTTCCCGCCGACGGCCACGCTCTTCCTTCCGCCGAGACCTCGCCCGCTCTCTCGACCCCAGACCCCAGACCCCAGACCCCAGGTCCCGCCGTTGCCGGCGCGCCGCCCACGCCCTCCACCTACATCTATCCGCACTGGCCGTGGTGGGCGCCAGTCCGCGCTGTCCGCTCAGCGTTCATGGAAGCCGTCATGCTGCCTCTCGTGAGTTTCCTCATGAAGCCGGCAGTCCTTCGCGATTCCGATGCCGCGCTCAATCTTCACGAGCCCATGCTCATCGTCGCCAACCACGTCACCGAGTGGGACGGCCCGCTCCTCGCGTACGGGCTCCCCGGCCCCATTCGCCGTCGCCTCGCCGTCGCCATGGCCGGCGAAATGCTCGAGGACTACCGCCACTTCCGCAATCCCAACGTGGGATCGCGCTACCACCACTTCTCTATCCTCGGCCCGTTCAACTACTTCTTCGCCACGCTGCTCTTCAACGTCTTTCCGCTGCCGCGTGTGCGCGACTTCCAGCGCAGCTTCGCCCACGCCGGCGATGCGCTCGACCATGGCTTCAATGTCCTGCTCTTTCCTGAAGGCGAACTCTCCAAGGAGGGAAAGCTCGCCCGCTTCCGTTCCGGCATCGGTTTGCTTGTGAAAGAATCCGGTGTCCCCGTACTGCCCATCGCCCTGCGCGGCCTCGGCGAAATGAAGACCAAACAGATCGGCTGGTTCCGCTCCGGCAAGTTCTCCATCCGCGTGGGCGAGCCCATGCGCTTCTCCCCGCTCGACAGCGAATCCACCATCACCACCCGTCTTCAGGCCCGCGTCGACGAACTCCTCAATGGCTGAGATCTCGACTCGGCTTGGCGCGGCCTGAAATGTGCCTTCAGCTAGCAGCTGGAAGCTAGTCGCTAGAGGCTGCTTTTCTAGTTCACCTGCCTCGGCCTGAAGTGGCAGGTTCCGCCCGCCAGCACCGGCGTCCAGATCGACGAATCCGCCGGCTGCTCGCTCGAGCCCAGGAACAGCACCCCATCGGGCGCCAGCAGCCTGTGCACGTTGGCCAGCAGAGTCTTCCGCGTCTCCTGCGAGAAGTACAGCATCACGTTGCGCAAAAAGATCACGTCAAACCGGTCGTCCCTCCGATTGAACGGCAGCTGCGGCCCGCACAGATTCGCCTGCCGGAAATTGCAAAGCCTCTTGATCTCCGGTTTCACCACCCAATCCTCGCCGTGATGCTCAAAGTAGCGCACCACAAACTTGGCCGGCAGCCCGCGGTTCATTTCGATGCGGTGGTAAGCGCCCGCTTGTGCTCGCGCCACAACCTCGGCGCATATGTCCGTACCCTCGATGCGTATACTCCAGCCCGTCACCAACGGAAAGTGTTCCGTCATCAGCATTCCCAGGCTGTAGCCCTCCTGTCCGGTCGAACATGCCGCGCTCCAGAAGCGCAGGCTGTGTGTATGCTTCCGCGCTTCAATCAGCTTGGGCAGCAGCTCCGCCCGCAGCAGCTCAAACGGACGCGTATCGCGGAAGAAGCTGGTCTCGTTGATCGTCATTGCCTCGGCAATCGATCGTTCCAGCAGCGGATCCCTCCGCCGTTTTACCAGACTCACGAGCTCATCCAGATGGCTGAGCCCCTGGTTGCGCAGAACCTTTGTCAGACGAGTCTCAAACAGATAGTCGCGCGACGGATCCAGCACGTTTTGCGACAGACCGAACACCAGTTGGCGCAGGTAGGGGTAGTCGACATTGGACAGCAATTCCATCTCTACACCGCTTCCCGAAGCTCGCGGGCTTCCGCCCGTGGCCGGCTGCACAGCCGCACGATTTCAGGCGCTATGGCATCCAGCGTCAACACCCGCTGCGCCAGGCCAGCGTTTGTCACCGCTCCCGGCATTCCCCACACAACGCTGCTCGCCTGATCCTGCGCGATCACTGCGCCTCCGGCAGCGCGAATCACCTTGCTGCCCAGCATGCCGTCCGCACCCATCCCTGTCAGCACCACTGCCAGCACCGCCGATCCATACACCGCCGCCGCGGAGCGAAACAGCACATCCACCGCCGGTCGGCAATGATTTTCCAGCGGACCCTGCGTCAGGTGCACCGTCGCCTTCGATCCGCCCTGCGCCGCGGACCGCGCTTCCATGTGCCAGTTCCCGCGCGCCACGTAAATCGTCCCTGCGCGCACCGGGTCGCCTTCCGCTGCCTCCCGCGCACGCAGCCGGCAATGCCCGTCCAGCCGTTCGGCAAACAGTCGCGTAAACAGCTCCGGCATATGCTGCACCACCAACACCGGAAGAGGAAACTCCGCAGGCAGAGCCGACAGCACGGTATCCAGCGCGGCCGGCCCTCCGGTCGACGCTCCAATCACCAGCACCAGTGGTTGGGTCGTAATTGCCTGACCGCGCGGCGGCAGCCCAATCGGCGACAGCGATCCCGCCAGGCCCACGCCAGGGAACGCCCCGGGCGCGGCCCCTTCCATCGCGCCGGGGTGGACGCCCGGAAAAAATCGAGGCACTGCGTTTGCCTCTCGATTTGTCAACGCCTGCATCTTGGGGCCCAGCTCCTGCGCCAGCTTTTTCGTTGCTTCATCGCGGCTCGCCTGCCCTGAAGGCTTCTCAACATAATCCGATGCGCCCGCAGCCAGCGCATCGAGCGTCACCCGCGCCCCACGTTGCGTCAGCGAGCTGCACATAACCACTGGCATCTTGTGTCCGCGCGCGCGCAACTGCTTGAGCGTCATCAGCCCGTCCATCACCGGCATCTCTACATCCAACAGGATCAGGTCGGGCCTCAGCACTTCCACGCTCGACAACGCGGAGGCTCCATCCGCCGCCGTGCCCGCTACTTCAAACCCCGGCACCGATGACACCACCGCCCGCAGCAGGCTTCGCATCACCGCTGAGTCGTCGACGATCAGAATGCGCTTTGGACCTCCAACGGCCATCCCTCAGACCTCCGTCAGGTCCATCAGGGCGAGCTTCTCCGTCAGACCTTCCTGATCGAATGGCTTCATCAGGTACTCGTCCGCGCCCGCATCCAGCGCCCGCAGGATGAAGTCGTTCTCCGCCTCCGTCGTCACCATCATCACTTTCACGGTGCCGAATCCCTCCGCGCGCAACCCCTGCAGCATCTCCAGCCCGTTCATCACCGGCATGTTCCAGTCCACCAGCGCCAGATCGAACTCCGGCCCGGCGCGCATCTTGTCCAGGCCTGCCTGGCCGTCGCCCGCTTCATCGCACTCGAAACCCATCGGTTCCAGCATTCCCCGCAGAAGGCTTCGAACAAACCGGGAATCATCGACAATTAGTGCTCGCATCGTCTTCTCCGCCCTAAGCGGCCACGCTTCCGCTCAGGCGCATCGGATCCAATTTCTCGGGGTCCAGCATCACCAGCAGGCTGTCCTTCAGCTTGTATGCGCCGGCAAACAACGCTCTCCGCCGTTCATCGAGGATCGAAGGATTCGGCTCATACTCCAACGACGACGCCGTCAGCACCTCGCCCACTGAATCCACCAGCAGTCCCATCGCCCCGCCCGCATTCTCCAGCACCAGGATGTCCTGCGGCCCATCCTTGGGTGGCATCCCTAGCAGCTGGCGCAGGCTCACCGTGGTCAGAACATCGCCGCGATAGTGCACCAGGCCTCCCACAAATCCCGGCGCAAGTGGTACCGGCTGCGGCCTCGCCTTGCCCACGATCTCCAGAATGTAGGTAATCGGAACTCCATACAACCCCTGCCCCACGCGCACACTGCACATCTCCACTCGCGTCTCCGCAGTCTTCCCGCGCCGGGAGAGATCATTCCCTGCAACACTCATCGCGCAGCCTCCGTCATCTGGTCCCACTCACTCGTTGCCTGCTCGCCCACCGGAAGCGGCGCAACCGCCCCCAGGTCGACTACCCCTGTCACGCTGTTCTTTAACAGCGTCACCCCCGCTGCCTGCTTGCCTGTGCCCGCCTCAAACAGGTCGCCGCCCGATGCCACGTCCAGCACGTGCGACACCGCGATGCCCACATGACGATTGCCCTCGCGGCAAACCACCACGATGATCTGCGCTTCCGGATCGTGCTGCACTGCAGCCAGCACCCCGCCCGAATCTTCCACCGGCAGCAAATGTCCTTCAAAATTCAGTACCGGCCGATAGCCGATGTACTCGATCCGCGAAACCTTCAGCTGCTCGATGCGCAAAACATCGCCAAGCGGCACTGCTGACTTGCGCTCCGCGGCCTCGACCAGCAGGTATTCCAGGCTCTTGCCGGCCTGCTCGCCAGTCTCCTCCTCCCCCGACTGCCTTCCTTGCTCCTCGCTGCTAATCGTCACTCCAGCCTTCACGGCGATCGCACCCGGATCCAGAATCAGCGCCAGATCTGCGTTGCCCAGCACCGTCGCCCCGGAGTAGAGCCCGATACTCTTCAGTACCGCCGACAGAGGCTTCACCACGATCTCCTCCGGATCGGCCAGCCCATCCACAACCAGCCCAAATTGGCGTCCGTCTGCGTTCAACACCGCGATAAACTTGTCCTGCTCCGTCACCTGCCGGTGTTCCACATCCGGCATCAGAAGGCGGTCAAGAAACACCAGCGGCAGAAGCTTTCCCCGCAGCCTGTAGAGCGGCGCGCCTTCCATCCACTCGATTGCGCTCGCCGCCTGCTCCGGAGGGATATGTACCAGCTCCGAAAGCGCGCCTTGCGGAACCGCAAAACTCTGCTCCACGCTGCGCACAATCAGCGCTGGAATGATCGCCAGCGTCAGTGGAATCCGCAGCCGAAGCGTCGTTCCCTTCCCCGGCTTCGAATCGATTTCCACCTTTCCGCCGATCTTCTCCACGTTCGTCCGGACCACATCCATCCCCACGCCTCGGCCGCTCACATTCGTCACCGCGGCCGCTGTCGAGAAACCCGGAAGGAAGAGCAACTGCAGAAGCTCCCGTTCCAAAAGCCGTTCGGCGCGCTCCTTTGTGATCAATCCGCGCTCGATCGCCTTCACCCGCACCTTTTCCACTGCGATCCCCGCGCCATCGTCGGCAACCTCGATAATCACGTGGCTGCCCTCCTGCACAGCCCGCAGCTTCAGCAAACCCTCCGGATCCTTGCCTGCTCGATCACGCGTGTCCGGATCCTCAATCCCATGATCCAGGGAGTTGCGCACCGCATGCGTCAGCGGATCCTTGATGGCCTCGAGCAGGCTCTTGTCGAGCTCGGTCTCCTGGCCCTCCATCTGCAATCGCACCCGCTTGCCCAGCGACTGGCTCAGGTCGCGCACAATGCGCGGCATCTTCGAGAAGATGTTCGACACAGGCTGCATCCGCGCCTTCATCACCGACTCGCGCAGATCCGACGTCACCATGTCCAGCCGCCGCGAAAGCATCGTCAGATTCGGTTGCCCCGAGGTCGCCTGCAGCACTTGGTTGCGCGTCAGCACCAGCTCGCCCACCAGGTTCATCATCCTGTTCAATAGCGTCACGTCCACGCGCAGCGTACTCTCCGCCGCAGCACCCGCTGGCACGCTCCTCGCCTTGCCCGCATCTGTGCCGGGCTCCTTCTCCTGCTTCGCGGTCAACGATGCAGGTGCGATTGCCGATTCGGGTGCAACCGCCGCTTCCGGTCCCGGCGTCGCTGCACTCTCCGCCGAGGTTGGCGCTCGATTCTCCGCCGCCGCTGGAGCCGGGTCCATCACTGCCGGTCCCGCCACGTGCCCACTCCGGCCACGGCCGTGTTGTGCTGCCATCGCCGGCGCCTGCAACTCCTCCAGCCGGGCAATCAGCGCCGCATCTGTGTCTTCGCCTTCGCTGGCCTCCGTCTCAATCGACCGCAATATCGACCGCAGCCCGTCCTGCAGCTGCAACAGCCCCGTGATTACTGACCCGTCCGCCGCCAGCTTGCCATCGCGCAAAAGTCCAAGCAGGTTCTCCCCCGAGTGCGCCAGCTTCTCCAGCCGCTTGAACCCAAGAAACCCGGTCGTCCCCTTGATCGTGTGCACCGTGCGGAAGATATCCGCCAACAGCCCCATATCCGACGGCTTCGACTCCAGCTCCGTCAAACACCGCTCCATCCGGTCCAGTCCTTCCTGGCTCTCGATCAGGAACTCCCTCGTCAGATCATCCATTCCGCACCCGCATTCACCCGACAATCAGGCAGACCGGACGTCGGCCACAACCGACGCACTCAGGCTCTTAGAGCCTTTATCGGAGAAGTCGGCTTCGACTTGAACATTGAAAAGCGAACGCGGCCAGTCCTTTCATCCCAGATGTGAAACCTCTCACCGTCGATGCCCAGCCGGTGTACATGACCCGCCGCCGTGCTTTAGCCTCAGAATTCACTGAGTCCCCGCGTGGGATTCGCTTGGGAAACACCAATGAGCCCCGAAAACGTCACCGCCCCCGAACTCGACCCCCCTCTCGCCGAGCTCCTCTCCAGAGCCCAGGAAGCCGCGCTCCACTCCTACTCGCCCTACTCCGGCTTCCGTGTCGGCGCGGCCCTTCGCCTCGCCACCGGCGAAATCGTCACCGGCACCAACGTCGAAAATGTCAGCTACGGCCTCACCATCTGCGCCGAGCGAGCCGCCCTTGTTCGCGCCGTTTCTGAGTTCGGCCCCGATATCCGCATCGCCGCCGTCGCCGTCGCCAACCTCAACGCCGCCGCCAGCCCGCCCTGCGGCGCATGCCGCCAGATGCTCTCGGAATTCGTCTTCCCTAGCGCTCCCGTCCTCTTCCCCGCCGCCGACGGCCTCCGCTCCATGCCCTTCTCTGCCATCCTCCCCCTGGCCTTCGACATGAAACTCAAATAAAGAGGCAGCACCCTGCTATGCGAACCGAGCCCACTCCTTCCTCCCCGCTCCACATGATCGACCTCATCCGCAAGAAGCGCGACGGCCACGCCCTCGCCCCGCCCGAGCTAGCCTTCATCGCAACAGGCGCAGCCTCCGGCTCCATCCCCCCCGAACAGCTCGCCGCCTGGCTCATGGCCGCATGGATTCGCGGTCTCTCCCTCGACGAAGTTCGCGCCCTCACCCTCTCCATGCGCGACTCCGGCGAAAAATTCTCGCCCGCCAGCCTCGGTAAGTTCGCCGTCGACAAGCACTCCACCGGCGGCGTCGGCGACAAGACCAGCTTCCTCATCGCGCCACTCGCCGCGGCCTGCGGCGTGGCCGTCCCCATGATCTCGGGCCGCGCCCTCGGCCACACCGGAGGCACGCTCGACAAGCTCGAATCCATCCCCGGCTTCCGCACCGCTCTCACCCTCGCCGAGTTCGAATCCGTCCTCACCCGTTGCGGCTGCTCCATCGTCAGCCAGACCCCAGCGCTCGTCCCCGCCGACCGCGTCCTCTACGCTCTGCGCGACCTCACCGGCACAGTCGAAAACTCCGGCCTGATCTGCGCCAGCATCCTCTCAAAAAAACTCGCCGCCGGCCTCAACGCCCTCGTCCTCGACGTAAAAACCGGCTCCGGCGCATTCCTCCAGAACCCCGCGGACTCAGAGTTTCTTGCCGCCCTCATGGTTGCCACCGCCGAGGCCGCAGGAACCCGCACCGTCGCCCTCCTCACCGACATGGGTCAGCCCCTTGGCTCTGCCGCTGGCAACTGGATCGAAGTCGCTGAATCCGTCGAGCTTCTTCGCGGCAAACGCCCGCCCCAGAGCGAAGACCTCCGTGAGCTCTCCCTCATCCTTGCCGGCTGGATGATCCACCTCGGCGGCAAGGCCGAAACCCCACACTCCGGCTACCGCCTCGCCGACGCCGCACTTCAGGACGGCACCGCCCTCGCGCTCTTCTTTAAGATGATCGATGCGCAGGGAGGCGATGTCTCCGTCTTCGATGACCTCGCAGCCTTCCACGACCCCGGCGCAACAACCATCCTCGGCGCTTGGGACTCCGGCTTCATCTCAGAGATGGACACCACGCAAATCGGCTGGGCCGTCCAGCGCACCGGCGCAGGCCGTGAAAAAGCTGGGGAGCCCGTCGACCCACACGCCGGAATCCTCTTCCACGCCCGCCGCGGCGCACGCGTCGAAAAGGGTCAGCCCATCGCCACTCTCTACGCCACCCGCGAAGAGATGCTCGCCGAGCCGCTGGCCCTCCTCAAATCCGCCATCACGATCTCCGAAGCCCAGCCGCCCGCAGTGCCCCTCGTCGGCCGCATCTTCACCCGCGAAAATGCTGAAGCCCATCTCCACGATGCTGTAAGGTAATCTTCAAAGATCAAAAGACGTGGACCAATGGAATACGGGACTAGGACCGGCAGCATGATTCGGCACATGAGTCAGGGCACGACTTCAGTCGTGCCGAAAACGAAACCGAATCGACCCGGGCTTTAGCCCCTGAGGGAAGCTCTTTGTATTTCCTCGTCCCTATTGCCTGGTCCCTGGTCCCTGTCTCCGAAGGAGTTCATCTTGGATCGTTTCACCGGCATCCTCGGAATTCTTGCCGTCCTTGGCGCGGCCTGGCTGGGCTCTACAAATCGCCGCCACATCCGCTGGCGTACTGTCGCGTGGGGTCTGGGCCTCCAGTTCACCTTCGCTTTCCTCGTGCTGCGCTTCGACTACGGCCAGCGCTTCATGACCTGGGCCGGCAGCGTGGTCAACGCCATGCTCGCCTGCACCGCCGCCGGAACCAAAGTCCTCTTCGGCGCTCTCGGCACGCCCAACACCTCGCTCGGCTCCATCTTCGCCTTTCAAGTCCTGCCCACCATCATCTTCATCAGCGCCTTCTTCGCCGTGCTCTATCACATCGGCGTAATGCAGATCGTCATCCGCGCCCTTGCATGGATCATGCTCAAGACCATGCGCATCTCCGGCGCAGAATCAATGAACGTCGCCGCCTCCATCTTCATGGGACAGACCGAAGCCCCGCTCACCATCCGTCCGTTCCTCAAAGGCGCAACCCGCTCCGAGCTTATGGTCATCATGACCTCCGGCATGGCCCACGTCTCCGGCGGCATCATGGCCATGTACATCTCGCAAGGCGTCGAAGCGCGCCACCTTCTCTCCGCCGTCATCATGACCTCGCCCGGGACCATCCTCGTGGCGAAGATGCTCGTGCCGGAGACCGAAGTCCCCGCCACCGAGGGCCGCGTGGTCATCCCCAAAGACGAGATGCACAGCGAAGAAAACCTTCTCGGCGCCATCGCCCGCGGCACCATCGACGGCGGCAAGCTGGCCATGAACGTGGCCATCATGCTCATCAGCTTCCTCGCCCTCGTCGCTCTGCTCGACTCGCTGCTCACCTGGGTCCACGGCGGCATCCCCTTCGTCCCCGGCTCCCTCGGCCAGATTCTCGGCTATGGCTTCTGGCCAGTGGCTTGGCTGATCGGCGTCCCCTCGCACGACTGCCTCGCCATCGGCAACCTGCTCGGCACTCGCATGGCCCTCAACGAAGTCATCGCCTACATCGCCCTCGGCGCGCAAAAAGCCACGCTCTCGCCCCGCTCCTTCACCATCGCCACCTTTGCCCTCTGCGGATTCGCCAACCTCGGCTCCATCGGCATGCAGATCGGCGGCATCGGCGCACTCGTCCCCGAGCGCCGCAACGACCTCGCCAAGCTCGGCGTCCGCGCCATGCTCGCCGGCACCATGGCCAACCTCATCTCCGCCTCCATCGCCGGCATGTTCCTGGGGTAGCACACAGCACCGCGTGGACGATGCTGCATCAACCAGCCAGGACAGGGTGCCCCATCCTCGCGACGTCTCTGTTCTTGTCGCTAGGGTGGGCTGCCAGAAATCTAACCCGCTTTTCTCAACCCAGAATTGAATGACCGGGTGCCCCACCCTCGCGACGTCTTTGTTTTTGTCGCTAGGGTGGGCTGCCGGGAATCTCACCGGGTCTATTCCAACCCTCCCCCGGCAGTTTCAATCTCATCCGTCTTCCAAGTGTCCACGGCGACTCGATCTCCACTGTTCCCGCCTCCCCGGTCTGATAATGCCGAAAGCTCGACCACTTCCAATCCTCTGGCCTGGAAACGAGCCCGCGTGTCACTGGGTTTCGATGGATATACCGAAGTTTCTCAATTCGCTTCTCTTCGGAATGAACATTGAAGTCGTAATACCGTTTCAGCCAGAACGGCCGCTGCGTGCATTGCTTGGAGACTGAAGTCTTCAAGGATTGAATTGCACGATCAAGCATCCCTCGTCGAGGCTCAGAAACCAACAAATGCACGTGCTCCGGCATGACCACATAGCCGAATACGAACAAGACATATCGCCTTCGCATAGCCTCAAGGGATCGCTCGAAAAGAGCACTAGCTTGCGCGGCACCGAAATACGGAAGCCGATCATGACAACTAAACGTGAGGAAATGAGAATCCCCGGTCTGTTGAAAGCGTTCTAACCTGTCGGGCATGACGAAGGGATTCTACTCCCAACTAGCTCCCGTGAGTAAATAGCAGAGCCCGGTTGTAGAATTGCGTTTTGATGTGAGGCCCAGCTTATCTCCGCGAGAAAGGAGACCCAACATGTTGACGTGTAATCGTTGCGGGCGACCGTCAGACGATTTCACATGCACCCTATGCAGAAGCGTTGAACGCGAGCGGCGAGAAGATGCTGAGCGCGAGGAACGTGCCCGGGAGGAAGATGTTGAGCGCGAGGAGCGAGCCTGGGAGGTATCTAGGGCAAACGCAGAACGTGCCGCTGAGGCTCGGTTTAATCCGGGAGACTACAACTGTCCTGAATGCCTCTACCGCACACTCAGGAAGAGGGCATCGCGCTGCCCGATGTGCCATGCAGCTGTTGGGGTCGAATACTGGAATCTCATTGAAGCAAGCGAAAAGGAAGCGGCTGCGCGAGCCCAGGCAGCAGCGAAGGCAGCAAAGGAACAATGGGATCGAGAGGCACCCGCGCGGGCGCAAGCAGCCCGCGATGCTGCAGACCGGGCGGCACAGGCTGCCCGCCATATTTCAGAGCGGGCGGCGCGCGCCGCAGCAACCAAGAGAAATGAGGCCATTTCGGACACGTTTCGCGTTGTCTAATTCGCATATTTGTTGCCGACGCTCGGAATGGTATGTGCGATGCTAACCCAAAGCAGCCCTGAAGCGACAATTCAATCACTGCAGCATGGGGGCTTTAACACCTGGATGGTAGTGCTTCCCATCTTGAATTGGATTTCAGTAATCCTCCTGTTTCTTTTTTCGCACGATAGACTTCTGTTGATGGCGAGTTTGAGCTGCCTGGCTGTGGCTGGCCTAGCAGTTTCTTATGCGATCAGGAAACTATGAGAATCAAAATGAACAACCACCGGCGGGAGCCCACATCTCACCGCCGCATCCCTGTCGCCAACATGTAGCGACACGATGCCTCAAACCCAGATTTTCGGACCTGGGAGCAAATAACCCCTCACCCCGTCACACGCTCCCTCCGCATCCGCCTCACTCGGCAAAACACCGTCAGCCCCGTCACGCTCCCACACGTCAGCAGGCTCGCCGGCACCTTGGCCCACCTCATCCCCGCTTCCATCGCCGGCATGTTCCAGGGCTAAGAAGCATTGCATTCGGTCAGGTCAGCGAAATAAATAATTGTTTGCCCCGTCCTCGCCGCGTCGTTGTTTTTGCGCTAGGTGTATCTTTGGCTTGATGGAGCGCTGCCTTTACTGCACCGAGGCACCAGATTCAGAAGAGCACCCACTGTCGGCAGCTCTGGGTGAGTTCAAAGGTGCGCCTACACTCCTCAATCGCATCTGTGAGCAATGCAACAACCGACGCATTGGTTTGTTGGATGAACAATTCGTTCGGTGCGGTCCCGCCGCCATCTTGCGGAAACGCTTTGGCATCGAAGGCCGAGGACATCATCAAAAAGTGAATCCGTTTTATCGAGGCAGCGCCGGGGGGCAGCGCATCAAATACCTGACGTGGGACGAGGCGTTTGGGTGCGAAGTTCTTGTCGAACTAACCGGCGGAGAACAGGGACGACAATTGTCGCAACTGATACTTAAGGGACAAGAAGGCCCCCATCACCACATCCCCTTGACTTCGGCAACGACTATCGACGCGCTCCGGCAACAGATAGCGGCCCTTAAACTAGTCGGGCCGTTGGCAGCTCGGCTCATTTATGATCCGCCGACTGAGCCGTGGGCAGTTGACCTCTTTAAGCAACTCTGGCCTGATTATGAGTTACCACCAGCGACCGCGGGTGCGACTAGGTTCCAAGGCGGCATCGCGCAATTCCAAGTCACAAACCGTTACTTCCGAGCAATTGCCAAAACTGGATTTCACTACTTCCTGACACAATTCCCGCACTATAGTGGGCACGAATGCATTTTCTCCGACATTCGCAGCTTCATCATCGACGACGAAGCTGAGTTAGTGCCAGCGCGCATCAATCGGTTCATCGGTGTGCAAAAATCTCCAATTGCGCCGCGTGCCCCTGTTCTTGGCCATCTATTGTGCGCTGAGATTCGGGACGGTGCATGCCTTGCCCATTTTGAACCATTCATCACACCCGGTAGCAGATTGCGAGCTTTTGCGGTCAAACTTGGGATAGACCCGGAAGTTAAGGTCTCCGCTTTCCGAGCACACGCCCACCTTTACTACGCCCAAGGCAAGGCTGGGAACTACCACGGAGACGCTTTCGAAGTAAGCCGGGATCAACTCAGTTTAGGCGACTCATCGTATGACCCCGTAATCGAGGCCTCTTCCTGACCGGAAGCCGATGAATTCCCACTGCGCCGGGTGCCCCAGGTCTCGATTTTGAGACCTGGGAGTCG
>CAYWSR010000065.1:0-21862 GCA_964460385.1 uncultured Occallatibacter sp. | reverse complement strand
GCCTCATGTTCGTCGAGCGCTACTCCCACGTCATGCACATCGTCAGCACCATCGAGGGCCAGCTACGCCCCGACCTCACCGCCGTCGACGCCCTGCGCGCCTGTTTCCCCGCCGGAACCCTCTCGGGCGCGCCCAAAGTTCGCGCCATGGAGATCATCGAAGAGCTCGAGCCCGCACGACGCGGCACCTACGGCGGCGCAGTCCTCTACGCCGACTTCTCCGGCAACCTCGACTCCTGCATCGCCATTCGCTCCCTGCTCGCCATCGGCGGCAAGGGCTACGTCCAGGCCGGTGCGGGCATCGTCGCCGACTCAGTTCCCGAGCTCGAACACCAGGAGTCCCTCAACAAAGCCCAGGCCGTCATCCGCGCCATCGAGCACGCCCGCGAACTGTGACAGAGAGCCGCTGATCGCCGCACGGAACCGGGAGCTTCGGGATGCTCAGCGTTTCCACGCCTCAATTCTCCAAAATGGGTAGCCGCAAAGGCGGGCCCCTCCGACGAGGAGAAGCAGGCCGAAGACGAGAACTCCCCCCGCAATTGCCCATCGGCCTTCCGCAACGTCCAGGCAAACATCCAGCAGCTGAACAAACCCCACCAGAACCATGAAGTTGCCAAGCGCCCGCAAAGCTGAAACAGCCAATAGTGCTAGGATCATGAGCGCTAGAACGAAATTGCGCACGGCAAAGTATCCGGCAAAGATGTGCACCGCTCCATTGATCGCGTCCGTCTTACCCACAAGCATGGCAGGCTGAACCAAGGCAAGAACCGAACCCAATGCCATGAGAAACGCGCCGACAATTACGAGGAGCCTGATCCACCGGGCTAAAGGTTGATTGGCTTCGCCCGCGCTGATCGACGAGGCATCCTGCACCCCACTTCGTTGTGTCATTGGCGACCTCCTCAAAATTCAGGGATTGGGCATTTGCTGCAGTCGTTACGACAACAACGCGCTCCGTGTTCCTTGAATCGTCACTCCGCCCCAAATATCCGCTTGAAGAACCGCCCAATCGCCCCGAAAAACCCGCCTTTTTTCTTCGCTGGCAAAGTCTGCGGCGCACTCGCCGATTCAGCCGTCTTGCTCGCGTCGCCCGCCTTCTCCGCTGGATTGGCCGCGTGCTCTGCCCCGTTGTAAGCCAGCGACCCGGCCGCGTCCGCAGCGTTTCCCACCTTCGCCGCACTCGTCACCGGCGGAGCCTGCGCCGTCAGCCCCTCGCTCTGCGCCAGCGGGAACTCGTTGCTCTTCGGTTCCGCATCCGGCGGGCAGCCGCATGGCTCCTTTTCCTGATCCACCACCTCGTGCAGGTTTCCATGCTGGAACATCACCCTCTGCCCCGGCTGCACCCGATACGCGCCTCCATCGAAAACGCTCGTCACCAGCACATACGGTGCGTTGACCCCGGCATTGTCCACACACGTGTCGCCGCCCTGTCCCAGCCGCACCTTCACCTCCGCCGCCCCCGGCCCGCCAATCAAAATCCGAAAGTCCGGCGTCATCACGATGTCCGAATTCCGCCCAGTCGCAAAGCTCGCCTCCAGCGCTCCATGGTCGATCGCCATCATCAGCCCCGGTACTTCCCCTGCCGGCACGCTCGAGTCCGACGCCAGCTTCACAGTCGTCGACGCGCACACCCGCAGCACTCCACGATGCGGCAGCGTCACCTCCGTCGTCTGGTCCCCCGCCGTCACCGCCCCGCTCGCCACAATCACGGCCTTCCCCTTGGTCACCTCCAGCGCGCCTGTCACCGTCGGAGCACCATTCGCGCCCTTACCCTCAAGCGGCACAATCGCAATCGGCCCCTGCACCGCAGGACCGATCTCCACCGGCGCGGCCTGATTGGCCGGCGCAGCTTGGCTGCCCGCAGCGTCCTGCGCCCTCAACTCCCAAGCTCCGGCCAACAAACACGCGCAAAGCGCCAGCAACAACCGCCCTGTGCCCCATCCATTCCGCGGATTTTCGAAGAAAAGATGCGGAATGGGTGGGATGCGATCAAACTGCCTTGCGGCCCCGTCCCGCACCGTCCCCCATGCATGCGATCTCTTCTTATCGCAACGGCGGCGAAGCACAACTCTCAACCCGGCACGCCCGAATCCCTGCACAGGCACTCCCATCGCTTCACATATTCAGAAAATTCCTGATCATCTGGTGCCCGCCTTCCGTCAGCACGCTCTCCGGATGAAACTGCACGCCCTCAACCTTCAGCGTCCTGTGCCGCAACCCCATAATCGTCGTATCCGCGCCATTCGCCGCCCCACTCGCCGCTTTCGTCCGCGCCGTCACCTCCAGCTCTTTCGGCAGCGACTTCTCCGCCACAATCAGCGAGTGGTACCGCGTGCACGTCAACGGCGTCGGCAGTCCCTGGAACACGCCTTTCCCATCGTGTTCCACCAAGCTTGTCTTCCCGTGCATCAGCTGCTCGGCCCTCACCACCTCGCCGCCAAACGCCTCGCCAATCGCTTGATGCCCCAGACAAACCCCCAGAATCGGCGTCTTCCCCGCCATGTGCCGGATCAGCGCCACCAGGATGCCCGCCTCGCGCGGCGTGCACGGCCCCGGCGAAAGCAGAATCCGCTCCGGTTTCATCGCCTCCACCTCCTCCACCGTCACCTCATCGTTGCGGCGCACCTCAACCTCAGCCCCCAGCTCGCCCAGGTACTGCACCAGGTTGTAGGTAAACGAATCGTAGTTGTCTAAAACGAACACCATGATTCTGTCCAGTGTAGCGCGGCGTCCACGTCCCGGTTGCGCCTCGCCGCTCCATCTGCAACACTGGCGATGGTCACACACCATGGTTCTCCATTTTCTCGTGCAGGGTCGCGTTCAGGGCGTTGGCTTTCGCTGGTTTGTCCACCGCGAAGCTAGCGAACTCCGTCTCTCCGGCTGGGTCCGCAACACCGAAGAAGGCGACGTCGAAGTCGTCGCCTCGGGAACTCCCGGCGACCTCGCCGATCTCCGCGCCAGCCTGCGCCAGGGCCCACGTGGCGCACGCGTTGACCGCGTCCTCGAACACTACCTCGACGATAAAGAAGCCGTCGGCCTCGAATCCTTCAGGATCGAAGGCGCCTGGTAACTCTGCTCCCCAACCCCTCCCTCACAACCGCCGCGCCCTCTATAATTGACGAGGCAATCAATTGGAATCAAATCGAGTTAGGCATTCCGCTCTTTTCGCACCGCCAACAATATCAATCAAGACCAGAAAAAAATGGAAAAAATGACCGAAGATACCAAAGCCATCGATGTGCAATCTCTCAAAGCGCTCGTCCGCACTGTCCCTGACTTCCCCAAGCCCGGCATCCTGTTCTACGACATCACCACCGTCCTCAAAGACAAGACCGGCTTTGCCAAACTCATTGACATGCTGGCCGCCCACTACCTCAAACACAAGATCGATCTTGTCCTCGGAATTGAAGCGCGCGGTTTCATCTTCGGCCCCGCTCTCGCCTATCGCCTCAACGCCGGCTTCGTCCCGGTGCGCAAGCCCCGCAAGCTCCCCGCGCCCGTTGCCCGCGTCACCTATGATCTCGAATACGGTTCCGACATCCTCGAGATTCACCTCGACGCCATCGAGCCCGGCCAGCGCGTCGTCCTCGTCGACGACCTGCTCGCCACCGGCGGCACCATGGAAGCCACCGTCAAGCTCGTCAAGCAACTCGGCGGAGAGATCGCCGGCCTCGCCTTCGCCGTCGAACTGGACTTCCTCAAAGGCCGCGACCGCTTCAAGGAATACGACGTCTTCAGCCTGCTCCATTACGACGAATAGGGAAAGTTCACAAATAAAGGAAGGCCGGGTGCCCCAGGTCTCGATTTTGAGACCTGGGAGTCAACAATCCTCACCCGTCCCCGTCCCAACCAGCCCACTCGACCCCGTGCCCCATCCATTCCGCGTTTCCTGCGGAATGGATGGGATACGAAAATGCCGGGTGTCGGGTGCCCCACCCTAGCCGCGCCCTTGTCGTTGCGGCTAGGTTGGGACACGCATATGCTTACGCTGAATCAGCCTTGAAGCCGGTTATTCCGGCTGTGTCGGCGCTTCCTGCTCCCCGCCGGCCTCCTGCGCCACCCCGCCCCCAGCCTTCCCCGCCTCCTCCTGAAACATCTGCGCATCCGCAAACCGATAGCCCACGTACACGTCGGTCAGCAGGTAGAGCGGCGCAGACGGATCGTCCTCGATTTTCTTCCGCAACTGCCGCACAAACGTCCGCAGATACTCCACCTCTTCCCGGCAATCCGGACCCCACACCGCCGTAAGCAGCCGCGCGTACGTTACCACGCGTCCCGCCCGGCTCATCAGGCAGTGCAGGATGTCGAACTCCTTCCGCGTCAGATGCACCGCTCGTCCCCGCTTCACCACGGTTCGCTTCACCGGGTCCAGCCGGATCTCCCCAATTTCGATCGGCTCGTTCTCCGGCCTTACCGGCGCCTTCACCCGGCGCACCGCAGCGCGAATGCGCGCAATCAGCTCGCGTGTGCTGAAGGGCTTGGTCACGTAGTCGTCCGCGCCCAGGTCCAGCGCCTGCACCTTCTCTTCTTCCTGGTCCCGCACTGTCAACATCAGGATCGGCAGCCGCGGCGCCAGAGCGCGAATCCTCCGTAGCGTCTCAATGCCGCCAATCCCCGGCATATTCACGTCCAGAAGCACCGCGTCGCACATCGCCGTACGCAGCGCCTGCAGCGCCTCTTCTCCGCGAGAGGCCTCCACCACCTGGAATCCCAGCTCAAGCAGCGGCGCACGCAACGCTCTGCGAATCGCGGTTTCATCGTCGACAATCAAGACTCGAAGTGCTGGCTGGTTCATCTGGAACCTTTCTTCTGCGCTGGCGCAGGAATTGCTGCAAAAAACGTTGTCCCTTCAACCTCTTCGCTCGTCACCCAAACATACCCGCCGTGAATGAGCGCTACCCGCTTGGCCACCGAAAGCCCGATCCCCGTCCCCGGCGCTCGATTCGAGTAGGTCGCCGAGCGATAGTACCGGTCGAAGATCCGCTCCCGATCGGCCATCGGAATCTCCGGCCCGAAGCTGTGAACCGAGAAGATAATCTCCGCGTTCGACCGCGCCGCGCGAATCGTGATCGTCGTCCCGAAGATCGAGTACTTGCATGCGTTGTCCACGTATTGCGTCAGCAGCATCACCAGCAGTTGCCGGTCGCCATTGATCACTATCTCCTCGTCTTCGAGCTCGATCGAAAGCTTCATGCTCGACAGCCTGTCCTTCAGGCTCGCCACCACTTCTTCAATCAGCGATGCAACCACCACCTCCGTGGCATGAATCGTCACTTCACCCGCATCCAGCCGCGAGGTCGTCAACAGCCGCGTCGTCAGCTCATTCAACAAGCTCGTCTGCTCGTCAATCAGAGACACCAGGTCTGCCTGCCCCGCCGACAGGTGCCCCATCTCCGCCAACCCCGTACTCGCCGCGCGAATCGCCGTCAGCGGCGTCTTGTACGCATGCGCCAGGCTGTCGAGCACTGTCGCCCGCAGTTGCTCGGTCCGCCGCTCCGTCTCTATCCGGCTCTCATTGGCAAACGCCCGGTAACGATCGAACGTAATCGCGATCAGCGACGCAATCGCATTGTTCGTCAGTGGGCTCGTCTCGCCGCGCACCACCAGGCTGCCTACCGGCACCGTTCCCAGCCGAACCACTCGCCGTCCAATCCCCGTCTCCGCATCGTCGTCTTTCGTTTCAAAGTAGTAGACGTTCTGCGCCATCTCCTGGGGGTCCACGCTCCAATAGCCGGCCGTGTACACATCGTGCAGATCGGCGTCGAAAACCGCCACCGCCTCCAGCGCAAATATCTCGTGCACCAGCTCTGCCAGTTGCGGCCCAGGCTCCAGGTGCAGGTTCATCTGCAGCGTCCGCCGCGTGAATTCGTAGAGGTCGTGCATCTGCCCGCCCCACGACTCCGCCTCCCGCGCGTGTCCTGTCACCCGCGACGACAAGCGGCTCACCGTCAGCGCCACGCCGATAAATGCCAGCAGCGTCACGGTGTTCACCGGGTCTGCGGCTTGGCTGAGCTTCGGATCCCGCGCCGTGATGTACGCGTGCATCACCACCGCCGACAGCGACACGATCACCGCCTGCCAGAACCCATACAGCAGCGCCGTCGGTACCACGATCAGCAGATACAGAAGCAGAGAGACCGGCAGCAGCCATGGCGACCAGTAAGCAAATGCCGAAACCAGGATCGCCGCCACAATTCCCAGCGCGCATTCCAGCGAAAACAGCAGCGCGCGCGTTCCCGACCCGCGCGTGCGCGACACCGCCAGCGTTGTTCGCAATGGAACGGAGCTTCCGGCCAATTCGGCCACCAACCTTTCAGGTCGAAAGAAAACTCGAGAAAACCCGATCTGCCGCGGTCCTTCTGCGCCAAATCAGTCGCCGCGACCTTCTTTGGTCCTCACCCTTCACGCATTCATGCTGGCGCGCGTTCTAAAAATCAGGCAGGGAAGTTCATAAGGATTTTAACAGGCTGCTAATGGATTCTTGACGGTCGATCCTATAAGAAGAAATCCCGCTTTCGCCCGCCGCCAACTCCGGACTCCCGATACCACGCACAGTACGGCCAGCCACCGGTCGACCGGAGCCATACCCCCAAGCCTTCTGCTCTCAGCCGAAAAATCGGCTCGACATCGAAGTGTGCTTTGCCGCCCCCAAAATGCGTCAGCTGACCCTGGGAATCGGTGGTAACGGTTCTGGCAAATGCTAATGTCAGTCCATGAGTTTCGCCAGAAACGTCGAGCTTAACGGCGCTAACTATGTTCAATTCGCGGGAACAAGGACGTTCGGTTCGCTCGACGGGCTGCGGGCAATCGCGATCCTGGCCGTCGTGTGGCATCACACCGCAGTCGTCATCCCCGGCTGGAGGATAACCTCCCGCGGCTTTCTGGGAGTGGATCTCTTCTTCATAATCAGCGGTTTTCTTATCGTTACCCTCCTGCTGCGCGAGCGTCGACGGACCGGAACGTTATCGCTTCGCAACTTCTACATCCGGAGGTTCCTTCGCATCTTCCCGGCGTATTACCTCACGCTGTTGGTGGTTGGAACGGTGGCGTTCCTCAAGCCTGGAGGCACAGAGTCTCCATTGGTCAGGCGGGATCTCCCTTTTGCCGCTTTCTTTGTCTCGAACCTGACGCCGATGCTGAGCCTCCTTTCGGTCACGTGGAGCCTGTCCGCCGAGGAACAGTTCTACCTGCTCGCGCCCGCCGTCGAGAAGTACGCGGGTCGCATGATGCGCTTTCTGCTCCCGCTCGCATATCTGTTGGTGAGTCTGCCTCCGCTCGGCCTCTTCCCGTCGCTCCACCTCCCGCACTTCTTCAGAGAAGCCACCTTTGGCCCCATCTTGCTCGGGGTGATGTTGGCCCATGTTTTGGATGACCCCCGCGGATTCTCTTGGGTGTCGCGCGTCGTCGGAGGGCGGCTCGGGCCCCCTATTGCGCTGTTCCTGATTGTTGTCTTGGCAAGTTGGCCGGTCGACGACATCTCAGGCTGGCCTCGAATTGGCGTGCATTGGGCCATGGTGGCCCTCGTTGCGTCCTGCGTGGTCCGAGAGGACAACCTGTTGGCGCCGACACTCCGCCTGTGGCCGATGAGGCGGATTGGGATCGTTAGCTACGGCATCTACCTGTATCATTTGTCGGTCATGCACTTCGTTCTCGGGGGATTGAACAAGGCGGGAGTGAGATGGCCTTTTGTTACTTTTTTAGGAACGGCCCTCGCCACATGGATCGTGGCCGAGCGGAGCTATCGCCTTTTGGAGGCGCGCTTTCTTGCACTGAAGGCGCGCTTTACCCAGCCAGGTCTGCGACCGCGTGAGGACACCCCACGGTAAAGCAGATGATCTCGGATGCCCAAGGCGATATGCCATGAAGACCGGCTACATCCTCCTGCACATCATTGAGTGAATTCGCAATTAGCTCGGGATCAACCCGCCGCCACGGCTGCCCTTACGCTGGAATCAGTTCTGTTGTGATCCCCACATCGCCCACTGGCTCCGCAGCCGCGCCGTCCATCAACTCGTCCGCCGACAGCCTTCGCGCCAACTTTGCCATTCGCTCCAGCTCTTTGCGCAGCTCTTCCTTCCCCCGCGCAGCCGCCGCCAACGCCACCATCTTCCGGACTCTCTCGTTCAGCAGTCCGAACACCGCGCCAAACGCCTGCCGCACATCTTCCTGCGATCCCTCCACCGCCTCCGGGTTCGGCGTTGGCCAGTGCACCGCAATCGGATTCCCGGGAAACTGCGGCTGCGGACGGCTCGCCGCAACAGCGCAAAGCGTGATCACAAAGTCCATTCGCGGCGCGCCGGGCCACGCGAACATCTCCCACGACTTTGTCCGATAAGCCCCGGCGCTCATCTGCGCCAGTTCCATCTGCCAAACCGTCTCCTCATGCACCTGCGCGGCCGGATGGCTCCCCGCGCTGTACGCAGCAAACTGCCCCATGCCAACGTGGCTCAGAATTGCCTCCGCCATGATCGACCGCGCGGCGTTGCTCGTGCATACAAACAATACGTTGTGCTGCTTCGCCATCCCTGTTACCTCAACTCCTCCCTTGCCTGCGGCTGCATCGCGTCCGAACCCGCCTCTTCCGCCGGCTCGTCTTCCGGCGCAAACATATCCGCGCTCACAAACCGATACCCCACATAGACGTCCGTCAAAAGGTACACCGGCGTCGACGGATCGTCCTCGATCTTCTTCCGTAACTGGTTCACATATGTCCGCAGGTATTCAATCTCTTCCCGCGCTTCCGCACCCCATACCGCCACCAGCAGTTTCCCATACGTGATTGTCCGCCCCGACCGGCTCATCAGGCAGTGAAGGATATCAAACTCCTTGCGCGTAAGGTGCAGCGTCTGTCCTCTCTTGGTCACCGCGCGCTTCACCGGCTCCAGCCGGATTTCGCCAATCTCGATCGGTGCATCAGTCGCTCGCGCCGGCGCCTTGAATCGACGCACCGCCGCGCGAATGCGCGCAATCAGCTCCGGAGTACTGAACGGCTTTGTCACATAATCGTCCGCACCCAGGTCCAGCGCCTTCACCTTGTCCTCTTCCTCGTCTCGCACCGTCAGCATTAAAACAGGCAACCGCATCGAAAGCTGCCGTATCCGCCTCAGCGTCTCCAGGCCCCCGATTCCAGGCATGTTGATGTCCAGCAGCGCTGCGTCGTACACATCCGTCCGCAGCATCTGAAGCGCTTCTTCCCCGTTCGCCGCCTCTGCCACCTGAAACATCCCAACCTCCCGCAAGAGCGGCGCCAGCGCTCGCCGAATCGCCGGCTCATCGTCGATCAACAGCACTCGAATTGCTTGCCAGTTCGCCATTCCTGTCCTTCGGTCCCGCGCTCCGGCCTGGCTCGAAATCCCGAACAACATCGGCTGCTTACGGTGCTTCCGCTGCTCCCGCATCCTCCGCCAAAAGCCCGAACTTGATTCGTCAGAAAGCTGTCCTGTCCGTCACAACGGTTCTCTTTCTTGAACTGATCTTCCGATTGTTCACAAGAATATCATGAAGGATAAATAAAGATGTAGTTATGTAATCTTCATTTATTCCTTATGTGATCTTTGCGTAACTGGAGTTAATCCGAAACGACCGGACCGCTTCCCTCAGAGCCACTATCCGCTCTAATTGGGGGCTTGTGCGCCCAAAACGACCACCAATGTAACGGGCGTTTGGCTCGCATGTTCAAGGAGCTTTTCCTTCACGCCTTATTGGCTGGAATCTGCAACAAACATTTTTTTCCCGGAGGAACCGTGCCGATGCATCTGAATCTCGTTCGAGTCCAGCAGGCGATAGCCGCCACCACTGTGGCCTTCGCCCTCTCTGCCGGCGCACAGACGCCTGCGGCTGACACCACCACCGCCACACAGACCGCCGCCACCCCTGCAGCCACCGCACAAACTCCAGCCACCGCAGCTACCCCTGCAGCCGCACCGGCTCCGCCCACATGGAGCGTCGGTCCCATGGATATCAGCGGCATGGTCGACGTCTACTACAGCGATAATTTCAACCGCCCCAATGCGCAGGACAACGGCCAGGTCAACGACCTCTATGACTTCAACGACAAGACCGACCAGTTCAACATCAGCGCAGCCAAGTTCTCGCTGAACCACGATCCCGACCCGGTCGGCGCTCACGTTGATTTCATCTACGGCCGTACCAACAACTTCATCAACCAGTCCGCCAGCAACAGTTCCTCCGCCGACCAGCTCAACTACATCGAACAGGCTTTCCTCTCCCTCAAGCCCGCCAAGGCCAAGGGCTTCGAACTGGACTTCGGAAAGTTCGTCACCTCGGCCGGCGCGGAAGTCATCGAATCCAAGGACAACTGGAACTACTCGCGTTCCCTGCTCTTTTCATGGGCCATTCCCTACTGGCATTTCGGCGTTCGCACCTCCATGCCGGTATCCAAGGTCGACACCATCGGCATTCAGGTCGTCAACGGCTGGAACAACGTCAGCAAATCCAATGGCGGCGCAACCATCGTCCTCACCAACGCGCTCACCAAGCCCAAGTACGCGTGGAACGTCAACTACATCTTCGGGCCCGAGAACTCTCTCACGTCGAACGGCTTCCGCAACCTCATTGACACGACCCTCCTCTTCACGCCCAACGCCAAATTCAACGCCTACATCAACTACGACTACGGCCAGAATCGCGACGGTCTCATCACCACCACCAACTGCGATTCCGTAACGAAGAAGACTGGTACCCTTGCCGCCCGTGAAGTCTCGACCTGCACTTACGGCGACAAATACCTCAACCACTGGCAGGGTATAGCCGGTGCGTTTCACGAACAGGCCAATGCCAAGAACGCGATCGCCGGCCGCTTTGAGTGGTTCAACGATCCGCAGGGATACGCGACCTACACCGCGCAGCAACTCTACGAGTTCACTGGTACGTACGAGTACAAGTGGCTTGAGGGGCTGTTGATGCGCGCTGAGTATCGCGCCGACTTCTCCAACGTAAATGAATTCAGCAAGGGCGTCGGCCAATACGTAAAGTCCCAGCAGACCTTGACCGTCGCATTTGTCGCCTTCTTCGGACCCAAGCGTTAGTCGGCTTGGCTCCCTTGCTCCGGCCGTCTCGCCTCTCACCGATGCGGCCGGAATTTCTCCAACGATCCTCGGAACAAAGACCTGCTGCGCCCGCTGGGCAACGCAATCTCTTTCCCGATTCCTCATTTCATCTTTATCGTGGCAACCCTAGGATCTTAACTACCCGCTTAGCATCCCAGCTTCCGCCCCGGTCGTTTGTGCGCGAAGGGCAAATCTGAAACGGTTCCCCCGGGCCCCGCCGGGAACAGACCCAAGCACCTCACTTATTCAGGAGAATGCTCATGGCAGATCAAAAAGCACCCGAGATGCAGGCCACACTGGGCCTTACCGGGCTCACCAGCAACGCAATGGCCCTCATCGCTCCAGGCGCCTTCCTTTGGCTCACCTTCCTCATCCAGGCAACCACCGGCGTGGCCGGCCAACCTTCGACTGCCCCTGCCATGTGGCTCGGCATCTTCGGCGCGCTTCTACTCTGTCTGGCCACCGCCGTCGCCTACGCCGAAATCTCCAAGCTCTATCCCGGCACCGGCTCCAGCTACTACTACGCTGAGCAGGCCATGCTCTCAAAGGACGCGTCCTTCAAGTACGCCCGTATCGCCAAGTTCATCGTCGGCTGGGGCTCTCACCTCTACTATTGGGTCTACCCCGGCGTCATGGTTGCCACCACCGGCATCTTCGTCGGGTACATCGTAGGCTTCTTCTTCCCCACCTTCATGAGCGGCTCCAACCCCGGCCCCGTTTTCATGGGCCTCGTCGCGGTCCTGTTCTCCTTCTTCGTCGCATGGATCGCCGCCAAGGGCGCTGGTGCCTCAACCGCGGTCAACCTAGCCATCAATGTCATCCAGATCTCCGCGCTCGTCGTCTTCTCGGTCCTCGCGCTCGGCTATCGCTCCACTCACCCCACGGGAACTACTGGCCCCACCGCCTTCCAATACGACTCGCAGTCGCTCTCCACTTACACCTATCAGTTCGCCACTGCAAAAGACGGCACGACGCTCCGCGACGCGAGCGGAAACCCCTTGCCGCTGCTCGACGCGTCCGGCAAGCCTGTTCCCTTCGTCATCACCTATCCTGAGACCGATTCCACCGGGAACTTCCTCACCCATCCCAATGCCGCCTCCGTCATCGCGCCTCACAAATTCAGTTATCTCTTCATCCAGGCCACCGTCGCCATTCTTATCCTGGTCGGCTTCGAATCGGTCACGGCCATGGGCGGGGAGGCCAAAAACCCAACAAAGCACATCCCCATCGCCGTCATCGCCTCGCTGCTTATCCAGGGCCTTGTCTGCTACCTGTTTGAGTACTTCGCTGCCAACTACTTCCTCAACTCCGGCTACACCATGCAGACCGCCACCGGCTCCGCTGCGCCCATCGGCGACATGATGATCATCGTCGGCGACTGGCTGCTCGGCCAGGGACACGGCAAGTACTTTATGATTGCCGAGGCCATCACCGTCTTCCTCGCCCTCATCGGCACCACGCTCGCCTGCATGAACACCGGCGCGCGTGTCACATACGCCATGGGCAAGGACGATGAAGCTCCCGAGCACTTCGGCATCCTCCATGCCGGATCGCTCAGCCCGCGCAAGGCCATCTGGACCCTGGCAGTTATCTCGGCCGTCATCGGTGTCATCGCCGTGTCTCTGGTCTTCGCCGACTCAAGCGCGGTCAGCGACGCAACCGTCGCCGCTCTGCCCCACAACATCTTCTCCAACTTCGGCTACTTGTCGCACGACACCATGGCCGCCCTTCCCAACTCCCTGTTGGCCATCACCCTCACCTCCAACTTCGGAACCTTCATCCTTTACGCGCTCAGTTGCTTCTTGTGCATGGTCGCTTACCATGGCCGTCCAGACTACAGCCTCGTCAAGCACACCCTCATTCCGGGCTTTGGCCTCATCGCCAACCTGGTCTTGATGGGCTTCTACCTCGCCGGCCCCTTCTTCAACCTCGGCACCAAGATGGAGCCTCTAACCGCGCTCGGCATTGCCGCAATGTGGGGCATCTATGGTGGCATCTACTTCCTCCGCTCCTCCAAAAAGAAGGGCAAGGAGGTCCTGCTCACCTCCAGATAAACCCCTTCCATCGTTCTGGAACCCGAACCGCTGGGTGGAATCTGGGCTCACTCGTATCCATGTGAGAGAGTCCAGGAAGCCACCCAGCCGTTTTTTTGAAAACCGGCAATCCACAATTCCTTTTTTATTCCCACCGGCCCAGAATACTTATAGGCGGTTCCAACTGCCCCTACATGATGCAGCGGAACCGAAACCCTCGAGGCGGCAGCGCCCATGTTGGAAGTCCAGTTCGGCCAGGCAACCGATCCAGGCAAGGTTCGCACCAACAATGAAGACGCCATGGGCTTCTTCATTCCCGTATCTCGCCTGCAGGCCCGCTCTCACGGCTATCTCTTTGCTGTTGCCGACGGGGTCGGCGGCACCGACCTCGGCGAAGTCGCCTCCAGCAAGGCTCTCCAGGTCCTGGTCGACGGCTTTGATAAAGCGCCCGCCGGCACCATGCTCATCGGTCTGCTGCCCCGCCTCATCCAGCAAGCCAACGCCGCCGTCCACGACTGCACCCTCGCCCCTGAGTACCGCGGCAAGAGCATGGGCACCACCCTCGTCGCCTGCGCCATGCGTCACGATCAGGCTATCGTCTCCCACGTCGGCGACTCCCGCTGTTATCTCGTCCGCAATGGGCGCGCCAAGCAAATCACCCAGGATCACACCTTCGTCAACGAGCAACGCAAGCTCGGGCTCATCACCGCCGCTGAGATGGTCCAATCCGAATCCCGCCACGTCCTCACCCGTTCTCTCGGCCGCGAGATGTTCGTCTCGGCTGATACCACCGCCGTCACCCTGCTCCCCGGCGATCTCCTCATCCTCTGTTCAGACGGCCTCCACGACGAACTCCCCGAATCTGAAATGGTCCGCATCGTCACTCAGCAAAAAAACATCGACGAGATCGCCCGCGAGCTCGTCCATCGCGCCGTTGAAGTCGACGGCGGCGACAACACTACCGCCCAGGTCATCCGTGTCAAATCTGTCGAGCAGGTTGGAATGTATCGCGGGCGCCCCTATCGCATCCCCACCTGAGCCACCTGCACGCCTTCTCTCGCCTCATCCGCTCATATCGCTCTTGAGGCCTATGCCGATACAGTAGAAACAGCTAATCAAATGGAGTTTTAGGCACAATGGGTCACTTTGACCGATATGAACCGGGCCAGCAAGTCGACTCCTACCGCATCGACCAAGTGGTCGCGCAAAGCGGCATGGCCACCATCTATCGCGCCACGGACATCCGCGACGGCCGCACCGTGGCCCTCAAGGTCCCCCACCCCGATATGGAAGCCGATCCCATCCTATTCGATCGATTCAAGCGCGAAGCAGGCATCGGCGAAAAGCTCAACCACCCCAAGATCATGCGCGTATTCGGGGACGAAAAGCGCTCGCGCATTTACATGGTTATGGAGTGGTGCGAAGGCCGCCTGCTTCGTCAGATCCTCGACGATGGCCCGATGTCCGAGGATCGCGCCATCCGCATCGCCGTCAATATTCTCGATGCCCTCGACTATATCCACGCCAACGGCATTGTTCATCGCGACCTCAAACCGGAAAACATCATGGTCGGCGAAAACGACAGTGTGAAACTGATCGACTTCGGCATCGCTGGCGACGCCGCCGCGCGACGCCTTACCTACGCCAACTTCACCGCCACCATCGGCACTCCCAATTACATCTCGCCCGAGCAGGTAAAGGGCCAGCGCGGCGACGGCCGCTCCGACATCTACTCCATGGGCATCATCCTCTACGAGATGCTCACCGCAAAGCTCCCCTTCGTCGGTCCATCTCCCATGGCCGCCATGAACGAGCGCATGATCAACCACCCCATCCCGCCCCGCGTCGCCAATGCCGCCATCTCCCCGCAGTTGCAGGAAGTCATCTATCGCGCCATCGAGCGCGACCCGCGTAATCGCTACCCCAAGGCCCACGACTTCCAGTGGGACCTCCTGCATCTCGATCAGGTCGGTGTGGAAGATCGTCCCGAAATCCGCGACTGGCAGAAACGCAAATCGCAAACCTCCCGAAAAATTCTGTATTATGGTGCTTTAGCAATGATCCCGGTAGCAGTCCTGCTGTTGATGATCCTCGTGGCTCATCACAGGTAACCCCTGCTTACGCACCAGGCGAATCGTGAATCTTCACGAATTCTTTATGCTCTTGGTTCTACGATTTTGCTTGAAAACCTCCAACCCTTTTCAACAATCGAGGAGCGCATGACAAAGTACAAACTGGAGTACATCTGGCTCGACGGAAAGAAGCCCGTCCCTGAGCTTCGCGGCAAAAGTCTGCTCAAGGCATTTGAGAAGCCACCCACCCTTGCCGATCTGCCCCTTTGGGGCTTTGACGGCAGCTCCACCATGCAGGCCGAAGGCAGCAAGTCTGACTGCGTCCTGAAACCTGTGGCTCTGTATCCTGATCCAAGCCGCAACAACGCATATATCGTCCTCAGCGAGGTCATGCACCCCGACGGCACGCCCCACTCCACCAACATGCGCGCCACCATCGAGGATGATCCCGATCTCTGGGTAGGTCTTGAACAGGAGTACTTCCTTTACAAGGATGGCGCCCCTCTCGGCTGGCCGAAGGGAGGCTTCCCCCTGGTTCCACAGGGCCCCTACTACTGCGGTGTCGGCTACAAATACATGGGCTCGCTGGCCCGCACCATCGTCGAAGAGCACTGGGAAGCTTGTCTTGCCGCTGGCATCAACCATGAAGGCATCAACGCTGAAGTTGCCAAAGGCCAGTGGGAGTTCCAGATCTTCGCCAAAGGCTCTGCCAAGGCAGCCGACGACACCTGGACCGCTCGCTATCTCCTGATGCGACTCTGCGAGAAATACGAAGTGGATGTTGTACTGCATTGCAAGCCGCTCAAGGGTGACTGGAACGGATCCGGCATGCACTGCAACTTCTCCACCAAGTATCTCCGCGAAGTCGGCGGCAAGGCTTATCTTGAAGCCCTCATGAAGGCGTTCGCCGATCACGTCCCCGAGCACATCGCCGTCTACGGCCCGGATAACCATCTGCGCTTGACAGGCCTGCACGAAACGCAGGCCATCGACAAGTTCAGCTATGCTCTCAGCGATCGTGGCGCTTCGGTCCGGCTGCCGGTTAACTTCATCAAGAACGGGTATAAGGGCTATCTCGAAGATCGCCGTCCCAACTCGGAAGGGGATCCCTACCAGATCGTCTCCCGCATCCTCAAGACCATCAACACCGTTCCCAAGCCGTAACTGGCCCTGAGGCTCGAGCGATCTTTGTCCGCGCGGTTCCGGATCGTCGCGAGCCTCCCGCCGCGCTTCGCCCTGGGGACCACCCGAATTTGGGGAAATGGAAACTGCAACCGGTTCCCATTTCCCCTTCTTCGTTTCTGAACTGGAGCTCCTGTCCTTCGTTGCTGGACGGAGTTCTAGCTCTGCCCAATTCTCCGCGCCATCTCCCCCTCATACGCCGCGTCGTCCTGCCCATGCAGCGCCACATACTCTTCGTCCGTCATCGAACGCCGCCAATCAAGCGTCTGTTGAGCGTCCGGCCCCACCACATGCCGCAGCTGCCACGTTCCGCTCGACAGAATCTCCAGAATCTTCTCTCCCACCAGGTGCGGCCCGCGCTGCAACTCCATCGCCAGCACCGCCGCAAACAGCTTCTCCATACGCTTCGTGTGCGGATAATGCGTCGCCTTCTCCATCTCCTCCAGACCTCGCGCCATCGAAGTATCGATAATCCCCGGCTCAATAATCGCCACGTGCACTCCAAACAGCTTCATCTCCTGCGCCAGCGCCTCGCTCAGGCCTTCCAGCGCAAACTTCGAAGCCGCATACGGCCCCAGCGGAGAAGTTGCCAGCCGTCCCGCAATTGACGTGATGTTGATGATGCAGCCGCTCCGCCGCTCCCTCATCCCTGACACCACCGCCTTGATGCACCGCAGTGCTCCAAAATAATTTGTCTCCATCACCGCGCGGAACTCGCTCAACGGCAACTCCTCAATCGATCCGTGCCGCTCGATCCCTGCATTGTTTACCAGCACATCCACCAGACCAGCGCGCTTCTCGATTTCCGCCATCCCCTCGGCCACCGAGCTGTCCGAGTCCACATCCATCTGCGACACGTGAATCGGCAGCTTCTCCGCCGCTGCCCGCTGTGCCAGCTCCGGCGCCCTTTCCGGGCTCCGCATCGTCGCATAAACCGTGTGCCCCGCCCGCGCCAGCACCAGCGCCGTCTCTAGCCCAATTCCCTTGCTCGTCCCTGTAATCAATACGCTTGCCATCGACTCTCCTTTTGCTTCCTGGCGATGCATCGAAGTCTACACGGCGCCCCGCGCACCGTAGAATCAAATCACTCGATGTCCGCTCCCACCCAAGCCGCACCCACGCCCGCATCCGTGCCCCGCAACCACGCCGTCGACACCTATCGCGGCCTGGTCATGTTCCTCATGGCCGCTGAAGTCCTGCGTTTCGCCCAGATCGCCCGAGCCTTTCCCGCAAACCCCGTCTGGCAATTCCTCGCCTTCAACCAGTCCCACGTACCCTGGGTCGGCATGAGCCTCCACGACACCATCCAGCCCGCCTTCACGCTTCTTGTAGGTATCGCTCTTCCCTACTCGATTCTGAGCCGCCAGCGCAAGGGCCAGTCCTTCCAACGCATGCTCGTCCACACCCTCCTGCGCAGCTTCATCCTCATCGCCCTCGGCATCACCCTCAATACCCTCCCCGGCACCACCCCCAACATTGCCTTTACTGACACGCTCTCCCAGATCGGCCTCGGCTACACTTTCGCCTTCCTCCTGGCCTACGCCCGCCCACGCACACAGTGGATCGCCCTTGTCTCCATCCTCTTCGCTTACTGGCTTGCCTGGGCCATTTATCCCGCCCCCGGCCCCGCATTCGACTACGCCACAGTCGGCGTTCCTCCGGAGTGGCGCTCCCACCTGCTCTCCGGCTTTGCCGCTCATTGGAACAAAAACTCCAACTTCGGCCAGGCCTTCGACCTCTGGTTCATGAACCTCTTCCCCCGCCCCCACCGCTTCCTCTATAACGCCGGCGGCTACCTCACCCTCAGCTTCATCCCCACACTCGGCACACAGATCATCGGCCTCATCGCTGGCCGCTGGCTTCTCGACTCCGCCCCAGCAGTCCCCATTCGCCGTCTCTCAATTGCCGCCGCCCTCCTCATCGCCTCAGGGCTCGTCCTTCACTTCATCGGCATCTGCCCCATTGTCAAGCGTATCTGGACCCCTTCCTGGACACTCTTCAGCGGCGGCGTATGCCTGCTCTTCCTCGTCGTCATCTCCTGGCTCGTTGACCTCCGCGGCCATCGCCGCCTCGCCTTCCCCTTTATCGTGCTCGGCGCCAACTCCATCGCCGCTTACGTGCTCTCCTGGATCGCCGACCAGCTAGACGGAGCCGTCTACAAGTTCCACCTCTGGCCCTCCGCCCTCAATCTCTTCTCTCCCGCCCCCTGGTCGACCGCGATCGCCCCACTCTACGTCGGCAGCCTCACCCTCCTCCTCTACTGGCTTATCCTCTTCGCCATGTTCAAAAACAAACTCTTCCTTCGCATCTAGACCCGAGACCCTGGACCCCAGACCCTATTCCGTCCCTAGCCTCTCACCAGCCCCCTCAGCAGCTCCGACACCCCGTTCCACGCAATCTGCACCCCAATGCAGAGCAGGATGAACGCGATCACGCGCAGAATCCCATGCGCGGTCGACTGCGAAATCTTTCTGGTGATCTTCGGCGCGTAAGCATAGCAAACGAACACCCCCACGCTCAGCACCACCACTGCGGCAAACAACCCTACATGCTGCAGCAGATTCCCCTCCAGCCCATGCCGCGAAGCCTGCGCGCTCAGCGTCAGCATCGTCACCAGGGTCCCCGGCCCCGACGTCACAGGAAACGTGAACGGATAGAAGATCTTCTGGTTCAGGGTCTCCAGCAGCATCTCGTCCTTCTCGTCGCACTCTTCCCGCTTCTCGCGTACGCTCGCCGTCGCATCGTTCTCGCTCAGCGTCTTCCAGCCCATCGCCGCGATCACCAGGCCGCCCGCCACCTCCACAATCGGCAGCGAGATTCCGAAGAAGTTCAAAATCGCCGCCCCCACCACCTCAATCGTCCCCAGAAAGATGATGTTGTTCAGCGCAATCCGCCGCGCCAGTTGCATGTATACCTTCGGCGGCGCGTTGCCCACCAGGCTCATAAACACCAGCGCCGACCCCAGCGGATTGATCAGCGGCAGCAGCGCGCTGAACGCCAGCAGAAACCCATTCAAAAACGCCATCTCTCACGCTCCGCACTCAAAACCATTGTCCAGACAGCTATCCGAATCACGGGCTCTTTTGATGACTTCTCTTCAATCGAATGTCTCGACGTTTCCGAGCCTCTCAGCTCCTCGCTCACGTCCCGCAGAATGTCCTGCTGACCTGCTCCTCGGGTCGCGCCGGGGTAGCATACCGTTCCAGGCCTGGCCGGTCCTCGTATGGCCGCGCAAGGACCTCCGCCAATTCCTCAAACGGCTCATAGTCCTGCTTCCAGACCGCAGCATCGAGCGCCGCTTCCACCACGTGGTTGCGCGGGATGAACGCCGGATTCACCGCGCGCATGGCCGTAGCACGCGTCTGCGCCGAGTCCGGCTCTTCACGCAGGCGCGCGCGCCACGCGACTGCCCACGCGTCATAAGCGTCGGGATTGGTAAACAGCGTGCGTACGCCACCGTCGCCCTCTGGTCCTGCCGGTGCATCGCATAGCCGGCGGAAGGTCAGCGTGAAATCAGCTCTGTTCGCGGCCATGCGCTCCAGCAGATCTTCAATCAGCTCTGCATCCTTCTCGCGTTCCGTGAAGAAGCCTAGCTTTCGGCTCAGGCCCGCTCTCCGGGCCGCCTCGAATTGCGGTTCGAACGCGGCGAGCGCTTCCTGGGCCGAGGCCAGCGCGGCCTCCTCGCTTCCCGCCTCCAACACCAGAAGGGGCAGCAACGCCTCTGCCAGGCGTACCAGGTTCCACAGTGCGGCGCGCGGCTGGTTGCCATACGCGTAGCGTCCTTGGGCATCGATCGAACTGAATACAGTAGCGGGATCGTATGTTTCCATGAAAGCGCAAGGACCGTAGTCGATGGTCTCGCCCGAGATGGATGTATTGTCGGTGTTCATCACGCCATGGACAAACCCGATCAGCATCCACCGCGCAACCAGGCTCGCCTGCCGCGCGATCACGCCATCCAGCAGAGCTCGGTAGGGCGCCTTCGCCTGTGCAGTCTCGGAGTAGTGTCGGGCGATCGCATAATCCGCCAGGATTCGAATCCCTTCCGTGTCGCCTCGTGCGGCAAAATACTGAAACGTTCCCACGCGCAGGTGGCTCGCCGCGACCCGCGTCAATACAGCCCCTGGCAATGCAGTTTCGCGCAGCACTCGCTCTCCGGTCGTCACAGCGGCAAGAGCCCGGGTGGTCGGCACCCCAAGGGCCGCCATTGCCTCGCTTACGATGTACTCGCGCAACACCGGACCGAGCGCGGCTCTGCCGTCGCCTCCGCGCGAAAATGGGGTCGGTCCGGATCCCTTGAGTTGGATGTCGTACAGCACTCCATCCTGACCCCTCACTTCTCCCAGCAGATTGGCGCGGCCATCGCCCAGTTGAGGTACGAAATATCCAAACTGATGTCCGGCATACGCCATCGCCACCGGCTCGGACCCCTCGGCCACGCGGTTGCCGGCCAGAGTCTCCACTCCTTGTGCGCTCGCCAGAGCGTCCGGATCCAACCCCAGGCTTCGGGCCAGCTCCACATTCAACTTGACCAGGCGCGGGGCCGTTACAGGGGTCGGTGCCAGGCGGGCGTAGAAGCGCTCCGGCAACCGCACATAGGTGTTTTCAAAGCCGAAACGGACAGAGTCGTAGCCAGGGCTGGAAGTCGTGGTCGACGCGCTCGGGGAAGCATCCGATGAACTCATAATCTATATTCATGTTTGCACATTGCTCTCAGGCCAGGATTCTGAACTGCCGAAGTATCCTCTGGATGGTCTAGCTCCTGGAATCGATTGAGGACGCACTAAAGAATCGCCCTGGCCACAGCCTGCAACGGCAAGACCTTGTCGACGCCGCCCAGCTTGATGGCCTCCTTGGGCATCCCAAAGACCACGCAGGTAGCCTCGTCCTGGGCGATGGTCGCTGCGCCGGCCTGCTTCATCTCCAGCATTCCATGGGCGCCGTCATCGCCCATCCCGGTCAGGATGACACCCACTGCGTTTCTTCCGGCATAGCGGGCAGCGGAACGGAAGAGCACATCGACCGAAGGTCGATGGCGGCAGACCAGCGGTCCGTCTTTGATCTCCACGTAGTAGCGTGCCCCGCTGCGCTTCAGCAACATGTGATGGTTTCCGGGCGCAATCAGCGCCCGCCCGCGGATCACCGTGTCATTGGTCTCGGCCTCCTTCACGGTGATGGCGCAAAGGCCGTCGAGCCGCTGCGCAAAGGCGCGCGTAAACAGCTCCGGCATGTGCTGCACAATCACAATGCCGGGCGTGTCGGCGGGCAGCGCTTCGAGCACCGCCTTCAGAGCCTCGGTGCCGCCGGTCGACGCGCCGATGGCCACCACCTTCTCCGTTGTCTCGGCCATGGCGTGGGTGGCTTGCGACAGAATGCAATCCGCGTTCAGCTTGGGTTCGACAGTGTGGCTGGGCGTAAGGTTGCGCAGCCTTGCGCCTGCCGCCGCCTTCACCGCATTGCAGATTTCAATCCGTGAGTCTTCAAGAAACTGCTTGGTGCCCATCTTC
>CAYWSR010000064.1:0-22371 GCA_964460385.1 uncultured Occallatibacter sp. | reverse complement strand
GCGACCGTGGCCAAGGCCTTCCAGGACATGGACGCGGGGGGCATGGATGCGCTGATCGACATGATCGCGGCCGGGCTGTACACGATGGCGTCGATGCTGGTTGGCGAAGGCGAAGAGAGCGTGCGGTTGGTAGAGACGGCAATCGCCAATGCCGACGTGGCTGCCTGCAAGGATGCGACAGTAGCACGGCAGAGTTCAAGGCGGGCGTTGTGCGACGCTGCGCTGGAACTCATGGCCCGGCGCGACGCAAAGAGCCTGGAGGCGCCCAGGGGCCTGGAGCATGTAGCCACCTGCATCGAAGACGACGATCTGGATGCCGCAGGCGTTTCTCCTGTTGAGCTGGAGCAGATGATGGCCGGTCCGGATCGCGGCCGCGTACGAACCTGGCTGAGCAGCCTGCCGGCTGCCATGAGGACAATCTTCGTGCTGCGCGCGGTCGCTGGGTTCACGGCGGCAGAGACCGCCGGGTTGCTGGCCACTCACGGTGGGTCCGCCGCGGCGGACTGGACGCCGGAAGCAGTGCGCGAGCTCTTTCGGCAGGGGCTTTGCTCGCTGGCCTCGCAGATGATCCAGGCCTCGTCCCGGGCCTGAGCCCGATTCCCGTTCCAGCGGCGAATCCGGGTCGAAAACACCCCACCTCTGTCGCCTCGGTCACAGGTTTTCCTGTGCCGGTTCGATACAATCCATTTACGAACCCTTCTGGCTGGTTTCCGCATCCATTAAGAGCGAACAATTTCAAGCAGAAGCGCCTGGCAAGGGAAATTTCGGGCCACTGTGTATTCCTGTGAGTTGGATGACCTTGATCTCACCTGAAATCTCAAAAAATCTCGGATTTCGCAATTCCGGTTCCCGACATCCCGGATCTCGCACCGCCCGGGCGGCGCGCCTGTTTCCAAGCCTCGCCGCGCTGATCTCGTTTGCGATCTTCTGGGCAGCGCCCGGCGCCGAGGCCCAGCAGGCGCTCGGCCTTCAGCCGCCGCAGGCAACCGGGCCCAATGCGCAAAGCTTTCAGGGCAGCGTGGTGAGCGGCCAGGCGACCGGCGGCGTGCTCGACCTTTCGCTCGACGACGCCATCCAGCGCGGCCTGAAGAACAACCTGGGCGTGATCCTGAGCGGGACGGAGACGGCCTCGGCGCGCGGTGCGCGCATGAGCCAGTTGCAGAGCCTCTTGCCCGAGATTGACGCCAGTGGCAAAGAGACCGTGATGCAGGTGGATCTCCCCGCCGAGGGCCTGCGCTTCCCCGGTTTCCCCAAGGTGATTGGACCCTTCGGCTACACGGATGTCCGCGCCACGCTGGCCTGGTCGCTGGTGGACATCGCTTCGCTGCGCAGCTACCTGGCCGCGCGCCACAACTTTAATGCCATGCAACTTTCGGCTGACGACGCCCGCGATATGGTGGTGCTCACGGTGGGCAATGCGTATCTGCTGGTACTGGCCGATGAAACGCAAGTGGAGAGCGTTGAGGCGCAGGTCGCTACTGCAAAAGTCTCACTGGACCAGGCGGTGGACAACCACAAGGCAGGCACCGCGCCGCTGCTCGACGAACTGCGCGCAAGAGTGGATTCGCAGACCCTCGATCAGCAACTGATCGTGGCAAAGAACTCGCTTGAAAAAGACAAGCTCGCGCTGGCGCGGACCATCGGCTTGCCGCTGGCGCAAAAACTTAACCTGACGGACAAGGCGCCCTACTCGGCCTTTGACCAGTTGGATGTGGACGCGACCATTCGCCAGGCGCATGCCAACCGCAAGGACCTCGCCGCGATGGTGGAGATGACCAAGGCCGCCGAGGAAACGCGCAAGCAAGCCACGGCCAACCGGCTGCCCAAGATCGTATTCAACGGCGACTACGGCGACATCGGGCCGACGCTGGCGCACTCACATGGCACCGGGGATGCAAGCGGAACGCTCACCATGCCGGTATTTGCGGAGTTCGCGTTGCGCGGCGTGGCCGAACAGGCGCAGGCGCAGCTCGATCTGCAGCGCGCCGAGCTGAGCGACAAGAACGCCCAGGTAGATGCCGATGTGCGCGATGCGCTGCTCGATATCGCCTCATCGCAGAAGCAGGTGGAAGTGGCGCGCTCTACCGTCGATCTGTCCAATGAAGCATTGAAGGAAGCGCAACAACGCTATGCCAACGGAGTCAGCGACAACCTGGCGGTGAGCCAGGCCGAGCAGTCGGTTGCCCAGGCAAACAGCCAGTATGTGGCGAGCCTTTACCGGCATAATGTGGCCAAGCTGAGCCTGGCGCGGGCCCTGGGAGCGGGACAAAGCTACAAAGATTATCTTGGAGGAAAGTAACAGTGGCGGATTCGACAGCAACACCGACGCAAACAGTTCAGCCGGCCGAGCCGGAAGCCCCGCCGCAAAAAAGCCGCCGAGTCATCGTGGTGATTGTGGTGCTCGTGCTTGTCGCGGGCGCGGCCGGGCTGTGGTGGAGGTCCACG
Organism: uncultured Occallatibacter sp.; assembly: GCA_964460385.1. Classification (GTDB taxonomy): domain Bacteria; phylum Acidobacteriota; class Terriglobia; order Terriglobales; family Acidobacteriaceae; genus Telmatobacter. The sequence goes on along the minus strand of CAYWSR010000064.1, from coordinate 19,926 downwards.
TTGACCGAGGACACCGACGATGCGCAGGTGAACGGTCACCTGATCCAGGTGAGCTCGCGCATCAACGGGCACGTCCTCAAGGTGGATGTGGAAGAAAACCAGGTGGTGAACAAGGGCGACGTCATCGCCGAGCTTGACCCGCGCGATTTTCAGATTGCGGTGGAGAATGCCCAGGCTGCCCTGGCCAATGCGGAGGCAAATGCAGCTGCGGCCAACGTGAATGTGCCGATTACGACGATTAACACGGGAAGCAACCTGCGCTCGGCGGACGCCGATGTGAGCGGCGCGAACTCCAGCGTGGGGCAGGCTGAGCAGCAACTGGAGGCGGCACACGCGAAGGTAACCGAAGAGCTGGCCAACCTGACCAAAGCCGAAGCAGATCTTGAGCGCTACAAGCCGCTCGTGGAAAAGGACGTTATCAGCAAGCAGCAGTTCGACGCGGCGGTGGCGGCGCGGGACGGGGCGAAGGCGTCCCTGGCCAATGCGCAGGCCAGCGAGCGGGCTGCCACCGACGGCGTGCGGGTGGCTCAGGACCGCGAGACGCAGGCACAGGCGCAACTGAAGTCTGCTGAGACTGGCCCGCAGCAGGTAGCCGTACAGGCTGCGCGGGCTAAGGCGGCGCAGGCCCAGGTGGAGGAGGCAAAGGCGCAGCTCGACCAGGCCAACCTGAACTTGAGTTATACGAAGATTGTGGCTCCGGCAGCCGGCATCATTACGCGCAAGAGCGTTGAGATAGATCAGAACCTGGCAACGGGCCAGAACATTTTGACGCTGGTTTCGCTCGAGGATCTTTGGATAACCGCCAACTTCAAAGAAACCCAGCTGAAGCATATGTCTGCGGGCCAGGAGGTCGCGATTGAGGTGGATGCGACCGGCAAGACCTACCACGGCAAGGTGACGCAGATTGGCGGCGCGACGGGTTCGGTGCTTTCGCTCTTCCCGCCGGAGAATGCCACCGGCAACTACGTAAAGGTCGTGCAACGCGTTCCGGTGCGCATCGACTTCACCGATCTCAAGGACGAGGACCCGAACCATGCACTGCGCCCCGGCCTCTCGGTTGAGCCGAAGGTGCGAGTGAAGTAAAAAGCAAATGACAGATTCCGGATGACAGTATTGCCCCCGGCCTTTGGCGAATGGCTGGGGGCTTCTGATTTGTGCGCTACTTGCCAGCCATTTAATCCAGCGGAAAGAACTCCACATCCCGTATGCGCGCCGGAGCTGATCCGGGCGGGGTGGGCGAAGCGTAGAACGCAAGGCCGCGGCTGGTGGCGGCGGGAAAGATGAGGCTGGTGAATACAGTCTCGCCATCCTCGGCAAAGACCTCGATGGAATTGTGGTCCACCACGATCTCGAACGGAATCTGCGCGGCTTGCGGGTGCCTGAGCGGCACCGAGACGCGACCCGTGAAGTCGGGGCCGAAGTTGGTTTGTCCCGAGTGGGAGCGGTCCACAAAGATTCTGCCCGTGGTTAGGTCGATGCCAACGACGGTCTCTTCAATGGCCTCGGCGTTGGCGTTCGTTGTGCTGCGGCGCAGACGAATGCCGCACTCGGCCGCGTCGCCCGGCTCGAGCATCAGGCGCAGCAGGTACGCACTGCCCGTGAGCTTCGCGGCAGTCAGGTGCGCATTGGCCTGGTCCACCGGGAGGAATGGCGCGTTGCCGAACCACGCGGTGTCCGCCTTGTGCGCGGGAACCTGCAGTATCGGATGCTGGATCAGACCGAGCGGCTCCTGCGAATCCGAGATTCGAGGATAGGCAGGCGCCTGGCGCAAAGAGATGGTGCGCACAACCGACATCTCTCCGCGGCCCGGCAGCGAAGGCAGCGCGGCCGCATACTGCCAGTTGCTCATCCAGCCGATCCACAGCCGCTCCTGATCGGGCGGAGTGTTGGTGAAAGACGTCGAGGCGTAAAAGTCCTTGCCATGATCCGCCCAATGCGGGCCGGAGCCTGGATGATCTTCAGTGAAGCGGAATCCATCGAATTGGCCGACAAAGTATTGATCGGCCGAACCGCCCGCCGGCCCGCCCGGATTGACATTCACATTCAACACCCAGCGGATGCCGTCCTGCTTTTGCAGGCGTCTGCCTTTTGCATCGCGCACCGGCAGCTCAATGAGATCAGGGCACTCCCACGCGCCCCCGATTGCGCCCGCAGGGCCGAATTCACTGGCCATCTCCCACTGCTTCAGGTTCTTTGAGCGGTAAATGCGCACCTTGTGCTCGGCGGGCAGAGCCACCACCATCACCCAGCTCGCGGTAGGTGCGTGCCAAAAGACCTTCGGGTCGCGAAAGTCCTTGAGGCCTTGGTCGATCACCGGATTGCCCGAGAATTTTGCCCAGGTCGCCCCGCCGTTCCTGCTTACAGCGAGATTCTGATTCTGCCGGCCGGCGGATGCGCCGGTATAGATCGCAACCAGGCAGCCAAGTCTGTCTTTCGCGGAGTTGGGCGCCTTCTGCGCGGAGTCGGCGCAGAGGCCGCTGGTGTTGTCGCGATCCTCCACAGTTGAGCCGCTGAAGATCATTACGCCGTTCTCTTCGCTCAATGCGACAGGCAACTGCTTCCAGTGAGAGAGGTCGGTGGAGACGGCGTGGCCCCAGCTCGTGTGCCCCGGTTGGTCGCCGAACGGGTTGTATTGAAAGAAGAGGTGATACTGGCCATCGAGGAAAATGGGCCCGTTCGGATCGTTGATCCAGTTGGGTGCAGCGTTGAAGTGGATGGCCGGTTGCCAGGGCGTGGGTGCGGTCTGCGCTTGTTGAGCGGGAGCCTGCGCAATTGCGATCGGCGCCATCCCGGCCAGATGCGCACTTACGATGCTGAGCAGAATCTTCCTGCGTGTAGGGCGGGGAACCTTCCAATACATAGATTGATTCTACTTAGTTGTTCTGATAGCGGATGCGCGAGGGGTCAATTGCCTGCGGTTCAATTCCGCGCGGCTGGGCCAAACCAGATCCTCACCGTGTTGTCGGCGCTGCCCGAGGCGAGGTTGGTTCCATTCTGGTTGAACGCCAAAGAGAGGACCGCTGCCGAATGGCCTTCGAGTGTTTTGAAGGCCTCGGTCGACGATCCCGATAAATCCCACAATCGGATCGTCGAGTCGGCGCTTGCTGAAGCCAACGTCTGTCCGTCGGGCGCGATCGCGATGGCGCGGACCGCGTCGGTGTGGCCGTGCAGAGTGCGCGTGAGCTTGCCCGCGGCCGGATCCCACAAATTAATGGTCATGTCGTCGCTGCCGGAGGCGACCGTACGGCCATCGGGCGAGAAGGCAATCGAGTTGACCGGCCGCGTATGGCCTTGCAGGGTAGACACGACTTTGCCGGTCTGCGAATCCCAGAGCTTGACGAGGTTGTCGGCGCCGCCCGATGCAAGGGTGTGCCCATCGGGCGACCATGCTATTGCATTCACGTCTGAGGTGTTGCCGGCAAGCGTGCGCAGAATCTTGTCCCCGGCAACATCCCACAATCGAATAGTTCGGTCGCGCCCGCCGGAAGCCAGAACCCGGCCATCCGGACTGAAGGCTACGGCGAGCACCTGGTCTGTGTGGCCGCTCAGCGTAGCAAGCACCTGCCCTGAAGCGGCGTCCCAAAGCTTCACGCTCTTGTCCCAATCGGCGCTGGCCAGGTAGCGGCCGTCCGGCGAATAGGCGATGGCCAATGCGTTGTCTGCCAGAGTGGCTGTGGCCTTGAGCGTATTCATGTCCCACAGCTGAATGGAGTTTTCGCGGCTGGCCGAGGCCAGAACCAGCCCGCTCGGATTGAAGGCCACCGACACGATGGGCGCGGTCTGCGATTGAAGCGTGGCAAACTTTGCCTTCGGTTTCGAGTAGTGCTGGAATGCAAATGCGCCGGCGACCACCAGTAACAGGCCCGCCACAAGAATCCATGCCGGAACGCCTCTTGACTTCTTCGCCGCCGGGTCGGTTGCTGCGCCGAGCCTATTGACTACCGTTCCTCTGCTGGTTCGAATTGCGCTGCCACGGATCGACGTCGTGTGCGCGCCGGTGCGCGTCGAGGCCGCACCGCTCTGGGCCGAAGTCGATGAAACGCCGGTCCTGCGTGCCTCGTCCGAGGTGGGTGGCGCGGGTGCCTGTGATTCTGAAGGCTGAGGGGCAGCCTGGCTGGGGCCGGGGCTGGGAATCGTCGGGGGCCGCGGTGCCGCGGGTGTGCCGGCTTGAGCAGGACGCGCGCCAGCTTGGGCTGGACGAGCGAAGGTCTCCCCAGGCCCCGCCGAGCTGGATAAGGAGCTTGCGTTGGGGAGCGAAGTCACGGCTTCCAGACGGCTGATTTGCGAAGACGAACCGCCCGGTTGAATCCCGGTTGCAGACGGCGCAGCAGGGGGCGCTGCGGGCAACGGGGGCGTAAAGATCATCGTCGGCGCATAGGGGTCGAGCATTCGCACTGGAATCGAAGGGTCGTAGTCGATCCGCGTCATCAGTGCAAGGAAGTCCGCGACATTGGCGGGACGCGCGTTGCGGTCCTTGGCCAGCAGGCGCAGCACGAACTCGTCGAGCCCCCTCCACTTCACTAACTCCGGTCGCAGCGAGCTTGGCGCGATCGGCGCCGCGCTGAGGTGCTTCTGCGCCCAGCCGTGATAGTTCTCCGCCTCAAAGACTGTTTGCCCGGCAAGCATCTCGAAAAGCACGCCGCCCAAAGCATAGAGATCTGCCCGGCCATCGAGATCGGCCGCCCTCATGCCCATCCATTGCTCAGGCGCCGCGTAGGCCATGGTCAGTAGAGTGCTTCCGGTCTGCGTATGCTGGCTGCTTTCGCGCGTGGCCACGATGCCGAAGTCGGCGATCTTCGGAATCCAAATCTCGCGGTCGCGCGCCATCAGGATGTTTTCCGGCTTGATGTCCCGGTGGACCATCCCTTTGGCATGCGCCGCGCCCAGGCCTTCGGCTATCCCGTGTGTGATGTTCAAAGCGAGCGCCACATCGAAGGGTTTGGGAGCAGTCTTGAGAAAGTCGCGCAGGTTGGGCCCGTCCACAAACTCCATCGAGAAGAAGAGGGCTCCGTCTTCGGCACGCTCGGGGTCGCCGCAGTCGACAACATTGCGGTTGCGCACCTGGCGCAGCGTCCGCACCTCGCGTAGGAAGCGGCTGGTGAAGTTTTCGTCTTCGCTCAACTCCTGGGAAAGGAACTTCAGCGCGCGCGGCTCATCCATGAGCGTGTGCTGCGCCAGATACACTGCGCCCATGCCGCCTTTGCCGAGTTTTCTGACAATACGGTAGGTGCCGCGGATCAGCATGCCCGGCCGCAGGTCGCGGATCTCGCTCAACAGGCCGCCATGCGTGGGGCAAGTCTCGTGGCTGTCGTGATAGCCGGTTTCGCACTGCGGGCAAATCTTCATGGGAGCGCCAAGCTTCGATTCTGGAAGAAAGACTTCGGGCGTAGGGGGTACCAGTATTGTGCCAGCCACGCTCGTGCGCGTGCAACCGAGGATCATGCGCGCGGGCAGAGGAATCGAAGTGCCCATTCGCCGACAGTCCGGCTGAGAGTGCGGACGAAATCGCGTGCCAGGCATATGTCAGCTTGCAGCTGCCGGCACTAGTTGATCGAAATGCGAATCAGGCTCGGCGGAGGCGCTTCGATGGGCCGAGTATTGTCCGGATTGAATGGAAGGGGGACTTCAGTGGCCTGTCCCAGCTTGCGGAGCCTCTCCAGAAGCGCGGAGTGAGGATCATAAGTGCTGGTCTCGTATTGCACCAGCCACACCGTCTTCGGTCGCGAAGTCGAGAGGTTCGAAATGTAATTGTCAAGATCTGAATTCATGATCACGGGGCCGCCCCAGCCTTTGAAGCTCTGACTGGACCACCAATCGTAGACAGAAAGCGGGAATCCGTTTTCCGTCGGATGAAAGCTTACGCTGTTGGCGAAATAGTCAAAAGGTACCTGTGCATAAAGTGCATTAAAAATGACAATGTCTCCCGGGCGATAGTCTTTTTGGACAGCGTTGACCACATCCTGCCAGGGATGTCCATGCGGCTTTACTGCCTGTCTGTAAAAGCCCGCGGCATAAAGGCACAGAATCGACGCTCCCAGAGCCAGGCCGAGAGACCGCATCCGCGGCTTTGCTGCCCAATACTTGAGGGCGCTTCCAATGGCTAAGACAAGGGGAGGAATAAGTGGGACCATGTAACGCGTGGTATAGACATGGAGAAGTAACATGCCTGCCGAGACTGCCAGGGTAAGCAGGAGGAATAATCGGCAATACTCGTCCCCCGCGCCAATTGCGAGAAAGCCGATGGTGGCAAGGCAAAGAACGAGCGGAATCGCGCAGAGCAAGAACAGCGGAATCGACTGAGCGGGATAGAACCCCGCTATAGCTGCCATACTTTTTGGTATGGCCGCGATTCCTGCAGGTTCGTCTGGATACTGCACTGGAGTCCCGAAAGAGAGGGCGTGCGGGTTGTGATGGCTCAGCTCCACAACCCGAGTCAATTGAGTCTTTCCGGCAAGCTGGTGAAGAAGTAGCGGAACGCCCGGGGAAATCAACACGATAGTTACCATTCCGGCCGCGAGGAGCCGGAGGATGTGCCGCCGAATGAAACCCGAAGCTAAGAGCGAGTGAGCAAAGAACCCTAAGACGATAAAGACGTCAATGTAATGCACGTAGAACAACAGGGCCGCCAAAGCCCCGTATGCGATGACAAGCCAGCGACCCTCCTTCTTTTCAATGGCAATGAGCCAATGCACCATCAGAATGCAAATGACCAGGAGAGTCATGATCATATACATCCGTACTTCCATGGAGTAGATAAAAACTGCGGGAGACAAAACAAAAAGAGCCGCGGCATAGGCTCCCAGTTGATTTCCAAGCATTCGTTTGGCAAAAAGATACATCGCCACTGAGCTAAAGAAATCGACTACAACGCTGAACAGTCTTAGTTGTGCCTGTGCATCGCCAATAACTTGAATCCAAATTCGCAGAAGTAGATAAAAGAGCGGAGGATGAACGTCTCCTGCGCAATAGCGAAGGATATTGGCGAAGGAAAGGTTGGCAACAAGGTCGGAATAAGTTTCATCCAGCCACAACTCGCGTGAGTTGAGAGAATTGAGCTTAACGAGCGTGCATATCAATAGGACAATACCAAAGAGGACGGAGGGATTCTTGACCAAGGACGCAATGGAATAGATCAGGCCTCGGCTGCGTGGGTCTCGAAGTGACTTCACCATGTGCACAAGTCCTGTTCACCCAGTTTGAAAGATGGAGAGTGTTCAGTTTATATCAACGATGAAACTCTCTCAAGAAGGGTTTCGTAAGAGCTGATGAAACGCTGAAGCGGGTGATGCGCCGACGGCCAATTGGATGGGATCTATTCTGTATAAACCAGAGCAAGTCTGCTGCAGTCACCGTTATTCAATGCCTGGGCCAGAACCGGAATATCCGCGCGCTGTGCCGGCCGCGCTCGTTCGCACGCAATAGTGCTTGTCGGCAACCAACTTGGACCAGCTGGAAAACGAGCATTCAGTAAAGAGGGAGATCAGCACGGTTTAGACTGGTTCAAGCGACCCCATGAAAGACTCTCTGCACGTATCGAAAGAGAATTACCTCAAGGCAATTCTCGAGGCCGAGGCCGAAGGCCACCAGGTGATCCCGGCGATGCTCGCCCACTGGCTCGAGGTGTCGGCGCCCGCGGTGACCATGGCGCTGAAGCGGCTCAAGCGCGACGGGTGCGTCGAGGTGGGCGCGGATGGAATTGTCCGTCTGACGGCAGTGGGCCGCGAAACGGCCTATCGCACCGCGCTGCGGCATCACTTGATCGAGCGGATGCTGAGCGAGGTATTCGGGATGGAGTGGTACGAGATCCATGAGGAGGCCGAGCGGCTGGAGCACGCGGTCTCGCCCGCATTCGAAGCCAAACTTCGCGAGAAGTTGGGTGAAGGCGGCGCCTGCCCGCATGGAAACGCAGTGCTCCCGAGGAATCCTGGCGAACGCAAGAAGAACGGGGAGGTTCCGCTGTCTGAGGCGGCTGCAGGCAGGAGCTACGTGGTCACGAGCCTGCAGGAGCGGGACCCAAAGCTGCTCCTTTTCCTGCACGATGCGGGGGTCGGTCCCGGTCAAAAGCTGCGCGTCGCCAGCCAGAACTACGATCAAACCGTTTCGATTGAGATGCTTGACGGAAACTCGATCTTGGGCAGACCGGCAGCCGAGGCCGTCTGGCTTCGGCCAGTATGAATTGGTAATTAAATATAAGAAAATATATTAACCATGATTAATTAGCTGTGGCATACTCAAGTTGAGGGCCCAGGTTCTCGGGCACGTCCGGCGGCCTTCTCCCAAATTCTCTATGTCCACAGAAACGCTTCCGCGCCTCCCTATCGCCGAGCCGTCGCTTCCCTCCGAGCCCTCACTTCCTGAGGTCCACTCGAGCGTTGGTATCTCGCGCTCGCATGTCCCCTGGCGCCGGCTGCTCGGCTTTCTGGGACCGGGGTTCCTCATCTCCGTCGGCTACATGGACCCCGGCAATTGGGCGACCGACATTGCCGGAGGCTCGCAGTTCGGCTACACGCTTCTGTTCGTCATCATGGCGTCGAATCTGATGGCGGTTCTGCTGCAGAGCCTGAGTCTTAAGCTTGGCGTGGCCACAGAGCGCGATCTGGCCCAACTCTGCCATGAGAGCTATGGCAAGCGGGTGAGCTTTTTCCTTTGGGTGGGAGCGGAGATCGCGATTGCGGCTTGTGACCTGGCCGAAGTCATCGGCTCGGCCATCGCGCTCAACCTGCTGTTCCACATTCCGCTTTTCTATGGCGTGCTGATCACCGGGCTCGACGTGCTGCTGATCCTGATGTTGCAGCGCTGGGGCTTCCGCTGGATCGAGGCGCTGGTGATTACGCTGATCGGCACCATAATTGCGATGTTCAGCGTGCAGATGATCCTGTCGCGGCCTGACTATGCGGCGGCCTTCGGCAACCTGTTTCTGCCTTCGCCCCAGATCGTCACCAACCCCTTGATGCTCTACATCGCCATCGGCATCCTGGGCGCGACGGTGATGCCGCACAATCTCTATCTGCACTCGTCGATCGTGCAGAGCCGCCGCTACAAGCGCACGCCTGAGGGCAAGCGCGAGGCCATCTTCATGGCCAATGTTGATTCGGCGCTGGCGCTGACCGTGGCGCTGTTTGTGAATGCAGCCATCCTGGTGATGGCGGCCGCAGTCTTCCACCGAAGCGGCCACTTTGAGGTCGCGGCCATCCAGGACGCCTACAAGCTGCTGAGCCCTCTGGTGGGCGCTGCCGGCGCGAGCACCCTCTTTGCCATTGCGCTGCTGGCCAGCGGCCAGAACTCCTCCATCACCGGCACCCTCGCCGGCCAGGTGGTCATGGAGGGTTTCATCAACATCAGGCTTGCGCCGTGGCTGCGGCGCATGATCACCCGCACACTGGCCATCATCCCCACCATCATCGTGGTTGCTTTCACCGGCGAGCGCGGCACCGAGAAGCTGCTGATCCTCAGCCAGGTGATCCTCTCCATGCAGCTGAGCTTCGCCGTGGTGCCGCTAGTTATCTTTACAGGCAGCCGAAAAGTGATGGGCGAGTTCGTGAACGCTCGCTGGCTACAGGCATTGTCATGGTTCGTTGCCGCGCTCATCGCCGGCTTGAACGCCTGGCTGCTGGTGCTCATGTTCAAAGGCAACTAACTCTCCATTCCCCAACTAATCCCTCAATCCCCGGGGAGGTCACCGATGACTTACAGCCGCGAGATTCAATATAAGTGCATCTTCTTTGTCATTTTAACCTTAGTTAACCCGCAATTATCGCAGGCGCAGAGCGGCACTTCGAGCGCAATCTCCGGCGCAGTGACCGATGCCAAGGGGGCTGCATTGGTCAAAGCAACTGTTACTGCAACCAATGTCGACATGCACGCAACCCGCATCGGAGAGACAAACGCCGCGGGTAGGTTTCTCTTTTCGCAGGTGAATCCGGGGACTTATATCGTCTCGGTAAGCGCGCCCGGGTTTGCTGACCAGAGCTCGCGCCCGGTGGCCGTTGAGGTAGGGCGCACGTTGACACTGGATTTCACTATTACGGTGGCGTCAGTTTCGCAAACCGTCGAGGTGAAGGCGCAACAGGCCCTGATAACACTGGAGAATCCGAATACCACCACCACTCTTGCGGCCGAGACAATTGCGAGTCTGCCGAACCCGGGCCAGGACCTGACGTTTGTCGCACAGTTCGCCCCGGGCGCGCTGATGAACACGGCCGGGTCGTCGAATGATGCCAAGGCCGCGGGCGGCTACGGGAATGTGGAGTTCAACGGCCTTCCGGCGACTTCAAATGGGTACATCCTGGACGGATACGACACCAACGACCCGTGGTTGGGCCTGAATATAGGACTCTCGACGAATTTGGTCATTGGCTTGGATGCCCTGGAGGAGGCGACGGTCAACACCAACTCCTATGCCGTGGATCAGGGAAGATATGGTGCGTCGCAGGTGAATTACTTCACCAAGTCAGGGACAAATAGATTTCACGGCGACCTTTATGAGTTATGGAACGGATCGCTGCTGAATGCGGAGGATTACCTTCTCCACGCGAACGACACGGCGGACAGCATCGCCAGAAAGCCGCGTTCGACCGTGAACGAGTTTGGCGTAAGCGCCGGCGGACCTATCCGGCAGGACAAACTGTTCTTGTTTGCGCACTACGAGGGGATCCGGATGGCCCTGCCTCTGGTGACTCAGGCGACCTTCCCGTCACCTGCATATCAGCAGTATGTGCTGCAACAGCTACCTCTTGGCGGAAACGACAATATCACAGGAGCTACGCTGCCCGCCGAGCCGCAGGAGGTTGGGTTCTACCAGCGGATGTTCGCGCTCTACAGGAATGTTTCGGGCACTCCCAGGCCTGTTCTCGGTTGTCCGTTCGACGCGCCAGGAGTGCCTTCAGGAGGCTGCGCAAACCAACGGCAGGTATCGATGACAAACGACGACACCGAGAACCTGATCGTAGTGAAGATCGACCACACCATCGACCGCAATAACAGCGTCTGGTACCGGTTCCAGCAGGACACAGGCCTACAGGCGGCCTACACCGACCCGATCAACGCAATCTTCAATTCCTACTCGCCGCAGCCGCAGCGGACTCTGGTGGCGGGATACACGCATATCTTCAATCCGCGACTGGTGAACCAGTTCAATCCCGGCGCAAGCTGGTACTCAAGCATCTTTGAGCCGGAGAATTTCGCGCAGACGCTTGCGGAATTCCCGATTGTGCTGATGCCAGGAACCAACAACGCTCCCTTCACGACCATCGGAGGGAATAACAATACCTATCCGCAAGGGCGGATCGTGACGCAGTGGCAGATCAACGACAATCTGATCTGGACCAAAGACAAGAGCACATACAAATTCGGTGTGAACTCGCGGCGGATCGATGTCAGTGACTACGATCTGGGCGAAGGGACGGTCCCCACAGTGACTTACAACGACCTCGCCGAGTTTACTTACGGAGCCGCTTACACGGCCAGTCAGACATTTCCGGTTGCCCTGAAGGAACGTGTGGCGGCGGGAAATCTCGACCTCTATGCAATGGATACTGTGACGCCCACCGCGCGGATGACGCTCAATCTAGGCGTGCGGGCGACATGGAATACCGATCCGGTGAACCAGCAGCGGCTGTTTGCGCGTCCGGCGGGATCATTTCTAGAGATATCGCACCAGATAAGTCAGCCGCTCGATCGGGTTCTCCAGACCGGCGTTCGCGGGTTGTTTCCGGCTACCCCCCTTGAGGTCTGGCAGCCGCGTGCTTCATTGGCCTATGAATTGAGAGCGGGAACGGTCGTCCATGCAGGGCTTGGGATGTTCAACGACATTATTCCGGCACAGGTTGCGGACCTGGCCGCGACCAATGCACCCTACGCTCCGACCTTCGTGGGCGGCATCGGTGGCCAGGCAGGCGGGATCGGGATTGCGCCCGGCGTGAACGGGAGCGCGGTGGACGCAACCGAAAACGCTGAGCGGAGTTTCGAATCGGTGTTTGCCTCGGGCGGCGCTCCGTGCAGCGGAATAGCCGCGGGTGCGCCGACCTGCCCATTGGCCGTAAGTCTGAACACGTTTTCGAGCGGAACGCTGAAGACGCCCTTCTATTATCAATTCAACTTTGGGATCGAGCAGCAGACGGGCGCACATGGGTCAGCGCGGGTCGACTATGTGGGTACGCGGGGCCTCCACGAACCCTATCAAGTGGAGTTGAACGGCTACCAGACGGTCTGCGCGGGATGCTTTGCGCCGTTCGCGTACCGACAGCCTCTGGACCAGAGATTTGGAAGCGTCAATGAGTTTCAGACCGGCGCCGGCAGCAGCTACTCCGGGCTTCAGACGAGTATCTCTGAGAAGTTAGGGGCACTTACGTTGCGCGCTAACTATACGCTGAGCCATTGCCTCGACGAGGTGTCGAACGGCGGGCTGCTTCCGTTTTCGACACAGGGCATTCTCTCGCCGCTGCCCGGGGAACTTCATCGCCAGTATGGGGACTGCGACTACGACGTACGGAACAATGTTTCGGCATTTGGCGTCTACCAGATTCCGTTCCGTTCACATCGCGCAGCTCTCCGTGCGGTGCTGGGAGGCTGGTCGTTTTCGGAGACCGCATTTCTGCATTCGGGATTGCCGTTCACGGTGCTGAGCCAGCCATACACTGCCAACGGCAATGGGGTGTTTCAGGCAAGTGGGCCACAGTTTGCACGGCGGGTCCCTGGCGCGCCTGTGTACCGCAAGACTGCGTATCCCGGTGTGACCGTGGCGGGAACCAGGCAATGGCTGAACCCGGAGGCGTTTGTTTCCGTCGTGGATCCGGAGACAGGAGCATGCACGGGAGGCGACTCCGCGGCGAACTGCCAGTTTGGCGATGCCGGCCGAAATACCGTCCGCGGGCCGCATTTCACCTACTCGGATATGTACTTGACGAAAAGGTTTTCGTTGACCGAACGCCTCACTCTTCGGGTTGATACACAGTTATTCAATGCGTTTAACCATCCCAACTTCGCCCTGCCCAGCAGTGTCGAGGCGGGTGTGCCGGGCGAGTCGATTCCGGCGAAGTTCGGAACGCTGGAAAGCACCATCTCGCCGCCGACGGGGTTGCTGGGCGTTGGGCTGGGCGGAGACAGTTCTCCACGGATGATTGCGTTTCAGGCGCGAATCGAGTTCTGACATCCATCCGGTACCATTATCCCGATGCAAGCAATCTCCGCCGTGCCCATCGCCGGCTTGGACGTATGGCTGCTGGTGCTGATGATCTGACTCCCTGCTATGCTGAGGAGGGGGTGCTATGAGCGAGATTGTCTTCCAGGTTGAGCAGGAGGCCGACGGCGGATTTGTTGCCGAGGCCATTGGCGAGAACATCGTTACCCAGGGTGACTCATGGGATGAGCTGCGCGTCAACGTCCGCGACGCCGTCGAGGCCTTCTACTTCGACTCCGCTCCGCCGTCATCCATCCGGCTGCACCTGGTTCGCGACGAGGTGATGGCGGTAGCATGAAGCTGCCGAGGAATCTCAACGGCGTCGATCTTGCGGAACATCTTGTGAAGAACTGGGACTACCGGCGAATTCACCAGACCGGCAGCCATATCATCCTCGAAACCGAGTCGCCTGCTCATCAGCGCGTTTCCATTCCAGCCCATAAGCCGCTCCGCACCGGCACGCTGGCCAAGATCCTCCAACTCGTGGCGAGCCACAAATGGGAGAGTAAGATCGAAATCCTGAAGGGCCTCTAGGGCTCTCGGTTTCGCACCTTTCCAATCCATGTGACGCGAGAGTGAATCGCCTGTACAAAAAGGCTCGCTTCGCGAATTCGCGTTGGCCTCAGTTATCGCGACTTGCGGAGTCTCAAGAGACTCCGCGTGGCAGGCCGCAAAATGACCCAGAGCAAAAGTCCGAGCCACCAGAACCAGGCGAAGACCGCGATGAGCGCTGGAAGTCGCGCCAGAATATCAATGGGCCGGATAAGAGCCAAGGCTGATTCGAGAAGTGTGCATGCGGTAATGAACGAACCCGGCTCACCGTAGAACTTCGTGGTCTGTTGCAATGGAAAGGCGCCGATCAGCAGCCACTCAACGGCGATGAGGGCAAGAAATGCCAGGTCTGCGCGTCGTCGGAGCGCGAGCCCGTGTTGCGTCATGGGCAACCAACGTGTTCCCACGATCCGGCCTTCGATCGACCACGCCGGAGGACATTCCATCTGCCATTGCGCCAGAAATTCGGCGGGAATATTTCCGAAGACCACGACGTCCATCTGCGTTGGGTAATTAACCCACATCCCGCACGGGCTGAATGTGACCGTCTCTCCTTCTTGAACGACGACGAGTCGCGGCCTCATTGCCCTATCGGAGCCGGCCAATTGCATTCGGGCGGTACCGACAGACTCAGACTGCTCCCGATCTCTTATCTGCTCCGCCAAGCGGTTCTCGAGCATGAGCATCATCGGGCCTGCTGCCGCAACGTTGATGGCTGCAAGCAGCAGTGCACGCTTCCAATGAATTAGCCGGAGCATGAGAGCAGGGTACACCCGCGCGTCACATCGCGAACTCTCGCCCTCGCGCCTTGTCGTACCATTATTCCGATGCAAGCACTCTCCGCCGCCGAGATGCAGGCCTGCGACCGCGCCACCAGCGAGGTCTACGGTGTTCCGTCGCTCGATCTGATGCGGAACGCAGCGCGAGCCGTCGCGGACGTTGCGCAGAGCCAGTTTCCTCAATCGCGGCGGGTCGTGGTGCTTTGCGGACGGGGCAATAACGGCGGCGACGGCTTAATGACGGCGCGGCTGCTGGCCGAGGCGGGCCTGGCTGTTACCGTTGTCCTTCTTGGCGGTGCCGACGGGCTCAAGGGCGATTCGGCAGAAGCCTGGCGCGAGCTCGCCGAAGCCGGACAGTGCGCGATCCACACGCCTGATTCGGATGCCGACCTGGAAGCGACCCTGGCGGCTCTCAGTACCGATCTCGTCATCGACGCAGTGGTTGGAACCGGATTCGCGCCTCCGCTGCGCGGAGTGGCTTTAACAGCACTTGCATGGGTGAACAGAATCTCCGCGCCCGTGCTGGCCGTCGATCTGCCCTCCGGCTGGTCTGCGGACTCGACTTCGTCCGATCCTTCCGGTCCGGTCTTTCCCGCCGACGCAGTGGTCACCTTCACAGCACCCAAGCCGGCACATCTTTTGGGCCAACTCACCCGCCGTTGGGATCAGCCGGTAATCGTCGCGCCCATCGGCTCGCCCGAGGCGGCGATTGTGTCGGAGCTGTCAATTACGTGGGCCGGATCGGCCCTTTCGCTGGTCCAGACGCCGCGGCCCATCGATTCCAATAAGGGCAAATTCGGCCATGTTCTGGTGGTGGGCGGATCCTCGGGCAAATGGGGCGCGCCGGCGATGGCCTCTCTCGCCGCGATGCGTTCCGGCGCGGGGTTGGTTACCGCAGCGGTTCCGGCTCCGGGGCTTGCCGTTGTATCGGGATTCGCGCCGGAGCTGATGACCTGGACGCTCGAAGCCGGAGAAGATGGACTGATCCTGGGCAGCGCACTTACCCCCGAGGCGCAGGCACGGCTCCTTGCCGGAAAGACGGTACTTGCGCTTGGCCCTGGGCTCGGCCAGAGCGAACAGACGCTCAAGCTCATTCACAGCCTGCTCTCCGGAACGCGCGTACCGGTCGTGATCGACGCCGACGCGCTCAATCTGCTCGCTGCGCATCGTGGTTTGCTCGGCGAGTTGGGAAAAAGCGCCAGGGAAGGGCGCACCGTGGTGCTCACGCCGCATCCGGGCGAGATGGCTCGGCTCATCGGGTTGACCGTGGCCGAGGTCCAGGGCAGGCGACTGGAAGTGGCCCGCGACTTTGCTCAACGATTGAACATGATCGTGGTACTCAAGGGAGCCCGGACGCTGATTGCTCATCCGGACGGTCGAGTAGCGGTGAACACCTCGGGCAACCCGGCAATGGCCAAGGGAGGGAGCGGCGACATGCTCACGGGGCTGGTGGCGGGGCTGCTTGCGCAGCATCCCGCGCAGGCCGGTTTGGCCGTGGAAGCCGCCGTCTGCCTGCACGGATTGGCTGCCGACCTGGCCGTGGGCGAGGGCGATCAGCATACCCTGTTGGCGACGGACAGTCTTCAACAGTTTTCTCGGGCTTTTCGGTTTTGTTTTTCGGGCCGGAACGGGTATGTTTGGTTGCAGGGACTGCCGGCGAATTCCCGGCCCGGTGCTGCATCCCCTGAGGGAGCTCAATGACCAACGCCGCACCCACCGCCGCAGGCCGGATTCACGAGTTCACCACTCAGAGCGGGGCCGACACGATTGAAGTGGGCCGCAAGCTGGCCAGGCTGCTGACGCCGCCGCAGCTCTTGATCCTGCGTGGGGACCTTGGCACGGGGAAGACCACGCTGGTGAAGGGCATTGCCGAGGCGCTCGATGCCGCGGAAGCCGACGAGGTCACGAGCCCGACATTCACCCTCATCCACGAGTACGACGGATCGCTGGACGGCAAGCAGGTGAAGCTGTTTCACCTGGATGTGTATCGCCTGGAAGGCGAGCGCCAGTTGGAGACGCTGGGGCTCGACGACCTGCTGAAGCCCGACGCCCTGGTGCTGGTGGAGTGGGGGGAAAAGTTCAAGAGCATTCGAAAGAGATCGACTGGGGAGATTGCAATCACGTCTGCCGGCGGCGACGCTCGAAAGATCACCGTCACGCTGAAGGATTAGGGCGTAAAGCGGCCCGGATCCGGCTGGCCGCGCTCGCCAGATATGAGTGGGCCGCGTTGGAGTCAGGCCTCAGTCCGCACCGATCGGCCGATCCCAGATTCAATTTGTGTGGAGGTATCAATGCGCGCGATCGCAAATGCCGCAAGGCATTCTTTTGTTGTTGTTCTCTTGGTGGTTTTTTCCGTCTCAGTTCCGCGCGCATTCGCGGCGGCCGAAAAACCCCACATTTTTCAGCGTCCCGCGCTCAGCAAAGACCTGATCGTCTTTGGCTATGCTGGCGACCTGTGGAGTGTGCCGCGTGCCGGCGGGCGAGCCAACCGGCTCACCACCGGCGTGGGAGTCGAGACGGCCCCCATCTTCTCGCCCGATGGAACCACCATTGCGTTCGCCGGCGAGTACGATGGCAACACCGACGTGTTCACCATTCCTGTCACTGGCGGAGTTCCGTTCCGCGTCACCTATCATCCTGCCCCCGATGTTCCAGTGGGGTGGAGTCCGGACGGAAAGCGAATTCTGTTCCGCTCGAATCGCCTTTCGTTCAGCCGCTACACGCAGCTCTACTCGATCCTTGCGCAGGGCGGCGTTGCCGAGGTGCTTCCGCTGCCCATGGCCTATGGGGGCCAGTACGCGCCCGATGGCAACCAGATCGTCTATACCCCGCTGCCACCGGCTTTTGGATTCGATTACCGGAGCTTTGTGGCGTGGGGTAACTATCATGGCGGCCTCGCAGGAACGGTCTGGATCACGACGCTGTCCGGGCTCGACTCTGTTCAGGTTCCGCACGAGCAGGCTGCGGACTTCAGTCCTGTCTTTGTCGACGGCAAGGTCTACTTCCTCTCCGGCCGCAACGGACACATTGGCATCTTCCGCTACGACCCGGCGACCAAGGCAGTCACAGAGGCGCTGCACAACACCGGGCCGGACTTCCGCACGCTTTCAGCAAACGGCAGCACGCTGGTCTACGACCAACTCGGCGAGATCTACCTCTTCGACACAGCGACGGGCAAGAGCCACAAGGTGCCGATCGAGATCGATGCGGATCTGCCCGAGGTTCGTCCTCGCTTCCAGAGTGTCGCCGGCGAAATTGAGCACACATCGGTTTCGCCTTCGGGACTGCGTGTGGCCATCGAGGCCCACGGCGATATCTTTACCGTTGCTGCCAAGCATGGTCCCACGCGCGATATAACAAACACGCCCGGAGTGATGGAACGCGACCCCGTGTGGTCGCCCGACGGGCAGTCGATTGCGTACTTCTCCGACGAATCTGGGCTTTACGCACTGCATGTGGCCCCGCAGACGGGTACATCCGTCGGCGGCGCTGCAGCAGTCAAAAAGTTCCCGCTCGCGCCCGAAGCTGCGTACTACTTCGATCCGGTGTGGTCGCCCGATTCGAAGCGCATCGCATTCCGCGACAATCGCCAGCGCCTCTACATGCTCGACACGACGACCGGCAAGCTGACCACCCTTGTCGAGCCCGACGCGAACGGCAACTTCGGCTACAACGGCCGACAGGGCGATGTTTCGTGGTCGAGTGACTCGAAGTGGCTTGCCTATCCGCACACCGGCAACAACATGCTCCAGTCGTTGTACCTCTACTCGGTGGAGAGCGGAAAAGCGACTCCAATCACGGACTCGCTGGCCGATTCATCGCAGCCGGCATTCGATCGCGAAGGCAAGTATCTCTACTTTGTCACGAGCACAAACTCAGGCGCGACCCAGTTCGGGCTCGACATGACGAGCGACCTCTACCAGGTGAATTCGAGCGTCTATGCCGTTGTGCTGGCTGCGGGCACTGCTTCTCCGCTTGCTCCTGAGCTTGAGGACGAAAAAGTAGGTGGAGAGACGAAGGCGGAAGGCAAAGAGGGCGAAAATTCCGAGGGAGATGAGAAAGCCAAGGACGCTCCGAAGGATGCGGAAAAGGACACCGGCAAAGAGCCTGCCAAGGAGGGCGGCGGCAAGGCCAAGCCCGCTGCTCCTCCCAAGCCTGTGAAGATCGATCTTGCCGGAATCGAATCGCGAATCGTCGCGCTACCGTTTCAGGCATCGATGTATCTGGCGCTGGCCACCGGCCCCAAGGGCAGCCTGTATCTGCTCGACCAGCCGCAATCTGGTCGTTTTGCCGAGGCCGGCGCAACGCTCACGCGATGGACACTTGAAGAGCGCAAGGCAGAGAAGCTGGCGGACCATGTGGAGAGCTTCGCACTCACGGCCGATGGCAAGAAGATGCTGCTTGGCATCAGCAATCGAAAACCTGAGGAGGCCATGCCGGGAGGGGGCGGTCCTCCGTCGTGGTACATCGTGCCGTCGACCACGCCCTTCAAACCAGGGGAAGGGGCGCTCTCGTTCTCTGACGTCAAGCTCCGCGTCGATCCAGCGGCGGAGTGGAACCAGATGTACCACGAGGTGTGGCGCATCGAGCGGGCCTTCTTCTACGACCCGCACTTCCACGGTACCGACACGGTTGCCGACGAGAAGCGGCTAGAGCCATATGTTGCCTCGATCGCCTCGCGCGCTGACCTCAACTACATCTTTCAGGAGATGCTGACGGCCTTTTCCGTGGGGCATCTCCGCGGCACTGGCGGGGCAATTCCCGAAGGGCCGCACGTGGCTGGGGGCCTGCTGGGCGCGGACTATCTCATAAAAGACAACCGCTATTGCCTGGCCAGGATCTACACGGGGGGTTCGTTCAATCCGCGCGTGAAGGCGCCGCTGGCGCAGCCCGGATTGAACGTCTCGGTCGGCGATTGCATCCTCGCGATCAACGGCCAGGACGTGACCGCCGCCGCCGACCTGCAGGAGCCGCTCGAGGGCACGGCCGGCCGCCTTATCAACCTGCGCATTGCATCAGCCGACGGAAAGAACCCCCGCGACATCAACGTGACGCCGGTGGCAAGCGAGGCCCAGCTGCGCAACATCGACTGGATCGAAGGCAATCAGCGCAAGGTCGATCAGCTCTCCGGCGGAAAACTCGCGTATGTCTACCTGCCCGACACGGCCGGCGGCGGGTTCACCAACTTCAATCGCTACTACTTCGCGCAGATCGACAAGCAGGGCGCGATCATCGACGAGCGATTCAACTCCGGCGGCCAGGTGGCAGATTACTTTGTCGAAGTCATGAACCGGCACATCGAGTCCTACTGGTCGCCGCGCTACGGCCCCATTAACCACACGCCGAACGCCGGCATCTACGGGCCAAAGGTGATGATCGCGAACGAATTCTCCGGCTCCGGCGGCGACGCGTTGCCCT
>CAYWSR010000063.1:0-22696 GCA_964460385.1 uncultured Occallatibacter sp. | reverse complement strand
GCGTCATCGGCTCGAACCACACCACCAACGAAGAGAACTACCTGCTGCAGAAGTTCGCGCGCACTGTGCTCGGCACCAACAACATCGATCACGAACGCACCACCGACTACGCCTCCTTTGCCCGCGCGCTTGCCGGGCACAAGGGCCGCGCTGCCAGCCTCCGTGACCTCGCAACTGCCCCGGCCATTCTCCTCATAGGCGGCGATCCCACCAACGAGCACCCGTTGCTGGCCTGGAACCTGCGCACCAACGTCCGCCTCAATCGTGCCCGCCTCTACGTCGCAAGCGTGAAGCCCATCAAGCTCGAGCGCCAGGCCAAGGCCATCTATCGCCTTCCCGAAAATGGCTACGCCGAGTTCGCAGGCTTCCTCGAAACGAACAACATCAAGCACTCCAACGCGAACTTCAGTGCCGCGGCGCTCGCCGAAGAATCTCTCGTTGTTGTCTTCGGCCAGGAGTTCCGCGGAGCCGACATCGAAGCCCTTGTCGCCTGGGGCCTCAAGCGTCCCAACGTCCGCTTCGCTTATCTCGGCGACTTTGCCAACTCGCGCGGCGCGGCCGATATGGGCCTGTACCCAGACCTGCTCCCCGGCTACATCCAGGTCTCGACTCCCGGCGCATTCACCGAGTATGCCAACCTCCCGAAAACGCCCGGCAAGCCGCTCCCAGGAATCCTGACCGCGGCCACAAAGGGAGAACTCGGCGCACTGCTCATCGTCGGCGCGAATCCGTTTGCAGGTCTCAGCGTCGATCCCGCCGCGTTCAAGAACACGTTCCTTATCGTGCAGGACATCTTCCTCACGGAAACCGCCGCGCTCGCCGACGTCGTCTTCCCCGCTGCCAGCCTCTACGAAAAAACCGGCACCGTCACCAACGCTTTTGGCGATGTGCAACTCGTCAGGAAGGCCGCCGATCGCGCCGGCGTCAAGCCCGACTTCGAGATCCTCGTCCGCCTTGCCGGAGCCATGGGCGTCGACGTCAAGACCCTCGTTCCCTTTGGAACAGGCGGAGTCACAGCCGACCTGGGTCAGTCGCGCGGCGCGCAGGCCGGCGAGGCCGACCGCCATGGCGTTTGGCTCGCCGCCAACAATCTCGAGCCCAAACTCAGCCCCTTCGATCCGCTCGCAGTCCTCGACGAGATTGCCCGTCTCGTTCCGGGCTATGCCCTGGACCGCATCAACCTTTTTACCGGCAACGACGTGCCCACCGAGCCCGGCTTCGTACCTGTCTCGACTTTGGTTGCTGCCCCCGCGACCATCACGCCCGCGCACACCGGCCTCTTCACCGCCGGAACTCTCGGCCGTTACAGCACGGCCCTCCGCCAACTTGAGCAGCATCAGCAACACGAACTGGCAGAATCCGCGGCCGACTAGAGGTAAGCCAAGTGAGTTTTACCGACATGAGCGAAAGCAACCGCGGGTCCTTCGACTGCGTCCGCCGCGGCGGAATTCGCTCAGGAGAAGCGAAGTGACGATTCTCGAGTTTTTCCTCTGGAACCTGCTCAAGGTGGCCGTGGTCACGGTGATGTTCCTGATGGGCATCGCCTACACCGTGCTGCTCGAGCGCAAGCTGGTGGGCCGCATTCAGAATCGCTGGGGACCCAGCCGAGTCGGCCCCTTCGGCCTGCTCCAGCCGCTTGTCGACGGCGCCAAATCCTTCCTCAAAGAAGACATGATCCCCTCCGGGGTCTACAAGCCCCTCTATCTGCTTGCCCCCATTCTCTCGCTCGGTTGCGCATGCATGTCCATCGCCGTCATCCCCTTCGGAGAGCCTAAGGCCGGCCCCGGCGGCTTCGACCTCTTTGAGATTGCGAACGTCAACATCGGCCTCCTCATCCTTCTCGGCGTAACCTCTGTCGGCGTCTACGGTATTGCTCTGGCCGGCTGGTCCTCGAACAACAAGTACTCCCTGCTCGGCTCCCTTCGATCTTCGGCACAGATGATCAGCTACGAACTGGCCCTCGGCCTGTCCTTGGTCGGTGTGGTCCTGCGCTCAGGCACGTTCAATCTCCGCAAGATTGTCGAGCAGCAGGCCACTCAGGGCATCGTCACCTGGAACGTCTTCGGCGGCCTCCAATTTGTCGCGTTCTTCATCTACCTCATTGCCGCATACGCTGAAACCAACCGCTCTCCCTTCGACCTGCCCGAAGCGGAGAGCGAGCTTACCGGTGGCTATCACACCGAGTACAGTTCGATGAAGTTTGCCATGTTCTTCATGGCGGAGTACGGCAACATGATCACCGTCAGCTGCGTCGCCACGCTGCTTTTCTTCGGCGGATGGACCAGCCCCCTGGGCGATCTCCTCGGCCCTTTCCAGAACCCCTGGGTCAACGCCGCGCTCTCGCTCTTCTGGTTCGTTACCAAGGTCTTCTGTTTCCTCTGTCTCTACGTCTGGGTTCGTGGAACACTGCCTCGTTTTCGTTACGACCAACTCATGAACTTTGGATGGCGTGTGCTGCTTCCCGTGGCCATGCTCAACATTGTCGCCACGAGCCTGTGGCTCGCGTACCGCTGATTTACAATCGGAGGGGATTTTCAGCTAAGGATTAACCGCAACGCCGTTCTTCCCTTTAACCTGCCGGGCTTCTCCGGCTCTAGCCAGATACTCAGGGAACGATGCACCTGATCCTGTTTCTCTTGTTTGCCGGAATCTGCCTGGCTGGGGCCATTAACCTCCTGCTCCAGAGCCATCCCATTTCGAGCGCCCTCTCGCTTATCGTGGTGATGACCTCGCTGGCGGTGCTCTACCTCCTGCTCGGAGCAGAGTTCCTCGCTGTCGCCCAGGTCATCGTCTACGCCGGCGCCATCATGGTCCTCTTCACCTTTGTGGTCATGCTGCTGAATGCCGGCCGCGAAGAGCGCACCATGGGCAGCCGCACGGCTCGGGCTGTCGGATTCCCTGCGGTCGTTGCTCTGCTCGCCATCCTCACCACGGTCATCCTCAAGACTCCCGGCCTCGGCATGGTGGGTGCCCAGGACCCCATCACCGCCACCGAAGACCTCAGCCGCGTCCTCTTCCACGAACTGCTTCTGCCCTTTGAGGTCACTTCGGTCCTCATCCTTATCGCCATCCTCGGCGCCGTCGCTCTGGCCAGCCACGGACACGGCGATCCTCATGGAAATCAGGACCCCGTGAAAACCGGGAAAGGATCTCCAAATGCATGATCAGGTCCCCATCTCCTGGTACCTCATCCTCAGCGCCACGCTTTTCGCCCTCGGCGTTTTCGGCTTTCTCATCAAACGAAATCTCATCACCGTTTTCATGTCCATCGAGCTCATGCTCAATGGCGTCAACCTGTCCTTTGTCACCTTTGCCCACCAGTGGCACGCCGTCAAAGGCCAGATCTTCGTTTTCTTTGTCATGATGGTCGCCGCGGCTGAGGCCGCAGTCGGCCTTGCCATCATCATCGCAATCTTCCGCGCTCGCGCGACCCTGGCCGTCGACCGCATCGACCTGATGAAACTATGAACGCGCCACTCCATCTCTGGCTCATCCCGCTTTTGCCCTTCGCGGGATTTCTGATCAACGGTCTCCTAGGCCGGCGTCTGCCTAAGGCACTGGTTACAGCGGTTGCGATCCTCGCGCCTCTGGGCGCACTCGCCGTTGTCACCAACGCGTTCTTCTCTGTCTTTCTCCATGTCACGCGCTGCGCTCCCTGCGGCCCTCCCGATTGGGGCCTCATCAACCTGCCCTACTCCGAGAACCTTGGCCAGTGGCTTAGCGTCGGCTCACTTCACGTTGATTTCACCTTTGTCCTCGATCAGCTTTCGTTGGTCATGCTGCTCGTCGTCACCGGTGTGGGCTTCCTCATCCACATCTACTCCGTCGGCTACATGGCCAAAGATGAGGGGTACGCGCGATATTTCAGCTATCTCAACCTCTTCCTGTTCTTCATGACTGTGCTCGTGCTCGCCGAGAACGCGCTGGTTATGTTCATCGGCTGGGAGGGCGTCGGCCTCGCCTCCTATCTGCTCATCGGCTTCTGGTTCACCAAAGACTCCGCTGCCAACGCCGGGAAAAAGGCCTTCATCGTCAACCGCATCGGCGACTTCGGCTTCCTCATCGCCATGTTCTTGCTCCTCGCAAACTTCGGAACGCTCAGCTTCACCGATATCGCCGCGAATCTCGCCACCCATCCCGCATGGACAGGCGGCGTGCTCACTTGTATCGCCCTCTGCCTCATGCTCGGCGCGGCAGGCAAGAGCGCGCAGCTTCCCCTCTACGTCTGGCTGCCCGACGCCATGGAAGGCCCCACCCCGGTCTCCGCGCTCATTCACGCGGCCACCATGGTCACCGCCGGCGTCTATCTCGTCGCCCGCATGCACTTCCTCTTCGATCGCGCCCCCATTGCGCTCGCTGTCATCGCCATCGTCGGCGCGGCCACCGCGCTCTTTGCCGCCACCATCGCTCTCGTCCAAACCGACATCAAGCGCGTCCTTGCGTATTCCACCATCTCGCAATTGGGCTACATGTTTCTCGGCTGCGGCGTTGCGGCCTACTCCGCCGCCATCTTCCACCTCATGACCCACGCCTTCTTCAAGGCGCTACTCTTCCTCGCCGCAGGCTCGGTTATCCACGCCCTGGGCGGCGAACAGGACCTGCGCAAGATGGGCGGCCTGCGCAAGAAGCTACCGGTCACCTTTATCACGATGACCATCGGTGTAATTGCCATCGCGGGTATTTGGCCTTTTGCCGGATTCTTCTCGAAGGATGCCATTCTCTTCGCCGCCTTCCAACAGGGCACGCTCGGTAAGGCGCTCTACTTGGTTGGGCTGGTTACTGCCGCGCTCACGGCTTTCTATATGTTCCGGCTCTGGTATCTAACGTTCACCGGCGAGTCACGGAGCCACGATGCGCATTCGCACGAGAGCCCGTGGTCGATGCTCGGGCCTCTGGTAATTCTGGCGCTGCTTTCTTTTGCTGGCGGCTGGATGGGGATTGAGCGCTTTGCCGCGTATCTCGCGCCCGCAACTGGCCCCCGCGCAGTCGAAACGGGCAGTTCGCAACTCGAACTTATATTCGGCATCGTTGCGGTCGCTGTGGCTGCACTGGGTTGGTTTGTTGCTCACAGCTTCTACTCGCAGAAGTCCTCGCGCCCTGCCGAGCTGGCCGCCGCCCTGCCCGGCCCCTACAACCTGCTCGTCCACAAATACTACGTAGACGAGATCTATACGGCGGTCATCGTCAAGCCGCTGCTTGCCATCTCCACCTACGTGCTCGGTTGGGTCGTCGACAAAGCCATTCTCGGCGGCGCTGCGTGGCTCCTCGGCGGCATCGCGACTTTTTCGGGTGCACTTCTGCAGCGCTGGCAATCCGGCAACCTCCGCTCCTACGCAGCCTGGCTCGCCGCCGGCGCCGCGGCACTGCTGCTGTTCCTCTTTGCGCCCGCGATCCTCGGCAACTTCGGCTTCGCGATTTTCTGGAAGGGTTGGTAACCGATGAACTCCATCGATCAATCCATCCTCACATTACTGCTCCTCGTTCCTCTTGCCGGAGCCATGCTCGTTGCTCTGATGCCGGATCGCGCCAAGCTCCCCAACTGGATCGCACTTCTCACTTCGCTCATCACTTTTGGTCTCACGCTTCATCTTCCCGCCCACTTCGTCGCCGGCCAATCGGGCTTTCAGTTTGACAACAAACCCACCCAACCCTGGATTGAGCACCCCGCCATCTTCTATCACGTCGGCATCGATGGCCTCAGTCTCTGGTTAGTCGTTCTCGTCGGCTTGCTTGCGCCCGTCGGCGTCGTCGCCAGTTGGAACGCCATCAAGGAGCGCCGCAAAGTCTTCTTCGCGCTCTTCCTCATCCAGCAGACCGCCATGTTCGGCGTCTTTCTCTCGCTCGACCTGATGCTCTACTACGGCTTCTGGGAGCTTTCGCTGGTTCCCATGGCGATCCTTATCGCGATGTACGGCCGCAAGGATGGACCCAAAGCCGCCGTCAAATTCTTCCTCTTCACCTTCATTCCGTCAGCGCCGCTGCTCGTCGCCATCCTCTGGCTCTACGCGAAGACCGGTACCTTTGACCTCGCTCATCTTCAATACTGGGTTGCAAGCGGCACTCTGCCCGCCGGCGCTCTCTGCTGGTGCGCCCTCGCCTTCCTTTTCGCCTTCGCGGTCAAAGTCCCGATCTTCCCGCTGCACGGCTGGCTCGCAGACTCGTTCAGCGAAGCGCCCGTTGCCCTGGCCATGGTCATCGCCGGCAAGCTCGGCCTCTATTCCATGCTCCGCTTCCACATCGGCCTATTCCCGGTCCAGGCTCGCGCCGCAGCCCCTTACCTGATTGCGCTTGCCGTCATCGGCATCCTCTACGGCGCCTGCCTCGCCCTTGCCCAGCGCGACTTCTGGCGTCTGCTTGCCTTCGCCGCGCTCAGCCACCTGAGTCTCATCGTTCTCGGCCTCTACGGATTCACGCTAAACGGCTCCACGGGCGCTGTCTACCAGATCCTCGCCCACGGCGTCGCCGATGCCGCGCTTTTTCTACTGCTCGGCTCGCTCTACGACCGCTACGCCACCAGCCAGATCAACGCCTATGGCGGCCTGGCTGCCAAGCTGCCCCGCACCGCCAGTTTCTTCGTCATCGCTACGCTGGCCATGATCGGCCTGCCCATGTTGAGCGGCTTTGTCGGCGAGTTCCTTGTCCTCTCCAGCACCTTCGGCGGTGTCAGCCGCGCCTGGGCCAGCCTCGCTACCCTCGGCGTCATCCTGGGAGCCGTTTACATGCTTTCGCTGGTGCAGCGTCTCTTCTACGGTTCCCTCTCCGAGCTCGCATCCTCGCGCCCACCCGTCGATCTTGACCTCGGTCAGCTCCTGATCCTCTGCCCGCTGGCCGTGCTCATGCTCGTGCTTGGCCTCGCGCCAAACTTCTGGCTGCCCTCAATCCAATTTGGGGTCCACCCGCTCCAGCCGCTCCCCGCGGCGACCGCTCGGCAGGACGCCCTCAATTTTGAGCTCGATCGCGAGGTGCAGCGATGAATCCAGTGCCCGCCATCGACCGAATCCTGCCCGAGCTCGTCCTCACCTGCACCGGCGTCCTCGTCATGTTCATTGACGCCAGCCTGCCCTCCGGCATCGCCCGCCGTCCGCTTGGCTGGGTCGCTGCCCTCGGCACAACACTCGCCCTATGGGCCAGCCTCTGGCAGCTTTCTTTGCCTCAGGGCACCGGTTTCTACGGCACCGTCGAAACCAGCGCCTTCACCGTCTTCTTCCACGTACTCATCTGCGGTATCGTTCTCGTCGCACTGCTGCTCACGCTTGACACCTTGCCCGCCGACAGCCACCACCAGGGCGAGTTCTACGCCCTCATCGTCTTCGGCGCGGTCGGAATGTGCCTGCTCACCTCAGCCGTCGAGCTTCTCCTCGTCTTCATTGCGCTCGAGATCTCTTCGATCTCCACTTACATCCTCGCCGGCTACCGCAAGAACACCGATCGCGGCCCCGAAGCAGCCATCAAGTACTTCCTCCTCGGCTCCTTTGCAACTGGCTTCTTGCTCTATGGCATCGCCCTCATCTTCGGCGCCACGGGCACTACGCAGGTTTACGAGGCCGCGCGTCTTATCGCTGCTTCCCCCAACCGCACCTTTGTCGTTGCCGGTCTTGGCCTGATGCTCATCGGCATCCTCTTCAAGGTTTCCGCCGCGCCCTTTCACCTCTGGACTCCCGACGTCTATGAGGGCTCCCCCACCCCGGCCGTCGCGCTCATGTCCACAGCACCCAAGGCCGCCGCCTTCGCGCTGCTGCTGCGCGTGGTTTACGAGCTCTTCCCAGCCCTGCACACGCTCTGGCAGCCCCTGCTCTGGGCCGTCGCTGTGCTCTCCATGACCGTCGGCAATCTGGCCGCGCTGCGCCAGCAAAACGTCAAGCGCATGCTGGCCTACTCCTCCATTGCGCATGCCGGCTATCTGCTCGCCGCCTTCGCCGGCTTCGGAACCAGCGGAATCGCTGCTGCCGCCTTTTACACCGCAGCCTACGCCGCAATGAACGTGGGCATCTTCGCTGTCGTCACGTTGGTCGGCGGCTATGACGAAGCGCATAGCATGGTCGAGGATTACCGCGGCCTCATCTACCGCTCGCCGCTCCTCGGTAGCCTGCTCATCTTCTTCCTCGTCTCGCTGGTCGGCATTCCCTTCACCGGCGGCTTCTTTGGCAAGTTCTATTCCTTCTCCGCTGCCGTTGACGGAGGCGCCGTTGTGCTTGCCATCATCGGCCTGCTCAACTCAGGCTTGGCTGCCGCTTACTACCTCCGCCTTGCCCTCACCGCTGCGCAGCGTCCAGCGGCCTCGGCCGAACCCGCCCGTCCCAGGGCTGAAATCGGTATCGCCGTCGGCGCGGCTCTGCTGCTGGCCGTTTCCGCAACCTTGAGCCTCGGTATCATTCCCAACGAGGTCCTGCGCGCTGCCGAATCCGCCGCGCACACGCTTCAGTCCCCGCCCGCCCCGATCCTCAACCCCGCGTACATCCCCGGCGACCTTACTGAGCCGCCTCTGCGACCTTGACCCTATAGCCGCCCGGCTCCCGCGGACTCTTCTCCAACATGCCTTTGTAGTAGCTCGTCAGCAATCCCAGCACACGATCGTTGGTGTAGTGCTCCAGCACCCATTTCCGTGCAGCCGCGCCCATGCGCAGTCGCCGATCCCGATCCAGCAGGAGTTTCAGCACTGCCTCGCTGATTGCCTCCGGATACCCCGGCGGAATCAGGAGTCCCGTCACCTCCGGAACTACCGAATCCCGCGATCCCGTACATAGCGTCGTCACCACCGGGATCCCCGTGGCTGCAGCCTCCAGTACTGCATTGGGAAACCCCTCACGCCACGTTGGCAGCACCATCAAGTCCATCGCCCGGTAGTAAGGCGCAGTGTCCGCCGCGAACCCCGAACAGTGAATACGGGGATGGTTCTCGATCCGCTTCCGTACAGCCACATTTAGCGCGTCCTCCGCCGCATCGAACCACCCCACCAAAAGCAAGTGCGCTTCTGGCACGCGCCTCAGGATCACGTCAAATGCCTCGATCAACTCCGGCACGCCCTTGTCCTCGGTCAGCCGGCCCACAAATCCCACAACCGGTGCGCCAGGGGGAATCTCCAGCCGCTGCCGGATGTCCGAAGGCCCGGGCGAGAATCGCTCCAGGTCTACGCCGTTGCTGCTTCCATCCCCCAGGACCTTCAGCTTGTTCGCCGGCGCAATCCCCAACGCCAACGCCTCATTTCGCATGCTTTCGCTGTTGCACAGCACAACCTGCGAACACCACGCCGCCACCTTTTCAGTCACCAGCAAGATTGCCCGCTTTAGCCCCCTGCACGACTCGAGCTTGAGCCCGCGCAGCAGGTAAACCCGCCGCGGAACCCCCGCCAGCAGCGCGGCAACGCTCCCCAACAGCCCGGCCTTTGGCGTACTGAATTCCGTCAGATCCGGCTGCCGAACCGTAAGCAACCACCAAAGCCGCACCAGCGAAACAAGGTCGGCCCACGGCGCAATAGTTCGTTTGATGGGAACCGCTACCGCCTCCGCGCCTTCTCGTCGCGCTGTAAGCTCAAGCAGTTCCCCCGGGCTCGACATCAGCGTTACGCGAAAGCCCGCCTCCCGCAGCGCAGACAAGCGCCCCGTCAGGTTCAGGCAGGTTTGGGAAGTGGTGATCCCGACTACGATGTGAGGGGATTGGCGAGATGGATCACAAGAATGCGCAATCGCCAAGCGGCGAGCTTCTCCGAGATGCATGGGGCGGCCTTCACTCCCTGCGGGAATCCGGCTCCGTTCACATCCCTGCCGGGATTCCTGCGTTTATCCCTGGGGTAAAGATCCGCCACCGCTCACGCACTGACGAGAAGTCCAAAGCCGAATCCAGCGATACAAGTCCAGGACCGGCTGGCTGCCAGCCCTGTGCAAATTCACACCATTTATTTGGAAGTCTTGATTACGTGTACCACTTTTGCACAACAGTATAGTTCTCAGGCAACGGCACAAAGGTATTGGGTACTTGAGGGTAACCCCGTAAGTGCTCTTATACTCGCCCTATTCATCCAATGACCAACTTTTCTCAATCCAACTCGCGGCCCCGTTTGCTGTTGCTCATTCCCCATCTCGGTGGAGGCGGAGCCGAACAAGTAACGGCGCTGCTCGCCCGCGGCCTCTCGCCGCAGAAATATGAACTGCACCTCGCACTCATTACGCAAACAGCCGACGCCCCCGAGCTCGTCTCTGCCAAACTCCCGCCTCGGGTTACCGTTCACCCCCTCGGCGCGCAACGCGTGCGCTCAGCCGCTCTCCCCTTGCTCCGGCTCCTGCGCAAACTCCGCCCACGGCTGATTCTTTCCAACATGTTCCATCTCAACTTCCTGCTGCTCCTCGTCCGCCCCTTCCTCGGCTTCTCTGTACGCGTCGTCATCCGCCAGAACGGTACCGCTTCTTCTGCGCTGGCAGGGCTTCCCCGCTACAACCGGCTCTTCTACCGGCTGCTTTACCGCCGCGCCGACTGCGTCGTCTGCCAAACTTCCGCCATGGCCCGCGACCTCCGAGATTCCTTCGCAGTCCCAGAGAACAGTTTGCACGTCCTTCCTAATCCTGTCGACTTTGACGCCCTTCGCTCGGTCAATCCAGCCCCTCCCGAGCTCTGGCCCGATTCCGGCCCTCACCTGCTCGCAGTAGGTAGACTCTCGATTGAGAAGGGCTTCGATCTGCTCCTACAATCTCTCTTCCTCGTCCGAAAGCGATTTCCTAAAGCAGGCCTCCTGGTCCTCGGCTCCGGCTCTGAAGAATCCTCTTTGAAGGTTCTCTGCCACACCCTCTCGCTTGACTGCGCAGTCTGCTTCCTTGGTCATGTCGCCGATCCCGAAGCGTGGTTTCCCGCCGCCACGCTCTTTGTCCTCTCCTCGCGCCATGAGGGCCTTCCCAATGCTCTGCTCGAGGCCGCCGCCGCAGGCCTGCCCATCGTCTCCACTCCTGCCTCGGATGGTCTCGTCGAACTCGTCCGCCAGCAACCCGGGGTCTGGCTCGCATCCGCCATAACAGCCGAGGCCCTCGCTGACACTTTGACCACTGCCCTCACCAGCCTTGAGCATGGCCAGCGCTTCCAGCACGCATTCGTCGCCCCGTTCCGCCTCTGCCCGGCCCTCGCCGCATGGGAAGAGCTCATCGATGGTTTCTTCGCCGGTTCCCCAACCGCCGCCGGGTCGCGCCCCAACAGACCCCGCCAGGGTAGTATGTGCAAGCCCTAGCCCAGACGGCTCGGTCTAGACCCCCGCAAGATGCGTTTCTTCAATCGCGATGCCTGCATTCGCAGCAGACTCAACCGTTCATATACCCGCTCTCCCGCATCCAGCTCCCGGGCCTCAAACTCTGCCAACACCCGATCGACTGAGGTAAAACTACGTGCGTTCCGCCGCATGAATGCTACCAGGGCATCCACCTGCGTGCCGCTCGCCGAGTTGCAATGCGTACAAATTGTCCAAACCCCGTGCCGCTTCTCTGCCGGCTCCCACAACTGCTGAGGAATCCAGGTCATCCCACACCGCAGGAACGGAATCCGCGTCAGCCCGTCCGACAACACCTTGATCCCTTCGGCTCTGAGCGCTCGCAGCGTTGTCCGGTCAAACCCATGTCGCGGCGCAACCCATACCTTGGGGTTCAGCCCCTGTTCGCGCAGCATCGTCAGCCCTGTTCGGATCCACTGGCTCTGCGTGTGTTCGTCCACGCCCGCAAACTCCGACAACTCGTGCAGCGGCACCAGACTCTTGCCTACGCTACTGCACAGATGCCGAAACCCATGCAACGCGGTCGTCGCTCCCGCTGCCTCCAGCGCACGCATCCCCGCCCAGAACTCCGGGTCGGCTGGTTTGCGCTGCAAATCGCGATCCTGATTGTCCGGAACAACCGCAAGAATCGGCCGGATCCCCAGCTCCTCCATCACGGGCAACAGTCTGCCCCACTGGCTCAGCCGCATGGTCGGGCACAGATCGTCAAATCGCAATAGAAACTGGGCTGGATTGGGAATCATCGTCGGCTATCCTCTCTGGATTGAGTCCCCCGGGTCTGCAGCCCGCAAAAGCCGCCGCGTCCAGTACCACAGAAAGAAGAAAGTGCTCACCGTCCAGAGAGAAGTGGCCAACGCAATTCCCGCAACGCCAAGTGAGCGCATCAAAACAAGATTCAAGACCACGTCCAACGCTAGATTCAGCATGCCGCAATAGAGGATCAGGTCGGTCCGGCGCATCGCTACCAGGAACCTGTAAAAAACGCGGCTGCAGACAAAGAAAGGAATCTGGATCGAATACATGGCCAGCACCGGCGCCACCACCGCCGTGTCCTGCTTGCCGAATGCGCCCCGTTCGAACGCCACCCCAATCAGCAGGTGCGAGCCCGCCATCAGCGCCACTGCAATCGGCACCGATACCGCTGCCGTCACGCCCAACCAGGTCTTGAGCGTGTGCCGGCATCCACGCCAGTCGCACTCGGCCACCATGTGCGAAAAGTACGGCGCCACTGCTGTCCCTACCGCGCCCGCCAACAGCGTCAACACCACGCTTACAAACCGGTTCGCATAGACCAGCGCCGCCACGCTTCCCGGCGCCAGCGACGCCGCCATCGACTGGTCCACCAGTAATCCGCCCGACGCCAGAATCCCACCGAGAAGCACCGGAC
The DNA here is from genome assembly GCA_964460385.1 of uncultured Occallatibacter sp. GTDB lineage: Bacteria > Acidobacteriota > Terriglobia > Terriglobales > Acidobacteriaceae > Telmatobacter. The sequence goes on along the minus strand of CAYWSR010000063.1, from coordinate 10,064 downwards.
CGTACTGGCCCGCGACCTCGCGCGTCCCTTCGGTCATTCCGTGCCAGCGCAGCTCGAGTTTGTAACCATGGGCATTCATCATCCACGCCACAACTCCTGCATGCGCCAACGAACCGCCCAGCGTCGAGTACACAAGCGCCCAGATCCCCAACTGCCCGCCCATCGCAAGGGTACCCACTATGATTGCCAGCGAAATTGCCATCGGCGCCAACGCCGGCAACGCAAAGCGATCGAACGTATTCAGCACCGCCGTGCAGTTGCTCGCCACGCCCGTGATAAGCACCACGGGCAGCATCGCGTAAAACAGCCGAATCGAAAGCGCCAGCTTCTCCGGCGAGAAATGCGATGCGATCAGTGGGAACATCTCCTTCGCACCCAGTCCCGCAAGCACTGAAACTGCGCCCAACAACACGCACATCCACAGCATCGAATTCGAGAGAAGCTGTTGCGCGCGTTCATGTCCCTGCTCCGCCCGCACGCGCACAAGCGTCGGCACCAGCGACTGATTCATCGATTCCGAGACCAGATTGATCAGTAGGCTTGGAATCAGCGCAGCGGCCAGGAATGCCTCCATCGCGTCCGAGCGCCCGTACACCCCCGCCAGCACCACCTCCTTGAGCGTGGCCACGGTCTTCACGACGATCCCCGCAGCCGTCACAGCCACGGCAGCACGAAAGATGCGGCGATTCACGCTGCCTCCTTCGAACAGCTGTCCCACCTGGACCAACACGGACATCAGGTCCCACCCGCCACAATCGCGCCCGCGCCTGCCGCGCGGCAGCCTCCGCGCTCCCGTCCCCGCAGGCTCGTGGGCCAGTCACCATCTCCAAAGCACCGCTCCGCGGCCGACGGATCTTCCACCGCCAATCTTCCCGCGGCGGCAATCACTCCAATCAGCAGCCACGTTGAGCGATTCTCTTCCACCGTCGCCACCAGCGATGTCGTCATCCATCCCAGCAGCGCGGTAGCAAGCGCTAACTGAAGAGGTCCGCGCATCTGCACCACCGCGCGCACCGCGAGCGCCACAATCCCCACAGCCAGAAGCAAGGCAACCAACCCTCCGCCGGCCAGAATTGAAAGTGCCGTGTTGTGTGCCGTGTCCACTGGATTCAATCCTGCCGCGCTCACAAACGACCCCGCTCCTGTGCCCACAAGCGGCGCATGCGCAAAGGCTTGCCAGCCCGCGTCCCAGATATTCCAGCGCTGGTTCAGATCCCCGCGATTCAACTCTTCCGGAATCGTTGCCAGCCGCTCGAAGGTTCCATGTGGAACAACGAACCACACTGCCAACGCAATCGCCGGCAGCAAAGCGAGAGCAACCACTACCGCGCGCTGATAGCGCCGAATGAGCAGTAGCCCGCACCCGGCGAGCGCGATGAGCGCCGCGACAAATCCCTCGCGTGAGGCTGTCACCAGCACCGCAAGCACCCCGATTGGCAGATAGCCCGCCGCAAGGACCCGCACAACTCGCCCTCGCTCGCAGGTCAGCAGCAAAGCCGCCATTGGCAGCCCCATATCCAGGTAGCGCGCCATGTCGTTCGCGTCCTGCCCCTCCGCTACAAACCGGATCTGGTCGGCCTCGGCCGAACCCAGCACAAGACTCCCCAACGTCAGCAGCGCCAGCACCCACGCTCCCGCCACATAGGCCCGCATCAAACTGCGCACATCCTCAGGGCTCTCGGCGAACTCCCAAACCAGCCATACGATCATCAACTCCTGGAAGAAGCCCCGCATCTTCTCCAGCGTCATATCCGGCGCAATCGTCCAGAAGTAGCTCGCGCACATCCACAGGTAGAACGCCAGCACCAGCCACTGAACCGGCCCAAGCGTCCGCACTCGTCCTGCCTGCAACACCGCCGGAATCGCCGCCAGCAGCACCAGGATTCCCGCAATTCGCGCCACGTGCCCCCATGGCTCGCCCAGGTTCAGCGAATACTCCCACGGAATCGTGAAGGCAAACGCCAGCAGAAGTCCCCACGCCACGCGTCTCATCCGTTAAAACCTCTGCGAATAAACCATGGCGGCGTAAATCGATACCCCCACCACTGACTGGATCGCTGACTCCAGGGTCTTGTTCCAAAGGTTCTTTGCCGTCGAATCCGGTACAAACAAAATGTCCCGGTCGCGTACCGGCTGGTCCGGCTCCTGCCCGTGAATCATCCTTCCCAGGTTTAGCCTCGTCAGTGTCCGTCCTCCCTTTTGCTCTCGAATCAGCAGCGCTCTGCCCGTTGCCGCGTTCTGGCTTGGCCCCCATGCCAGCGACAGCGCCTGCACCACCGTCAGCCCCTGCGCAGGATCCACTGGAAACCCACCGGGACGCACCACGTCGCCAATCACGTACACCAGTCCCGCCCGGCTCACCTGCACTGTATCCCCCGGCTGGAGTTCCGGATTGTGATCGGAGCCCGTATCCGTCCCGCCCGGGTCGAGCACCACAGGATGCGGGGTCTGCGGCTCGTTGCGATGAAATACATTCACCAGCCTTCCCGCCGATTGCGAAAGCCCCGACGCCGCCGAGATCAAATCCAGCAGCCGATGATGCAGCGTGTAGGGATACACCCCGGGCCGAGCAACCTCGCCCAGTACGCTCACATCCTGCCCCGCCTGCCCCAGCACGAACACTGAGACGTGCGGATGCAGCAGCATCCCTTTTGTGACGAGTTCCTCTTCAATCTTCCTTTCCGCTCCCCGCTCGTCCAGTCCCTGCAGGTTGACCTCGTCCACCATGGGCAGCGTCACCGTCCCTGCCGCGCTCACCCGTGCAACCGACCGGAACCCCGGCGTGTGAAACTCGTTGATCTCGAGCAGGTCCCCGGGCCCGATAGGTCCCGCCATCGGAGACTCCACAAGCCCTGATGGTGCATTCGGCCCTTGCGCCTGCGAGGCACTCGCCGCGGTTTCGATCGCCTGTGCCTCCGGTTGTCCGATCCCGCGTCCTCGGTTGTCTTCCGTGGTGATGGGATGCGCCACCCCCGAGGGCAACCCGGAAGTTGTGGGGGTCGGTGGCTGTCCGTGCCCGATCGCAGTCGCAACCACCAGCATCCCCAGTACCGCCGCCGCTCCTTGTCGCGCAGAACTGAACGATTCCACCGCCAACACACACCCCACCGCCAGCCACAAGCCGACGAAAAACGTAATCGTCATGTACAACGGGAGATTGGGCGCCGCGGCTCTCGCTGGCTCGCGTGCAAAGTCCACCACCGAGATGCCCGAATTGTGCACTCCTTCATTCAGCGCAGCCTCTTCCACCTGCCCCTCAACGCGCGCATAAAGATCCCCGCTCGTTCGGGCCTCCTGCATCATCACCAGCGCCTGCGTCGCCGCCTCGTTCATCTTCAAATCCTGCGCGGTAACGGCTTCCAGGCTCTTCCGCACCTCGTTCTCCCGATCCTGCGCCATCTGCCACGCGTTCCTGAAGTGCTCCACCAGCTTGGTGTCCGCGACCTGTCGCTGCTTCTCCAACTCCTCGAGTTCCTTCCGGATCTCTACCACGCGCGGGAAGTTCGGCCCGTGCTCGGTGCTCAGTTGCGCCTGCTCTTCCTCAAGACCGCTGCGTTGCGTCCGAATCTGCCCCAGCAATGCAGTCTCGAGATTGTCGATCCCCTCAGACGTGCCTCGCCGAGTTTCCGCCACCACCTCGGGGTCCCCTTCGCTCGCCGCGCGGTACGCCGCCTCTGACACGATTCGGTCTGTGGTCGCGGCAACGAGTTCGCGGTCGAGCTCAACTAGTTGCACCAGCATTGGGTTGTTCGCGCTCTGATCCTTCTGTCCGTCCCCCATCGCGGGCGCAGTCAGAATTCCATGCTCTTGCTCAAACGCCGACAGCCGTGCCTGGTTGGCCTCCATCCGCGCCTTCAGATCCTTCAACTGAACCCGCAGCCAGCTCGAGTCTTCCGTGGTGGCTCGTATGCGTGCTTCGCTCTCCTCTTCCTCGTAGGCGCGGATCAGTCCATTCACCACCGCTGCCGAAAGCGCGGGGTCCTTGGCGCGAAAACGGATCTGCAGCACCAGGGTCCGCGGCACCGCCTCCACCAGCAGTTGCCGCTTGAAGCGCGTCAGCAGCCACTCGCGCGCATCCGCACTCGGCGCATCCGCCCTGAAGCCGGGAAATTCCTTCGCAACCGTACCCCGGAATCCGGGCGCTACATAAAGTTTTTGTTCGGCGATCACTCTCCACGCCAGCCGTTCACTCCGAAAAACGTTTGCAAGCGTCTCCAACTCCAGCGGAGCTGCCAGTAGCGACGCCGATCCAGCCGGCCGGGCCGCCTGCTCCTCCAGGCTCGACGCCGGCGCCTCACGCAGCGCCACCTTGGCCGTTGCGTCATATTGTTTGGGAGCAATCAGGCAATAGAGCAGGCACACCACCAGCAGCCCGCCCAGCACACTCAGTCCCAGAAGCCGCCTGCGAACCAGCACCCGCGCCAGCTCACGGAGAGATGTAGCGGAACCATGCCTGCTAAGGGCCGGTTGCTGCTCCAATACGCGTGGCGATGGGTCCGGAAGAGCCGTATGCTCCGGCAAAGGACAATTACCTCGATCCAGGGTGCGGGGTGGATTCGAGTACGGCTCGGCGATGTCTCAAGGCGCGGCTTTGGCAGCAGCCCAGGTCGATGACTCACAATGCGGGAGAGCTGATCCGGGTTAATCTCCGGTAGCCCGTCCCCTGGGAAACTCCACTCCCCTCACGCGCAATCAAAACATCCGCCGAGGGCCATGGATCGAATACAGCAAACCTCGCCCGGTGTCGGAGCGCCTCTTCAGACACAAAACATCCAGGTCGAGGAAACACCGACATTGTGATTCATTGAATTACTTTAGTCAATGGTCCCCGTCACGCAAGGAATCATGCCAAATAGGGCTTCCTGCCTGGCCGTGGTATTAGGCGCCAGCCCGGTACCAATCTACCGTCCGCCGCAGAGCTTCGCGGAAGCTCACCTTCGGCTCATAGCCCAGCAGTTCCTTGATCAAGCTGATGTCGGCATGAGAGTGCCGAATATCGCCCGACCGCGCCTCAGCGTAGGCTGGCTCTCCTTTGAATCCCGTCAGTTCCTTCAGGATGTCGAAGGTCTCCCGAAGCGTGTAACGTGCTCCGGTGGCCGCATTCATCATCCGGCCCGCCACCTTTTCCGCCGGAGCCGCCGCTGCCAGCAAATTCGCGTTTACCACGTCGTCTATGTAAGTGAAATCCCGGCTTTGCAGCCCATCTCCATAAATCGTCGGCTGCTCTCCGGCCAGCATCCTTCTGCAGAAGATTGCAAGTACACCGGAGTAGGTTGAACCCGGATCTTGAAAAGGCCCAAAGACGTTGAAGTACCGAAGCACCACCGTCTCCATGTCATACACCCGTGCAAAACTTCGCATGTAGTACTCCGCCGCCAACTTCGCCGCGGCATACGGCGAAATCGGATTCGGCAGCATGTTCTCATGCTTCGGCAAGGTGGGCGTATCGCCGTAGGCTGAAGACGATCCGGCAAACACAATCCGCCGAACACCCGCGGCCCGCGACGCCACCAGCACATTCAGCGTGGCATCCACGCAGTTCACATTCGTTGCTACCGGATCGCTTACGGATCGAGGCACAGAGGCCAGCGCAGCCTCGTGGAACACCGTATCCACGCCGGCGCAGGCCCGGGCGCAGGCCGCCGGGTTCGCCAGGTCCCCTTCCTGGAACTCCATTGCTTCCAGTCCCACCAGGTTCGCCCGCCGGCCTGTAATAAAGCTATCGATCCCACGCACGCTCTCGCCACGCGCCAGAAGCTCCGCCGCAATCGACCGCCCGATAAACCCACCAACTCCGGTAACAAGATACTTCGCCAAAACTCAACCCCATGGCAAGAATTTTCAGGCGGAATACAACTCCGCTCTGCCTACGTTAACAGACCCGGCCCAACCCGAAACCCTGCCCGCATCTCAATTGAAAACAGCGAAATGGCGCAAACTCAATGGAATCCCACCGCCGCTATTCTCATTTATCGGTAGCCTCGGGCCATCGCCCGTTTCGAGCCCAGATCAACCCAATCAAAAGTAATTTCCCGGTCCCACATCCTGCGCTAAGCAGAGCCTGCCATCCCCACGATCTCCTCCTCTCCTTCACTCGTCTGTGATGCACTCCACCGATGTTTCTGCCAAATCACGACAGCTCCCAAGCCAATCCTGTATTGTTGCCCTGTACTCTGCTTGCTCCGCCATGCTTACTGCGCTCTCAAACCTTCCCATCCTGGCTGAGCCTGAGAGCTTCTCGACCTATGAGAAGATGCTTTTCCTCACCCTGGCAGTTGCATCCGGATGGGGCTTTTGGCGGCGTTTTCATCTTGTTCTCCAACGCATCCTCCGCTCTAAGCCCGACCCGGGCTTTCATCTTTCTCACGTTGGCAAGCGCCTCTGGGACTTCTTTTGGGAGGTTCTCTGCCAGGCCAAGGTCATCCAAGAGCGCCCACTCCCCGGCCTCGCCCACGCATTCGTCTTCTGGGCCTTCTGCGCCTTTGCGCTTGTCACCCTCAACCACTGCGCCACCGGTCTCGGCCTTGGCTTTCTCTCGCCTGGTGGCGTCTTTGGCCGTTTCTACTACGATCTCGCCGGCCTCTTCGCCCTCGCTTGCGCCGTCTCCATCCTCGCCCTCTTCGTCCGCCGCTTCCTTCTCCGTCCCATCTGGCTCGGTCCCAAGCTCTCCTGGGAGTCCGGCCTCATCGCTCTCCTCATCTTCCTCCTCATGGCCACGTATCTGGCCGCCTTCTTCGTCGCATCCGGCCAGCCCGCGTCCCGTACCCTCTGGTGGGCTCACACACTTTGCCTTCTCGCCTTTCTTCCCCTCATCCCTCACACCAAGCATCTCCATCTCGTCCTCAGTCCCGTAACGATCTTCCTCTCGCGCGGCAGCTTCGCCCATATTCCGCCCCTTCTCGGCGACGAAGACTTCGGCCTGGTCGCCGGCACCGACCTCACCCGTCTCGTTTCACTCCAGGCGTATTCGTGCGTCGAGTGCGGCCGCTGTACTGAGCATTGCCCCGCCGCCACGACCGGCAAGCTCCTCAATCCAAAGGAAATTGTCCTCGGGCTGCGCAGCTTCCTCAACGAGCTTGGCCCCGCCTCCGCCGAACCCCTTCTTGGCAAATACAACTCACAGGAGGCCGTCTTCCAATGCACCACCTGCGGCGCCTGCGAGTTCCAATGCCCCGTTGGCATTGAGCACGTCCCCATCCTGATCGGCCTGCGCCGCGGAGCCGTCAACACCGGCGCTTGGGACGACCCGCACGGCACGCGCCTCTTTCTCAACCTTGAACGCGGAGACAACGCCCTCGGCCTTAGTTCTGCCGAGCGCGATCGCTTTATCGAGAAGCAGGCCCTGCCCATCTTCGACGGCAGTCAGGAATACTGCCTCTGGCTTGGCTGCATGGGTGCCTACGACCCCAAGGGCCGCGAGATTATCGCCGATTTCGCCCGCGTCATGCGTCACCTCGGTGCCAGCTTCGGCGTCCTACGCAAAGAGAAATGTACCGGTGACCCCGTCCGCCGACTCGGCAACGACCTGCTCTTCCAGCAACTCGCAGAAGCAAATCTCGAAGCCCTCGCCCTGAATAAAGTTCGCAAGATCGTGACGATTTGCCCCCACTGCGTCCGCACCATTCAGGAAGACTGGAAAGAGTACGGCACACCGCCGGAGGTTGAGCACCACAGCGAGTTCATGGCCCGCTTCGCCGACAACCTCAAACCCAAAGATTCCAGTTCGGAGAACATCGTCTTCCACGATCCCTGCTATCTCGGCCGCTATCGCAACGTTTACGACGAACCCCGCGCCATCGTCGCCCAATCAGGCCAACTTGTCGAAGCCCCACGCAACCACGAGCGCAGCTTCTGTTGCGGAGCAGGCGGCGGCCTCGCCTTCCTCGGCGAGGAATCCGGCCAGAGGGTCAGCCACAACCGCGTTCAGGAGCTGATCGCAACCGGCGCAACCACCATCGCCGCCGCCTGCCCCTTCTGCAACACCATGCTCAACGACGCCCTCGCCGCCACCGGCGATGCTCCGCCTCAACTCGTCGATATTGCCCAACTCGTGGCACGTAACCTGCCTCCAGCTACTTCAGCTGACCAAACCAGCTAAGGAGTCTTAAGCCCGTGGAATATGAAGTAGTCCATCTAAGGTCTCGAGCAGAGCTAGTCGAGGGATTGACTAGCAATGACTCCGAACAGATAAGGTCTTCTCTCTAAAGCGCCTCATGGTATGAGGATGATTGGCGTTGGACACAGGAGCATTGCCTCTCGTTCTTGCATCATCCGGATCCGTTGGTACGTTGGGCAGCGGCGCTCTCGCTCGGCTACATCGCGCAGTTTCAGAAGCACCTTGACTTGGATAGAGTGATGCCGGCACTGCACGAGGCCCACAAGGATCCCGCAATTAGCTCAACCGTTGGCGACAGTCTCGACATGACTGCACACAACATCAAGACTCAATGAAACACGGCCAAATGACTACCTAACCGAGCAAGTATGCACATCTGATGGATTGGCTCAAGACGAGGAGCAATTAAGATCAACCAGAGTAAGAAAAGATGAAAATCATCGTCGCCATCAAACAAGTCCCCGAGCGCGATGCCCCCATTCGCATCGACGCCGCCGGCAAGTGGATCGACGAATCCAACCTCCAATGGGCGCTCAACGAGTCGGATGGTTACGCCCTCGAAGAAGCTTTGCTCCTCAAGGAGAAGTCCGGCGATCCTGCAAGCGAAGTCATCGTTCTCTCCGCAGGCCCCGAGCGCGTCGGCGTCACGCTGCGCGAAGCACTCGCCAAGGGCGCCGACCGCGCTATCCACATCCTCGCCGACGATCTCGCCTCGCGCGACGCCCTCGGCGTTGCCCGACTGCTCGCCGCCGCCATCACACCTGAAAAGCCGGATCTGATCCTCACCGGCCTGCAATCTGAAGACCTCGGTCTCGGCCAAACAGGCGTCATCCTTGCCGAACTCCTCGGCCTGCCCCACGCTTCGCTGATCTTGCATGTGGAAGTTTTGGAGCCTGCCGGACATCAGGTTCACATCAAGGTCAAGCGCGAACTCGAAGAGGGCTGGTTCCAGGAGATCACCCTGCCCACGCCCGCGCTGCTCACCATCCAGTCCGGCGGCAACAACCTTCGCTACGCAACGCTCATGGGCATCAAGCGTGCCAAGACGAAGGATTGCCGCGTTCTCGCCGCCGCCGATCTCGCAGCTCCTTCTGCTCCCGTGGTAACTCTCGCGTCAATCTCGCTCCCGCAGAAGCAGAAGTCGACGCAAATCCTCACCGGTTCGCCGGCCGAAGCCGCCGCCGCACTCGTCGAAAAGCTGAAAACGGAGGCGCGCGTTCTATGAGCGTCTTTGTCATCTTCGAATACCGTAACGGCAAGATCACGCGCTCGAGCTGGGAGGCTGCCTCCGCCGCAGCCACGCTCGCAGCCGGAGCGCCCGTCACCGCCGTCCTGCTCGGTGCAGACACTCAGGCCCTTGCCGCCGAAGCAGCAGTCGGCCCCTTCGCCCGCGTCGTTCGAGTCGAGCATCCGTTCCTCGCTCCCTACTCTTCCGACGGTTACGTCACCGCCCTCCATCAACTCTTCCAAAAGGAGAGTCCGACGCACGCAGTGCTTCCGCACACTTACCAGGTGCGCGACTTCGCACCGCGCCTCGCCACACGTTTCGGCCAGGTCCTCATCAGTGACGTCATCGCCCTCGAACCCGGTCCTGCATTCGTTCGTCAGCTCTTCCAGGGCCGTATGAACGCGACCTACCAACTCTCAGGCAGCGGCCCCTGCTTCATCTCGATTCAGGCTGGCGCTTTTCGCGCCACAGCCCTGTCTCCCGGCCAAGATGCTGTCATCGAAACGTTCGTCCCGGAGGTGGCCCCCAACAACATCCGCACCTCCGCCGGCGAGCCCTTCCGCGCCTCCTCCCAAACCGTCGACCTCGGCTCGGCGCAGCTCATCGTCAGCGTCGGCCGCGGCATCAAGGACGCAGCGAAAATCCCCCTCATCCAGGCTCTCGCGCCCGCCCTCGGCGCAGAGTTGGCCGCCTCGCGCCCCATTTGCGACGCCGGATGGC